>NZ_CAJNBO010000128.1:0-508 GCF_905221015.1 Paraburkholderia nemoris | reverse complement strand
CATGGGGGACGCGGTGATGGCGGCCACCCGTGCATTGCGCCAGGTGATTTTTGCGGACCGCGTGGCGGGAAGTGTGAAGCCGTTGATGGGGTCATTGAACACGATGACGACCGCGGACGCATCGACATCCGTCGTTCCGGAACCGTTGTTCCGCATGTCGGAGTGCTTTGCAACGGGAAAGGTCGAGCCTTTGACTACCTCCTCCCAGGTCTGGCCTGGCCGCACGGACAGGGTCGCCGGCACGAGGCCGTCGCGCCAGACCCATGCGCTCGCTGCCAGCATGACGGCGGCGGAAACGGTGGCAAAGGCGCCGACGCGCCGTGCCAGACGTCGCCGCCAGAACCGGAATTCCGGCGGTGCGTGCGGGCGTGCGCCTGCACTGCCGGCCACGCGCGGATGTTCATGGTGTGAATTCATGTCTACGTTACCGGCCTCACTCTGGTACCCGGGACGGGTCTTTCCTGAATAGCGCATTTTTCTGTCAATGACGGAGGGGAGTAACAAGATC
>NZ_CAJNBO010000127.1:0-512 GCF_905221015.1 Paraburkholderia nemoris | reverse complement strand
GTTTCCGCTGAATAGCGTTTCATCTTCCACTCGCTGTCCGCCCCCCATCTTTACATCAATCGGTTCGGGTGAGGCGACAACTAGCCTGACATGGAGGGGCCGCCGCAAAGAAAAGTAGGCAAAAGAAAGCGGCTAGAAGCCCCTGCTAAGCGGGTCCCGCAGCTCGCTCAGGGTAGTGGTGCATCTGGAATCTGTGTTCGTGCCCGTGCATGCGCTTGTGACAAGGGCGTCATACTTCCGGCGGCGCTGCGCGCGCCGAAGAGCCATTCATAAAACCGATCGCCGCGTTTTGGCGCCCACGCCTCGCCACCGGCCGTGGCTCGTCATTGCACCGCTGCAACTTTCGCCACCGTCACCGCCACCGGGATTGCGATTGGAACGGCAACCGCAACCCGGACCGTGACCGTGACCGTGACCGTGACCGTGACCGTGACCGTGACCGTGACCGTGACCGTGACCGTGACCGTGACCGTGACCGTGACCGTGACCGTGACCGTGACCGTGACCGTGAC
>NZ_CAJNBO010000126.1:0-517 GCF_905221015.1 Paraburkholderia nemoris | reverse complement strand
GGCGCCGCCGGCCATGACCGCACCGTAGCCCTGGGCCGCATTGACCCCTGCGTAGCCCGTAAACAGGTTCGTGAAGCCGTGCTGCCAGGTGCCCTGGGCAAAGGCCGGGTTACCGGACACGCCGGGCGTGCGCACCGTACCCGCCGTGAGGCTGTAGCGGTTCACCCCCGGGCGCAGCGACAGCGGCACGGCCGCGTACGGCACCGAGAAGGTGTGTACGCTGCCATCGGCCTCGGTGACCGACACGTTCAGATCGCCACCATAACCCGTCGGATACAGGTCGTTGATCTCGAACGCGCCGGGCGCGACCGTCGTCTGATAGATGGTGACGCCGTTCTGGCTGATGGTCACCTTCGCATTGCTGGTGGCGATACCGCGCACGGTGGGCGCATACCCGCGCAGCGAGTCGGGCAGCATCCGGTCGTCGGTGGCCAGACGCACCCCGCGGAAGGCCGTCGAGGTGAACAGTTCGCCGGTGGTGTAGCCCTCACCGATCGTCAGCTGCGAGGCCCACGCA
>NZ_CAJNBO010000125.1:0-523 GCF_905221015.1 Paraburkholderia nemoris | reverse complement strand
CGCGCTACCCGCGTGCGGGTAGCGCTGAGTGCTTACTGATAGCTGATCGTGTACTGGATGGTCGAGTTCGCTGCGCCGGCCGTCGCCGCGCCCATTGCAACGTACTGGGCGAACATGTTCAGGGTTGCGCTGCCGCTGGCGATACTCACCAGATCGGTGTTCTGCGAGCCGGTGGCCGCACCCGCCACGATCGGCTGGTACTTGGAGTTCAGCAGCTGGATTTCCACGTTCGAGGCACCGCCCGCGGCGACGAACAGATTACCGGTTGCCGTGTCCACCGTCGGACCCGGCTCAAGGTAGGCCGTGGCGTTACCGGTGGCCGGCGCGCAGGCCGACAGCTGGATCGAGAAGCCCGCGCGGCCAGCCGTGGCGCCAGCGGTGGCCAGCGTCGAGGTCGACACCGGCGGCAAGTTCACGGTGAAGTTCGGCGTGCCGCTGTTGATCGTGCAGGTCGTGCCGACCACGGAGCCATTGAAGGTGATCGTGCCGTCAGCGGCGTGGGCGGCCGGCGCGAGCATGGCGA
>NZ_CAJNBO010000124.1:0-523 GCF_905221015.1 Paraburkholderia nemoris | reverse complement strand
ACCGAGGCGGGCGACACGGTGATCCGGCTGTGGAGCAATCTGCCTGCCGCGGTGGGCGCACACGAGATCGCCCGACTATATCGCAAGCGCTGGCGTATCGAAGGCATGTTCCAGCGACTCGAGTCGGTGCTGCAAAGCGAGATCCGCACCCTGGGTCATCCGCGGGCCGCGCTGCTGGGTTTTACCGTCGCGGTGCTGGCGTACAACGTGCTGGCCACGCTCAAGCGCAGTATTGAAACTGCCCATGCTGCAGCCGATGAAACCGGTGCAGCGCCACCCGAGGTCTCGACGTATTACCTTGCCTTGCAGATTCGCAGCCAGTATGAGGGCATGCTCATCGCGCTGCCGCCGAACGAATGGTCGCACTGGAGCGATGCTACGCCCGATGTGATTGCCGGCAAACTGCTCGAGTTGGCCCACTGCGTCGATCCGGCCCAGGTACGCACGCGCAGGCGTGGCCCCAAGACCCGCAAACCCGCACCCTATGTCGAAGGCGCGGTAGCCCGAGCCCATCACAGTACCG
>NZ_CAJNBO010000123.1:0-531 GCF_905221015.1 Paraburkholderia nemoris | reverse complement strand
CTGACTGTCCATGTGGCGACAACTGATCGGGTCGGCGCCACAGGAGGGAATATACAAGTAGGCAAAAGAAAGCGGCTAGAAGCCCCTGCTAAGCGGGCACCGTGGTCTGCTGCGGGTAGTGGTGCGACTGGAATCCGTGTTCTCGCACATTCCGCGTTAGTGACAAGGGAGTCATCAGCTCCCACTCCGCACTGCGTGCGTCGCGGACGGGTCTGCAGGGGAAACCAGGAGCCTCGGTTGAGGTTTGTTATTGGGTCGAGGTTTGCTAAAACGTAGCGATCGGTTTTATGAACGGCTCTTCGGCGCGCGCAGCGCCGCCGGAAGTATGACGCCCTTGTCACAAGCGCGTGCAGGTGCACGAACACAGATTCCAGATGCACCACTACCCTGAGCGAGCTGCGGGACCCGCTTAGCAGGGGGTTCTAGCCGCTTTCTTTTGCCTACTTGTATATTCCCTCCTGTGGCGCCGACCCGATCAGTTGTCGCCACATGGACAGTCAGCTCGTCTGCCTAAAGTGCCTCGAGCCCGCA
>NZ_CAJNBO010000122.1:0-533 GCF_905221015.1 Paraburkholderia nemoris | reverse complement strand
TGCGTATTTCACACCAAGCTGGACAGCGATTTCGCGCCAAGCTGGACAGGCATTTCACGCGAAGGTGGACACGGATTTCACGGCAAGCTGGACAGCGATTTCACGCGAAGCTGGACAGTAGCCGCATGAGGTAGCGACGCGGGTCAACCGTGGCACGCTCGACACTTTGTCGGGAGCCACATGGCATACCCAAAGTTGACCATGCGTAAAATTCGTGAAGTGCTGCGCCTGCATTTCGAAAGCGGCTTCAACCATCGGGAGATCGCCCGAGCTCTTGGCGCGTCGCCGACCACAGTCGGACAGTACGTTCGGCGCATGCAACGCGCCGGACTCAGCTATCCGCTGCCCACGACTCTCTCTGACGACGAACTCGAAGCGCTGCTGTACCCACCGCCGCCCCGGGTTGAAGGGCAACGCCCCGAACCCGACTGGCCTACTGTGCGGCGCGAGCTGTCGCGCAAGGGCGTCACGCTTGACCTGCTGTGGAACGAATACAAGGCCGAACACCCCGACGGCTACGCTTATACGTGGTT
>NZ_CAJNBO010000121.1:0-533 GCF_905221015.1 Paraburkholderia nemoris | reverse complement strand
ACGTAGCAATGCCACGCACGAGTCGACTACTGATCCGGAGGCGCGATTGTTCAAGAAGAGCCACAAGAGCCCGGCCATCCTGTGCTACCACGGGCACATCCTGATGGAGAACCGCTCGGGGCTGGTGGTCGGCGCCGTGGTCAGTCACGCGGATGGTTTTGCCGAGCGGGCGAGCGCGTTGCAATTGCTCGATTGCGTGCCAGGCGCTCATACGAAGACAGTCGGTGCCGACAAGGCGTATGACACCCGCGACTTCGTGAACGATTGCCGGGCTCGCAATGTAACGCCGCATGTCGCGCGCAACGATGATCGCCAAGGTGGTAGCGCGATCGACGGTCGCACTTCGCGGCATGCGGGCTACAGGATCAGCCAGATCATCCGCAAACGTATCGAAGAGCATTTCGGCTGGGGTAAAACGGTCGGTCGGATCCGGCAGACGGTCTATCGTGGCATCCGGCGCGTCGACCAGCACTTCAAACTGACGATGGTTGCGAGCAATCTGACCCGCATGGCCCGAATGCCAGGTGTGGTGC
>NZ_CAJNBO010000120.1:0-548 GCF_905221015.1 Paraburkholderia nemoris | reverse complement strand
CGCAAGCTGCTCGAGCGGGTGGGGGTGGACCTGAAGAAGCTGACGCCCGATGTGAGCGCGAAGCTGGATGTGCCGGGTGCCTGCCTGCCCATTGGCGCGATCGTCAATGAGGCCACCAGCGAGTTCGATTTCGGCGACCAGCGTCTGGACCTGAGCATCCAGCAGGCGTCCATGAGCCGCAATGCGCGCGGCTATGTGAGTCCGGAGTTCTGGGACAACGGCGTCAATGCGGGATTCCTCGGCTACAACGCCAACGTCTACCGCTATGACAGCAGCAATAATGGCCAGAACGGCGCGCAGACCCAGGCCTATGTGGGCGTCAATGCGGGCTTCAATATCGGCCCGTGGCACTTCCGGCACACCGGCTCCTACAACTGGAGCTCCACCGGTGGTGAGCAGTACCAGGACATCGCCACCTATATCCAGCGTGATATTCCTGCGTGGGCCTCGCAGCTGACGATCGGTGAGGGCTACACCACCGGCGAACTGTTCACCTCGACGGCCTTCCGCGGGGTGCGTCTGGCCACCGACGACCGGATGCTGCCCGA
>NZ_CAJNBO010000119.1:0-563 GCF_905221015.1 Paraburkholderia nemoris | reverse complement strand
ATCGTTGAGCGGCCGCACGACGGGTTTGATGACGGCGCCGAAATGGGCGATGACGAACGCGTCGATGCGGTCTGTCTTCGCCCGTTTGCCGGTGGCTTTGGCAAAGTCGCGCACCTGTCGGGGATTGACGGCGACAGCGGGGAGACCGGCCTGACAAAGCGCCTTGAGTACGGCGAGTTCGAGCTTGCCGGTGGCCTCCATGACGATCAGTGTGGGGTTCAGCGTGATCAGACGCTGGACCAGCTGTTCGATGGCGGCGGATTCATTGTCGACACTGAAATGCTCGGTTGTGTCGTGGATGGCAACGTCGAGGGTGCTGCCGCTGACGTCGATGCCGATATAGACGGAAGAAGTCTGGTTCATCACGGTACCCATACTTGCAGGAAAAATACGAGCTCGAGGCTCAGTCAACTGTTCGGGTTAAGAGGATGAAAAGGACAGTCGCTCAGGCTTTTCTGCGGGCTCGAGGCACTTTAGGCAGACGAGCTGACTGTCCATGTGGCGACAACTGATCGGGTCGGCGCCACAGGAGGGAATATACAAGTAGGCAAAAGAAAGCGGCT
>NZ_CAJNBO010000118.1:0-752 GCF_905221015.1 Paraburkholderia nemoris | reverse complement strand
AACCCGGCCTTTGCCCAGGGCACCTGGCAGCACGGCTTCACGAACCTGTTTACGGGCTACGCAGGGGTCAATGCGGCCCAGGGCTACGGTGCGGTCATGGCCGGCGGCGCCTTCAACACGCCGCTGGGCGCCTTCGGGGTGGACTATACCCAGGCGCAGACCGAGCTGCCCGGGCACACGCACATGAGCGGCGGCAGCGCGCGGATCAGCTACATGAAGGACCTGCCGCAGACCGGCTCGAACGTGGCGGTCGCAGCGTACCGCTATTCGACCGGTGGCTACTTCGACCTGAACACGGCGATGCTCGCGCGCAGCCAGGTCGACCAGAGTCTCGCGCTCGGCAGCGTGCTGCGCCAGCGCAACAGCGAGCAGGTCACGTTCAGCCAGAAGCTGGGCGACCGGTGGGGCCAGCTCGCCCTGACCGCGTCGGTGGTCAACTACTGGAACCGCAGCGGCTCGGACATCAACTATTCGGCGGGTTACAACAACAGCTACCGCAATATCGGCTACAGCGTCCAGGCGACCCGCCAGCGCAGCGCGACCGGCACCATGAACACGCTCTACTACGCGAGCGTCACCATCCCGCTGGGCCATGTGCATCCGGCCACGCTCAGCACGAACCTCACGCACGCCACCGGCGGCCAGACGCAGCTGCAGACCATGGTCTCGGGGGCGCTGGGCGAGAACAGCGAGCTGTCCTATGGCGTCACGGCGAACCACGCCTGGGGGGGCGACACGTCGTCGACCACCGG
>NZ_CAJNBO010000117.1:0-764 GCF_905221015.1 Paraburkholderia nemoris | reverse complement strand
CAAATTATGCGCGGTACAGTGCGCGTTGCCTGCGTCAAACGATGACAAAACCGGGCAGCCCATACGACGCTGCCGGATGGGCCGTCCTGGGGAGGCGACACCTCGCGCCGCTGTCGGATTTGTGACCGGCCATCGAGCTCACCGGACCTGGAGGACTCCTGCGCCATGTCCTGTCTGGCCTATCGTCCGCCGCCGTGTCCGCCCGAGCCTGCACCATACCCGCCGCGACCGTGGCCGCCATCACCATGGCCGCCGTCACCATGGCCGTGGCCGCCATCACCATGGCCGCCGTCACCATGGCCGTGGCCGCCATCACCATGGCCGCCGTCACCATGGCCGTGGCCGCCATCACCGTGACCACCGTTACCATGCCCACCGTTACCATGCCCACCGTCGCCGTGCCCACCGTCGCCGTGACCACCGTCACCATGACCACCGTCACCATACCCGCCGCGACCGTGCCCGCCATCACCGTGACCACCGTCACCATGGCCGCCGTCACCATGGCCGTGGCCGCCATCACCATGCCCACTGTCGCCGTGACCACCATCGCCGTGACCACCGTCACCATGACCGCCGTCACCAGATCCACCACCAGAAGATCCACCACCAGAAGACCCACCACCAGAAGACCCACCACCAGAAGACCCACTGCCAGAAGATCCACCGCCAGAAGATCCACCGCCAGAAGATCCACCGCCAGAAGATCCACCGCCAGAAGATCCACCGCCAGAAGACCCACCGCCAGAAGACCCACCACTCCT
>NZ_CAJNBO010000116.1:0-789 GCF_905221015.1 Paraburkholderia nemoris | reverse complement strand
CTGATCGCGAAGGCGCGTCAGGCGGGACTGAAGCTCACGCCGAAGCAGGTGTTCGATCATCCGACGATCGAGGCGCAGGCGCGTGTGGCGGTGGAGCTGGGCGGAGCGGAGCAGGTGGAGCAGGCCGAACTGCATGAAGCACTCCCGCTGACGCCGATCCAGCGGAGTTTCTTCGAACGGTTTGAGGCGGCGCCGTCGCACTGGAACCAGGCGGTGCTGCTGCGGGTGCGCGGGGGGCTGAAGGTGGCGGTGCTGGAGCGCGCGTTGCAGGCGCTGGTGGCGCGGCACGATGCGCTGCGGTTGAGGTTTGCGCGGGTGGGGGAAGCCTCGACACGCGGCTGGACCCAGCGGGTAGCACCAGTACAGACCCAGCCGCAGGAACCTCTGGTCGAACAGATCACAATCGGCGACAGCGGTGACTGGGAGCAGGCACTGCACGATGCATGCACGCGGGTGCAGCAGCAACTGGACCTGCGGCACGGTCCGCTGCTGAAGGCGGCGTATCTGGATGTAGGTCGACACGGCCAGCGCGTGCTGCTGGCGATCCACCACCTGGCGGTGGATGGTGTGTCGTGGCGCATCCTGCTGGAGGAACTGCAGCAGGCGTATGCGCAGGCGGAGCGTGGCGAGGTGATTGCACTGGGCGCGCGTAGCACACCGTTCAGCGTGTGGAGCATGCGTCAGCACGACTACGGCATGCAGGCGGAGCGGCTTGCGGAACTGGGCTGGTGGCAGCAGCGGCTCACGGATGTGGTGGCGTGGCCGGCTGCGGAAGCGACACCGACAAAC
>NZ_CAJNBO010000115.1:0-839 GCF_905221015.1 Paraburkholderia nemoris | reverse complement strand
AACTTGGAAGTACTGGCACCGCGTGAACGAGCATGAGCATTGCGAAGACCACGAAATGCAACCCGGCAAGCGTTTCGGGTAGACGTTCATAGTCACGTGCGAGACGGCGGAAACGGTTGAGCCAGCCAAAGCTGCGCTCGACCACCCACCGCCGGGGTAGCAGTACAAAGCCCTTTTTCGCTTCCTCCAGTTTGATCACCTGCAGTTCGATGCCTTCATCGAGTGCGGCCTGCGCTGGCTCTTTGCCCGTGTATCCCTGATCGGCAAATGCCACCTTGACCGTGTGTCCCGTTACCTGCTGGACCTGACGCGCAAGCTCTGCTACCTGCGCACGCTCCTGCTCATTGGCCGGTGTCACATGTACCGCCAGCAACTGTCCCAGGGTGTCCACCGCAATATGGACCTTGCTGCCGCGCTTTCGCTTATAACCGTCATAGCCCGCGCGTGGTCCGCTCTCGCAGGTCGACTGTATCGTGCGGCCATCCAGGATGACCGCGCTGGGCTGTCCTTGCCGTCCCTGTGCCACGCGTATCACCGAGCGCAAGTCGCTGACCATGTGCTCAAAACAACCTGCCTGTAACCAGCGTTGGGGCTGCTGATACACCAATTCCCAAGGTGGGAAATCATTGGGCAGCATCCTCCACGGTGCGCCGGCCCGAGCCATCCAGCGCAACGCATCGAACATGTCGCGCAGTTCGTATTTGCGCTGCGGCGCGGTGACGTCCATCAGCGTCAGATAGGGTGCCGCGAAGCTCCATTCTTCGTCCGACACATCGGTCGGATACCCTTTGCGGTCTGCTCTTTTCATCCCGCCAGGATACCAGGTCTCACACAAGGTG
>NZ_CAJNBO010000114.1:0-895 GCF_905221015.1 Paraburkholderia nemoris | reverse complement strand
TCCCTCACGGTACTGGTTCACTATCGGTCGATCACGAGTATTTAGCCTTGGAGGATGGTCCCCCCATCTTCAGACAGGATTTCACGTGTCCCGCCCTACTTGTCGTACACCCAGTTCTTCCTCGCTGTTTTCGTCTACAGGGCTATCACCTGCTATGGCGGCACTTTCCAGAGCCTTCGACTAACAATGAAGATAAAGAGTACAGGCTGGTCCCATTTCGCTCGCCACTACTCTGGGAATCTCGGTTGATTTCTTTTCCTGCGGTTACTTAGATGTTTCAGTTCACCGCGTTCGCTTCACGTAACCTATGTATTCAGTTACGGATACCTCAAAAGAGGTGGGTTTCCCCATTCGGACATCGACGGATCAAAGCTCGTTTGCCAGCTCCCCGTCGCTTTTCGCAGGCTACCGCGTCCTTCATCGCCTGTGATCGCCAAGGCATCCACCACATGCACTTGTTCGCTTGACCCTATAACGGGTGTGTCTCATGTGTCACCCACTCGGAATGACACGCTCGCCACACGCGCTACAGGTTGAGTATTCGTGTTGCGCCGTATTCCAAAAGCGATCTTTCGATCTCTCTTTTCATACATTGATACAATCACAACCCTGATTCACCTACTCGCACACCCATCTCTAAGTATGCTTTCGTGAATCTCTTTACTACTTCTTCCTGATTGTTAAAGAACGACAGCCGATATCGCAGTTGCTATAACCGCGTATCACTCTGACTGGCTCAATCGCCAATGCGAAACGCTCTGTGCTTTTAAACACAGAACCCTGCGCATTGAAGATTGGTGGAGGATGACGGGATCGAACCGACGACCCCCTGCTTGCAAAGCAGGTGCTCTCCCAGCTGAGCTAATCCCCCAGTCATGCACAGATAATGCTATCT
>NZ_CAJNBO010000113.1:0-901 GCF_905221015.1 Paraburkholderia nemoris | reverse complement strand
CGCGCACTGCTGCTTTTTTCACGCTTGAGCAAGCCGAACCAGCATGTTTTCATCTCTCAGATGAACGAGTACCTGTTCGCCTCCGCGAAAGGCCGCAGGCGGTTATTAATGCAATGGATGGCGGAGTAGTTGAACACCTCAACTCGCAAACCGCTTACCCAACACGTTTATATGCAGAAATGCGGTCTTGCTTCATGGACTGGCATTCGTCGTCGCAGGCAAGTCATGCTGGTATGCGAAACAGATAAAACAAGGAGACGCCATGCTGAGTTTTCGTGAAATTGCCACCCTGATGCTGGTCAAAGATGCGCCGGATCAGGTGGATCCGGATCGAGCGGAACTTGACGCGCTGCTGGCGCGTCGACTCGTCTCGCTTGAAAGGATGGCGTCCGGACAATCCCGCCTGTACGTCACAAGCGATGGCGATTCGATTCTCGCAGCCATCGCTCGCGGCCACTAGGCACGGCCTGTGCGTTGTGTACAAAGCCGTGGCGCCGTCACCGCACTCGTCACGAGCGTATAGCAACAGGGAAGGACAATTGTAGTCAATGCCATATGGACATGCCTCGTCCGCATAACAGCCGGAAAGTCTGTGCCGCGTCGAATGCTTCACTTGGTACGAGGTAGCCTGATTCATTCACCAACCCGCTGCTGCCGTAGCAGCAGCAAATTTCAAGAGGTCAACCATGGCGTTATCGAGTCCCGAGCAGGTCGTCGCTTCCCAGCGGGCCAGTCTCGACGCGTTCTTCGAACTGGGTAGCAAGTTCTTTGAAGGCGTGGAAAAACTGGTCGTACTGAACGCGCAGACCGTCAAGTCGACACTGGCCGAAGCCCAGGCGAGCGCGATGAAGGCGGCGGGCGCGAGCGCCCCCCATCAGTGGTTCGTGCCCCAGCCGGAGTT
>NZ_CAJNBO010000112.1:0-930 GCF_905221015.1 Paraburkholderia nemoris | reverse complement strand
ACCGGCGCCTGCACCGTGAGCTCGAACGCCTGCGCAAAGAGCAGACTGCGCACACCAACCGGATCCGCTCCCTGCTGGTACTGCACAACCTTCGGGTCCGGTCTGTCGGCGGCCGCATCTGGACGCACTGGTGGACCCGTCAGCGCGAGCTGCTGGCGCCCGGTCTGCGCGCCGAGATTGACCGTGAATGTGAGCGGCTCGTGCTGGTGCACCAGCAGATCCGCCTGCTCGAAGTGCAGCAGGACCGGCAGGTGCGCAGCGGCGCACATCCCGGCATGGCGCTGCTCGCACAGCTTGCCGGCATCGGTGCAGGCAGCGCATGGACGCTCGTCAGGGAACTGTTCGGCTGGCGGCAGTTTCGCAACCGCCGCGAAGTGGCCGGCTGTCTGGGCCTGACGCCCACGCCGTACGCCAGCGGCACCAGCGAGGTTGAACTCGGTATCAGCAAGGCGGGCAACCGGCGATGTCGCTGGCTGATGGTCGAGCTCGCCTGGAGCTGGCTGCGCCTGCAGCCCGGCAGCCAGCTCAGCCACTGGTTCAACGAGCGCTTTGCCGGTACCGGCAAGCGGATGCGGCGCATCGGTATCGTCGCGCTCGCACGCCGTCTGGCGATCGCCCTGTGGCGTTATCTCGAGCACGGCGAGATCCCCGCCGGTGCGCTACTCAAACCGCGCGACGTCAACACCGTGAGGGCCTGAATCACTGAATGACATCGGATGCAGCAACAGCATGTAAAGGTCAACGCGCCCGGAACACGCTCGGGCTACCCATTGCGGGTGGCCGTTTCCCTAGATGGGGCGCGTCGGTAACAGGGTAGCTCCAGCGCTTCGCGCATGCGGCATGAGGTGACCGGCCTGTCAGGCCGGCACGGATAGAAGGTCGACCCGGCACTGACCGGTCAACAGACACCCTGACCTGAATGACATTGAC
>NZ_CAJNBO010000111.1:0-975 GCF_905221015.1 Paraburkholderia nemoris | reverse complement strand
CGAAGAACTTTTCGAGGTCGAGGTCTACAACCCAGCGATGTCCCGCCTGAATGTAACCCTGCGCGCGCGCCACGGCCTGATGTGCCGAGCGTCCCGGACGGAAGCCGTAACTGGCGTCCGAGAAGGTTGGGTCCCACTGCCTTTGCAGCACCTGCAACACCGCCTGCTGAACGAATCTGTCGAGCGCAGAGGGAATGCCGAGCTTACGCACGCCACCTCCATCCGGCTTGGGTATCTCGACCCGTCTCACAGGTTGCGGCTTGTAGGTTCCTTCGAGCAGTGAGGCCCGTATCGACGGCCAATGCTCACGCAGGAACGCCGGTAGTGCCTGAACCGTCATGCCGTCCACGCCCGGCGCGCCTTTGTTCGCCTTCACACGTTTCAACGCCCGTTGCAGGTTTCCCCGCTCACAGACTTCTTCCATCAGTCGGTCACAAGCCGACGGGCTTTCAGTTTCGGGGTTCGCCGCCATAGGTTCAGCCCCTCGGGCGGCAGTCATCCGGGCTTCACCCGGACCTCCGCCGTCAAGGACGCGTTGCGTTTTCTGCTGCTCTCCCATGTCGAGTTCTCCGGCTTACTCGCCGCTCCTCTCCGTTTGGGCCTTCGGGCGTTGCCGCCCTACTACGCCCGCTGCTGACTCCTGCACGGCGATCAACACCCCTTGCGAGTTGTTCAGTCCTGATTCCAGGACACCGGGCAGGCCTCCCGAGGTAAGCTCAACCGCCTTCGCCACACGCCTGCCAGATCTACCACCCCGGACCTTGATGGTTATGGACTTCGCGATCATTGGCTCGCTCGTCCGGCCGGGTAGGCCTCATATCTGGTTTCTGTTCGTCAGGTCGTGGCTTTGCTCCACGCTTCCTTCAGACCCCGCCTCGCGACGACGCCCTTGCGTTTCACTAGCCCTTCACCACCATCAGGTTGGGCAGGGGACTTCCACCCCCAAGCTGTTGCGCATGCTCGGCGCACCAAAAA
>NZ_CAJNBO010000110.1:0-1026 GCF_905221015.1 Paraburkholderia nemoris | reverse complement strand
GCTACCTCGAGCGCAAGCGACTTCGTGAAGCCGTGCATGCCGGCCTTGGCGGCCGCATAGTTGGTCTGGCCGAAGCCGCCCTTCGAGCCAATGATCGAAGAAATGTTGACGATGCGGCCCCAGCCCTGCTCGACCATCCCATCGCACACCTGCTTCGTCATGTTGTACACCGAATCGAGGTTGGTACGCATCACCGCGTCCCAGTTCACCTTGTCGAGCTTACTGAAGCTCGCGTCGCGGGTGATGCCCGCGTTGTTGATCAGGATGCTCACCGGGCCGACTTCGGCTGCGATCCGCTCGACGCATCGCGCGCACGAGTCGTAGTCGCTGACGTCGACAGGATAGGCGCGGAACTGCCGCCCCTGTGTTTCCATCCGGCTCAGCCACTCGTTTGCGCTTGTGTTCCCGGAAGAAAACGTGACCACCACCGCGTAGCCCGCGTCGTGCAGCTGGATGCTGATAGCTTCGCCGATCCCGCCCATCCCCCCCGTCACTACAGCAATCTGCTTTGCCATCGAATCCTCCTCATTGGGTTGGCTCCGTGTTCAACGGAGCAGCGACGCATTCGGTCAAGAACCAGGTCGGCCAGAGATCGGATCCGGTCCATCATGGGAGTCCGAAAACAAAAAATTAGGCGCTGCGAAGCAGGCAGCACTGCCTGCGCCGGTCCCGACCGATAATCGGGTGTTACGCGCGCGGCTCAACGCTGCGCCGCACGGCCTTACTCGCCGTCACCGTTAGGGCCGAAAGATTGCCTTGTGCAACCTCCGCGGCCTGCTGCTGCGTTTTCTGCAGCCTGTCGTACAGCGATGACGTGGCGCTGATGGCAGACTTCCATGCAGCGATCGCTGCTTCGGAACCCGCAGGCGCGTTCTTCGCTGCTTCTTCGACGAGAGACTGCATGCGCGAGCAATACTGGTTGTGCTGCGTTTGCATGACCTGCGCGAGCTCCGCCTGGGTGGTGGACGCGATGTCGAGCAGATGGCGGCTGTACGACGACCACTTTTCGGTCGACTCTCCGTTGAC
>NZ_CAJNBO010000109.1:0-1062 GCF_905221015.1 Paraburkholderia nemoris | reverse complement strand
CTTCGCGACGTCGTTGATCTGATTCTGTACGCCGGCAATCTGCTGATTGGTGTAGCTGTTAGCCTGCTGTACGCCCTGTGCAACCGAACTGTTCAGCTGGCCAACGTTGACCGCATCGGTGTCCGCCGTACCCGCCGCAACGTTCGTAATCTGCCGCTCGTTGCCCGCCGAACCCACCGACACCGTGTTCGCACGATCGGCGACCGAACCTGCGCCCAGCGCCACCGAGTTGTCCGCGGCAGCACTGGCGTTCGAACCCAGCGCGGTGCCGTTGTTGCCTGTCACCGTAGCACCCGAACCTGCCGCCGTACCACCCGGCGCGGTGCCCGGCGCTGCAGCATTTGCCACAGCTTGATCGCCACCGTTCGTCTGAGTGTCGGTCGCGTTGGAGTACGGGTTTGAACCGCCACCCGAACCAATGCTATTCGTAAGGCTCGTCACCTGGCTGTCAATGGTCGCCACCTGATTCTGCAACGTCGACAGCTGGCCGAAGTTCACCGCGTCGTACTGGCTCGTGCCGTTGGCGACGTTGGTCAGCACTACCGGGCCAGCCGACAGTCCACCGCCCAGTGTCACGCTGTTGTAGTTCGGCGTGCCGTTGGCGTTCGTGTCATAGGTCACCGCTGCCATCGCCTGACCGTTGTCACCGATCAGTCCCGTGGACTTCAACTGCGCCACGTTCACCGCATCGGTGTCGACAACGCCCGCCGCCACGTTGTGAATCGTAACTGGACCGGTCGCCTGTCCGCCGCCCATCGTCACGCTGTTGTAGTTCGGCGTGCCGTCCGCGTTCTGGTCGTACGTCACGGCCGCAACCGCCTGACCGTTCTCACCGATCAGCCCAGTGGCCTTCAGCTGGGACACGTTCACTGCGTCCGTGTCGGCCGTACCTGCCGCCACGCCCGTCAGCACGCGCGCACCCGCCGTCCCGGTGAAGTCCACCGCTGCACCGTCCGTGCTTGCGCCGACGGTCAGGTTCTGGCCCGCAGCCGACTGCTGCACCAGACCGATCGAGCCGCTGGACAGCTGGTTCTGCACGTTCGTGATGTCCGTCGTGTTCTG
>NZ_CAJNBO010000108.1:0-1088 GCF_905221015.1 Paraburkholderia nemoris | reverse complement strand
ATATCGGGCTTGTCGCCGTGTGTGACCGCGACAGCTCGTCGGTGCGCGCGAACCTCGCGCCCGCCGCGCCGGGCAGCCTGCGCAAGCACGACCTGCCCGACTCGGTCTATGCGATGACGGTGCTCTCGGGGGGTGCCGCAGCAGTATGTCGTGTTCTCGCCTGAGGGCATCGGCATCGTGTCGCCTGCGCGCATCCGGCTGGCCGCGCCCACGATCGTGCTGCAGGCGGATAGCGAGATTGGATTGACTGCCGGTACGCAGGTCGTGAACGCCGCGCCGGCGATTGAACTCGACGGTGCGATCACCCAGGGCGAAGGACCGAACGGCGGCAGCGCGCAGATGGCCGGGCCGCTCGCGGTGCAAGGCGATGTGGTCGCGGCCGGCACGAGCAGCCATACGCGCCGCGATTCGGAAGGCGGTACAACCAGTCCGCCGCTGTAACGGAAATTGTGAGGATGCAGCCAAGCCCCGGCAACGTCATGGACGTTGCCGGGGCTTGCGGCCTTTAGTGGACCTGCTGGTCGTCGTGATGCGCATCGGCCATCCCTTCGCGCTGCGTATGGTCGTCACGCGCATCACGATGCGTCCGTGTGCCGCGGTGTTCCATCCGTTGATGGGCTTCTTCGCGATGCCCGCGCTGGTCGCGGTGATCGAAATCGTTCGCGGATGCTGCGCCGGCAAGCGTCAGGGCAACAGCGGCGAAAGCAGCGAGTGTGAGTTTCATGAGGACGGTCTCCGACAGGTTGGTTGATCAGAAAGACGCGAGCATGCGTCACTGCGTCTAACGCGCTGCCGCGCCTGATTGTTGACCGATTTATTTCAATTGACATTGATTAACAATACTGAGTATTACGAGATAGGCGGAAACCCCGGACTGTGCAGGCGCCCGGGGGTTTCACATTTTCGCGCGAGATGAAGACCCTTCTGCTCGACAGGACCGCGTGGGACCTTTGCCTCACCGCGAACGGCGATATCGCGTGCGCCACCGAGCCGTACCAGATCGCCCAGGATGTCGCAAGCGCGATCCGTACGTTTCGCGGCGAGTGCTGGTACGACACCACACTCGGCCTGCCGTACTGGCAAAACAT
>NZ_CAJNBO010000107.1:0-1111 GCF_905221015.1 Paraburkholderia nemoris | reverse complement strand
ACCCGGCGTATCTCGGGCGGAAACACGAAGAACGGTGTGACGTTCTCCCACGCCCGTCGCCACGACTGCACGATGGTGGGATACTTTGCGCCCCATGGCCCTTCGGCAAAGGCCTCCAGGGCCTGCTGCGCGGCCTGTTCGTTCGCGGCGGCATAGACCGGACGCAACGCTGCGGCGACGCTTTTGCGGTCCTTGTAGCTGGCATATTCCAGACTGTTGCGGATCAGGTGCACGATGCAGGTCTGAACCGCCGTGCGCGGGTACGCCGTGCCGATCGCCTCAGCCAGCCCCTTCAGGCCGTCGACCACCGCGATCAGGATGTCCTGGCAGCCGCGCGTCTTCAGTTCGTTGAACACCTTGAGCCAGAACTTCGCCCCCTCGGTCTGCTCGATCCACAGGCCCAGCACGTCGCGCTGGCCATCGGCCTGGATGCCCAGCGCCAGGTACACGGCCTTGTTGCTCACCACCCCGTCGCCACGGATTTTCACGCGCAGCGCGTCGAAGAACACCACCGGATACATCGCTTCGAGCGGACGATTTTGCCAGGCGAGCGTTTCGGCCATCACTTCGTCGGTGACGGAGCTGATGAAGTCGGGGGAGACTTCGGTGCCATAGCTTTCGGCCAGAAAAGCCTGAATCTCGCGCACGCTCATGCCGCGCGCGTACATGGCGATGATGCGCTCATCGAAACCCGTGAAACGGCGCTCGTGTTTGGGAATCAGGATCGGCGCGAAACTGCCCTCACGATCGCGCGGCAGATCGACCCTGACGGGGCCGCGCTCGGTGATGATTGTCTTGCCGCTCGCGCCGTTGCGTTCGTTGGCCTGGCCGTCGGGCTTGGGCTGGCCCGGCGGATAGCCCAGATGCATGTTCATCTCGGCGCCCATCGCGCGCTCGATGATGGCCTTGTTGAACGCCAGCATCAGGTCCTGGACCTCCGTGGACGTCATCGGGCCTTTCACCAGTTCGTCGAGCAGACCTTCGGGCAGTTCAGGCAGCGGCCCTCGGGCCGCTGCCTGCGAGGCGACGGTACGTTTCTTCTTCATGATCGGCATATCCATGATTTTCATCCTTCATGATATGCCCCGCCCACGAAATTGCGGATAGGTCC
>NZ_CAJNBO010000106.1:0-1118 GCF_905221015.1 Paraburkholderia nemoris | reverse complement strand
TAAACACGACGACATAAATATTGCAGCATGTATGATTGCATGGCCATTCTTTTGAGAGACGACCATGCGCAAGCTGGAAATTGCAGATGCGGAAATCATGCAGCTGGCGATTCGGCAGGAAATCGAGCGGAGTGAGGAGTCGCGATATGACCATCGGCTGCACGGAGTACTGCTGGTCAGCAACGGGTACTCGTGCACCGAAGTGGGCCAGTTGCTGGGGCAGGCTGCCACGACAGTCCAGCGATGGGTCCGACGCTTCGAGCAGGGCGGTTTCGACGGATTGCGTGAAGGGGAACGGCCCGGACGTCCGCGTGCGCTGGATGAGTCGCAATGGCCTCGCATTGAGGCGGATCTGCGCAAGACACCACGCGACTTCGGATTTGAAGCGGGCCTGTGGGATGGGCCCGTTCTGTCGGAGCACTTGCGTAAGCGCTACGGCATCAAGCTCGGGGTGCGGCAGTGCCAGCGGCTGTTTCGCCAGATGGGTTTTCGGCTGCGCAAGCCGCGCCCGCAGGTTGCGCAGTCTGATCCTGTCCGCGTTGCGGCGGTAAAAAAAACTGCGCCGGCTGGCAAGGCGCGAAGACATTGAGCTATGGAGCCTGGACGAATGCCATTTCCAGCAACACGGATCGCGCTGTCGCATGTGGGTTGCGCCGGAGATCCACGATCCGGTGCTGCTGCATGCGCCGACGCGCAAATCGGTGGCGTGCTTTGGCGCCGTCAGCTTGAGCACTGGCCGCTTCGTCTGGCAGGTGTGCCCTGTCTTCAACGCAGAAACGTTTGCGTCCTTTCTGCGCCAGCTACTGCGCCATCGACGTCGCGGCAAGCGCATCGTCGTCGTGCTGGACAACGCCAGGTACCACCATGCCATCCTGCTCAAGCCGTTACTGCGCAAGTACAGGTGCCACCTGACGTTGTTGTTCCTCCCGCCATACAGCCCGCAACTGGCGCCTATCGAACGCGTATGGAAGCTGACACGGCGCCTGTCGCTACATAACCAGTACTTCGCCACGCTCACCGAAGTCCTTTCGGCGGTCGACGCCTGCTTCCAGCACTGGAAGGCACCAAACGAGGTGCTGCGAAGACTATGCTGCATTATTTAAGACGCTGTGTTTAGA
>NZ_CAJNBO010000105.1:0-1250 GCF_905221015.1 Paraburkholderia nemoris | reverse complement strand
GCGGCGGATTCAACCGGTCAGCGCAACACCCAACGTTTCCGCCAGTTTCTCGGCAGGGCTCATAAATTGCAAGGTCTGACGGGGTCGACCGTTCAGTTGCGCGGCGACCTTGTTCAAGTCTGCTTGCGAATAGCCGTCCAGCGGTTTGCCTTTGGGGAAGTACTGACGAAGCAGGCCATTCGTGTTCTCGTTGCTGCCTCGTTGCCATGGGCTTCGCGGATCGCAGAAATACACTTGCACGTCCGTAGCAATCGTGAAGTTCCTGTGGCTCGCCATCTCTGAGCCGCGGTCCCATGTCAGGGACCCACGCAGTTGTTTCGGCAGTTTGTTCACCTGTTTGATCAGCGCCGACACCACACTTGCCGTGTCCTTGCCTGCCACCTTGACCAGCATCACATAACGCGAGTGCCGCTCCACCAGTGTGGCAATGTAGGTGTTGTGCGAGCCTGCCAGCAGATCGCCTTCCCAGTGACCAGGTACCGCACGGTCTTCCACCTCGGCCGGCCTTTCGCTGATCGACACCGCCCCGATTATCTTGCCCCTGTTCTGTCCACTTGCCGAGGCGCTCTTCGCCTGGCGCATCGTACGGTTCGTACGAAGATGTTCCACGAGTTCCTTCTTAAGCACCCCGCGTGCCTGGATGAACAGGCTCCGGTAGATCGTCTCGTGAGATATCTGCATGTCCTTGTTGACCCGAAACTCGCGCTTGAGCCACCCCGCTATCTGTACAGGGGCCCATTTTAATTTGAGCCTGGTCGCCACCAGCCGGCGCAGGCGCGCATTGCCTGACAGCGCACACACCTTGGGCCGCCGCGCACGCTCCCAGGCGTTCGCATCGGCCTCGTGCGCCCGATACTTGTGAATACCGCCATTGCGCTCGATCTCCCGGCTGACGGTCGATTTCGAGCGCTCCAGTTGCAGTGCAATCTGACCCATCGTTCTGCCTGCGACAAGGGCACGCGATATCTCCTCGCGTTCAGCCAGCGTCAGCGCTCGCGCAGATCTCGTGCGGGCAGGCGGGGAAATCCCGCCGTTCCTGTTCACGACGTGATAAACGCCACTCGGCTGGCGCTCAAGCATCCGCGCAATTGCGCTCAGCGACTCGCCTTCGCGCCATAGCTTCCAGATTTCGGCCTTCTGCGCGGTGTTCAACCACGGTCTTCTTTGTCGTCCCATCGTGCTCCACTCTCCATTTCCGTATTGGAACAGAGGTGTTGCATCGACCGGTTGAATCCGCCGCCGCTTTCTTT
>NZ_CAJNBO010000104.1:0-1288 GCF_905221015.1 Paraburkholderia nemoris | reverse complement strand
TGACCTTGCCCCTGTTTAGCGAATCCCATAGCTGAGAGATTTATGCGGCTCGTCCCTGTTGAGCGGCGAACCAGTTTTTCTCGAACGTCATGGGGCTGACGTAGTCGAGCGTCGAGTGTAGCCGGCGCGAATTATAAAAGCCAAGCCAGTCGACGATTTCATCCATTGCCGCACGCCGGGTCGCGAAGTGCCGGCCATGCAGGCGTGCAACTTTCAACGAACCCCACAGACTTTCGGTCGGTGCATTGTCCCAGCAGTCGCCGCGCCGACTCATCGACGAGTGCATGGCGTAGGCCTTCAGCGTGTCCTGGAACCGCCCGCTGCAATACTGGCTACCCCGGTCGCTATGCACGATTACACCAGCCTCGGGGCGGCGCCGGAACCACGCCATGCGTAGCGCGTCTGTGACCAGTTCCGCTTTCATGTGTGGCTGCATCGACCAGCCCACCACCTGTCTGCTGAACAGGTCGATGATGACCGCCAGATAAACCCAGCCTTCAGCCGTCGCACAGTACGTGATGTCGCTCGTCCAGACCTGGTTCGGCGCCGTTGCTGTGAAGTTTCGCTCCAACAGGTTCGGCGCCACCGGCAGGTTGTGATTCGAGTTCGTCGTCGCGATGTACTTGCGCTTGTGTCGGGCACGGATGCCATGCTGCGCCATCAGCTTGCGAACACGCTCCTTTCCCACGCGCACGCCGCGCGCAACGAGCTCTTTCCACATGCGCGGCCAACCATATTCGCCCTTGACCTGCACGTGAATCGCCTTGATGTGCGCGAGCAGGGCATCGTTACTGATACGGCATCTGTGCGGCTTGTCATCGCCGCTGCGCTGCCGACGCTGATGATATCCGCTGGGACTGATTTCCAGTGCTTCGCACAGCATTGAGACTGGCCAGCGGTGTCGATTCCGGTCAATGAACGCGCACTTCACATCAATTCCTTTGCGAAGTACGCCGCCGCTTTTTTTGTGATGTCGAGCTCCATCTTCAGGCGGGACACTTCCGCTCTCAACCGCGCCAGTTCCATCTGCTCTGGACTGACCGGCTTCGCCCCGGCTCCGACCAGTTTGCCTTCCCTGTCCGCCTTGACCCAGTTGTGAAGGGTCTGCTGCACCACGCCCAGCGTCGCCGACACCGCAGCCAGACTCTGGCCGTTCTTCACCAGCCGGACTGCTTCCAGTTTGAATTCGAGCGTGTACTGCGCCCGCTTTGCCTTGACCGTCATCGTTTCTTCTCCTTGCTTGAGTTTACACACTCAGCAAGAGATTCGTTTTTCGGGGGCAAGGTCA
>NZ_CAJNBO010000103.1:0-1337 GCF_905221015.1 Paraburkholderia nemoris | reverse complement strand
GTGGATAAGTCGGCCGCCTTACCCGTTGAAATATAACAAAACCTGAAAACCAAACCTGAAAACCAAACCAACGCAACACCACACCATAGGTGCCAAGAATCAACAATCTGGATGTAAGAGCAAAGTTGTAATGTCGTATCTGGGCAAAGTTCAAATGTCGTAGCTGGAGCTTTTTCGGCTCATGCTGGATGCCGGTTCTGACTGCCGGAGTCCATCGTGGCCCAACCCGGAACGATCACCATGAGCATGCGCGAACTGGATCGACTGAAGGTTATCCAGGCGGTCATTGAAGAGCGGCTGATGCCCTGGCGGGCTGCCGAGCGGCTCGGACTGAGCCGGCGCCAGGTTGAGCGGCTGGCTAACCGGTATCGATGCGAAGGTGCTGCAGGACTTGTTTCACGCCGACGTGGCCGCCCGGGCAATCATCAGTTGCCCGTCAATCTGTGTCCTCAGGCCCTGGCGCTGATCCGCGAGCGCTACGCCGATTTCGGACCGACGCTCGCCTGCGAGAAGCTGCACGAATGCCACGGGATCACACTGTCGAAGGAAACCGTGCGGCATCTGATGACGGATGCCGGTCTGTGGATACCACGCCGGCAGCGCCCGCCGAAGGTCTACCAGCCGCGGGCCCGGCGCGCGTGTCTGGGCGAGCTGGTGCAGATCGACGGCAGCGAGCATCCGTGGTTCGAGGAACGGGCGCCGCAGTGCACGCTGCTGGTGTATGTCGACGATGCGACCAGCCGGCTGATGGCGCTGCATTTCACGGCGACCGAGTCGACCTTCAGCTACTTCGAGGCAACGCGCGGGTATCTGGAACGCTATGGCAAGCCGGTGGCGTTCTACAGCGACAAGGCGAGCGTGTTCCGGCCGACGCACACGCAGACCGGCGAGCGCGGCGTCACGCACTTTGGCCGGGCGATGTACGAGCTGAACATCGACACGTGGTGCGCGAACAGCAGCTCCGCGAAGGGCCGCGTCGAGCGCGCCCACCTGACGCTGCAGGACCGGCTGGTGAAGGAGCTGCGGCTGCGCGGCATCAGTACCATTGACGCCGCGAACGCGTATGCGCCCGCCTTCATCGCATCGTATAACGCGCACTTTGCGAAACCCCCGAAGAGCACGTTCGACGCGCACCGGCCATTGCGTGACGATGAGGATCTGGACGCGCTGCTGACCTGGCGCGAACTGCGGCGTGTGACGAAGTCGCTGACGGTGCAGTACGACCGCGTGATGTACCTGCTGGAGGACACGCCGGCGAACCGCAAACTGATCCACCGGTATATCGACGTGTGGGAGTATCCGGACGGGCGCATCGAGGTGAGGGCGAACGGCACGGC
>NZ_CAJNBO010000102.1:0-1347 GCF_905221015.1 Paraburkholderia nemoris | reverse complement strand
TAACAGGCCGCGGAAATACACCCCTCCAGAAGCAACGTCCTTCGCTGTGCGCGGCTACCGCCGCGCAATTTTCTGCATTGCGAAATTTCAATGCGAATCCCGCTTGTTTTTTGACGGTCTGAGGCCTGTTTTTCGCATCATTACCGCAATTGTTGCCACTACGGGCGGACCTGTCCTAGCGAACGCATGCGCACGAGGTTGTAGGCGGCCATGTTCAACACGAACATCTGGTCAACTTTCTTCAACCCGCGCACCATCACCTGGCGCATGCGCCCCACGGTCTTCGCCCACCCAAAGCCTTGCTCTATCAGCTTGCGTTTTTGCTGCGATATCGCGTAGCCCACGCTGCTCGCAATCTCGTCGGGCACGGCAGAACGGCGACCCGACGTGTTCTGCGCCACGTGCGGCATGACCTTCATCTGCTGGCAGGCTTCGATGAATTCCTGTGCGTCGTAACCCTTGTCCGCGCCCAGCGTGATTTGCGCAGCCGCATCGTTCGCTGCTTGCCGTGCATCGTTGATCATGACCTTGGCCGCTTCACGTTCGGCATGTCCGTCAGCAAAACTCACGCGCGCGTTGACGACCAGTCCATGGCGGTTGTCAGTCAGCGTGTGACCCATGTAACGCAATTCGCTGGCCGTCTTGCCCTTGCGGTAAAGCCGTGCATCGGGATCGGTCTTCGACTCGTGCGTTTCGTTGCTCCGCTTGCTGCCCTTGAAGTCGCCTTCGCCGCTGCCACCGTCGTTATCGCTGTCGTCACTGTCCTTACGCACAAAGCTCTTGTGCCCCGCCCACGCCTGGATCAGCGTGCCGTCCACGCTGAAGTGCTCGCCCGACAACCAGTTCCGCTTCTGCGCGATGCACAGGACTTCGTTGAAAAATTCGACCACCGCATCGTGCCTGATTAAACGCTCCCGGTTCTTCGTGAACACCGTCGGCACCCAGACCGAATCGTCCATCGACAGACCGATAAACCACCGAAACAGCAGGTTGTATTGCGTTTGCTCCATAAGCTGACGTTCAGACCGGATGCTGTACAGCACCTGCAGCAGCATCGCCCGCAGCAACTTCTCGGGCGCGATGCTCGGCCGGCCTCCTTTGATGTCGGCCTCGTACATCCCCGCAAACACGCCATCCATCTTCGCCAGCGCCTCGTTCGCCATGACGCGGATCGAGCGCAGCGGATGCGAGTTCGGAACGAAGTCGTCCAGTTTGCGCACGGAAAACAAACTCTCGGTGAACGTGTCGGTGCCGCGCATGATCTCCTTGGGGGGCGGGTGAGCTTCTTACATCAACGCTTTGGCTATCGGCTGCGATGACTTCAGTGCGAGGTATTTCCGCGGCCTG
>NZ_CAJNBO010000101.1:0-1366 GCF_905221015.1 Paraburkholderia nemoris | reverse complement strand
GCGGCGCGAGGTGTCGCCTCCCCAGGACGGCCCATCCGGCAGCGTCGTATGGGCTGCCCGGTTTTGTCATCGTTTGACGCAGGCAACGCGCACTGTACCGCGCATAATTTGGTCCGGGTCCGGTGGCATGGCAGAAGCCGCACCTCCCGGGCCAGCGTCTCGAACGGGCGACCTCGAACACAAACCGCAGACATGTGAATTTGGTCAGCAGCTCAGGACGGCCCTAGGTGACTTTCGCGCGGGCGTTGGCGATGATGGGTCTAACAGAGCGATCACGGGAGATCCTGTCCGCGATCTCCGATCATGGACACGCTCTATCTGGATCTCCCCGGATCGCCGTTGTTATGTGGCGCCGGTTGGCAGGTCGGCTGCTTTTGCGCAGTTTGCCACCGACGTTCCAGAGGAGCTTACGGCCTGTCCCCCATCGCGACGAGAGGACGCCGACATTGGATCGCTGACGGTGTAACTGACAATGCCGCGACTCGCTCGCGAGCATCGTCAAGATAGTACTGCAAACCACTTCCAGCGATCTTTTTCGTCCCTCGTGCGCCCTCGCCAGATCGCGCATGTCGCGCGAGGCCTCTCGGGCTCCTCCTGCCATTGCGGAACACGATGTCAGCCGCGATACGTTTGCGGGTCAATCCCCCTTCACTCCCCCGCCGCTTTCCGCAGAGGTCAAACCCATGCCCAGCATAGCTGCGCCACGCGCGATGAAGCTGAAGCCCGGCAGACCGCTCCAGATGCCGCCCGGATAACGCAACAAAATGGAAACGGCTGAAAGGTCTGCGAATCAACACGACAAACAGCTTTTAACATATTGAATTATCGGGGTTGTGCAATCGCACATCGTCCAGATCGTTTTCTCAGACAAATTTTTCCGTTGCATCTTCGAAACAAAAAACGTCAGGAATAACCCTGCCCTTCAGAGCGCCACCCACAAAACCCGGAGGATGTCCATTGTATTCCGGCGCGTTAAGTGCATGGCACCACATATGCGTCATGCCAAACCCGGATTGGCAGTCGGCCAAACCGTCCCTCACCCTCAGGAGGAACTCATGCGTAAAACATTACTGGCGTCCGCTGCAATCCTGGCTTTAGGCTCCAGCGGGTACGCAATCGCAAATCCCTGCAGTGACAATGGCGACACGTCCTGCGACCAAAGGTCGACCACCGGCGCCAATACCATGACCAACGAGGCGACATCGGATCAGGCCAGTACTTCGGGCAGCAACGCGAACGAGGTCACCGGCGGTTCACGGGTGTTTCAGGACTCGTTCAACACCAACAGGATCGTCGCAATCAGCCGGCTTGATGGTTCGGTCACCCATGTCCATGTCAATGGCATCGGCAACGTCGCCTCCAACAC
>NZ_CAJNBO010000100.1:0-1554 GCF_905221015.1 Paraburkholderia nemoris | reverse complement strand
CTTGCGATTACCCACAATTTTTGGCGAGCTCGAAGCCGAGCTGGATATCGGTGAGTCTTCGAAGGCCTCGCCAGATCACGGTGTTGCCGGGAGGAGGATCATTGGCTCGCGCCAGATAGCCGCCCAGTTGTGCAAGTTTGACGGTGTATCGTGTAAGGGGTTCGGCGTTTGAGGTCTTGACGGTATCTTTAACCAGTTGATCGAGCAGCAGTATTTCGGGCGGCGTCAATGCGATTTCGGCCGGCACTGGCGGTGCGGCTCGATGAACCATGCTCATCCAGAAGATACGCCAGCTTACGATGCAGAATACTGCGATGAGGTTGGCCAGTCGGTCCGCCGTGCGCAACATCGACTCCTCAGCCTTGCAGCCCGACTTGAGGATTTTGTGAAAGACCTCTATTTTCCATCGCAGTGCGTACCAGTCCAGTTTCTCGATAGCCTGTCTACGGGAAGTCACTGGCAAATTGGTGATCAGCTTCCATTCAATGCGCTTCCTGCCTGTCGGTGTTCCCCGTTCAATTGCATGAATCACGGTCAGGGACAGGGGCGGGTAACGCCGCTGCTTGCCGATTGGCGGCAACACCGTTATGCGGCGATATCGAAGTTCCAGCGCGGCCCGCTCAACCTTGCCGTTCTGGTCGCGAACCACGATTCGATGTACGCCTTTGACACGAACCTCATCCATCTCTTGTGCGATTGTGTGGTTTCCATCCCCCGCGAGCCGGTCAACGCAGGTTCGAACCAGAAAGTTGGTTTGCAATTCGTGAGCGAGGCAAAAGAGTTCGTAAATATCGCTTTCGCGATCCCCCACATGAATGCAGCGCTGTGGTTCACCAAACAGGGCTGTCGATTGCCGCAGATTTTCGAGCCATCGATAGCTTTCCTTCTCTTCGATCGGAACGCGTGTCGGATTGATCTTGCGCTTGAGTGCGTCACACCCTTTGAACTTCTTCCGGGTCCAGAACTTGATTGCTGCCAGACCCAACGGAACGCCTTGCGTAGTGACAGCAAGGCTCGAGTGCATCAGGATCCCGCAAATTGTATGCATTGGGCTTCGCCCGGTTTTGTCCTTGCGACTCGCCACCTTGTGCGTCGAACCGATCAGCTCAGGGCGCTCTCGTTTGTACGAGAATTCAGTCGTATCCTGCAATATCAATATGGGGCCTTCCGATGCAACAAACCGGCCTCGCGTCGCTTCGAAGTGGCCGCCAAGGATGTCTTGTTCACTGACCCTGGGATTGGAGAGAAATCGATAAGCTGCTTTCGTGTTGCACCAGTCCTGAAAGGCCATCGGTATGCTCTGTCCCACACACGACCACAAGCGCTCCAGAACCAGCCGGAATCTTTTGCCAAGACGCTCATCGCGAAAACGGCTCCCTCCCGACTCCTCGACCAACCATTCGTCGGCCTCACACGCTCCCCCCGGTCCAAGTTTGCTGTAGCCTCTGTTTGACATCGATCGCATTCCTTCGTCGACTGGACATGCAACGAAGTTAACAGAATGGACTCCTTGTTAACAGAGGGGAACCACCAAAAATTGTGGGTAATCGCAAG
>NZ_CAJNBO010000099.1:0-1658 GCF_905221015.1 Paraburkholderia nemoris | reverse complement strand
CCCTCCATGTCAGGCTAGTTGTCGCCTCACCCGAACCGATTGATGTAAAGATGGGGGGCGGACAGCGAGTGGAAGATGAAACGCTATTCAGCGGAAACCCGGGAATGGGCAATCAAACAGATGATGCCGCCGTTCAATCGTGCGGTAATTGAGTTGTCAGGTGCGACAGGCATCACGACGGTGACGCTACGCACCTGGCGGCAAAGCGCAAGACAGGCAGGGGAATTCATGCCGGGTAATGGCAAAACAGGCGATCAGTGGTCAAGCGCCGACAAGTTCAGGGCGGTGCTGGAGACGGCGTCGCTCAGCGAGATCGAGACTTCACAGTACTGCCGTAGCAAGGGCATTTATCCTGAGCAGATCCGGCAGTGGCGCGAGGCATGCGAGCAGGCCAACGGCGCGCCTGAGCCGAAGCTGACGGCGGCGCAGCGCAATGAAGCGAAGGCTGCGCAAAAACGCATCCGGGAGCTGGAGCGCCAGCTCAAGCGCGCTGATGCGGCCCGTGCGGAGGCGGCGGCATTGCTGAACCTGCGAAAAAAAGCCGACGCGATCTGGGGCAAGGAAGAGGAAGACTGATCAGCAGCCCGGATCGCGATGAAGCCATGCAGTTGATCGATGAAGCGGTGCAGCAGGGGGCATGCCGTGCGCGTGCGTGCGAGCAACTTGGGGTGAACGTGCGCACGGTACAGCGCTGGCGTCAGTCACCCCATGACGGGCGCACGCAAACCCTCCGTGAAGCGCCTCCCAACAGGCTGAGTGAGGCGGAGCGTCAGGCCGTGCTTGAAGCGGCCAACCGGCCCGCATTCGCGAGCCTGACGCCGCACCAGATCGTGCCGAAACTGGCCGACGAAGGGGTTTATCTGGCCAGCGAATCGACGTTTTACCGGATCCTGAAAGCGGCGGGACAGGGCCAGCGCCGTGGGCGTGCGAAGGCGCCGCAACGACGCCCACTCACGACGCATCACGCCAATGGCCCGAATCAGGTGTGGTGCTGGGATATTACGTGGATGCCGAGCACGGTCAGGGGCCGGTACTTTTACTGGTACATGATGAAGGACATCTACAGCCGCAAGCTGGTGATGAACGAGGTGTGGGAGCAGGAGTCGGCCGAGCACGCGAGCGAGTTGCTGCACAGGGGATGTTTGCGCGAAGGCATCGCCGGACGTCCGCTGGTGCTGCACTCGGATAACGGCAGTGCAATGAAAGGCGCCACGATGCGTGCGGCCATGATCGATCTGGGCGTGCAGCCTTCGTTCAGCCGGCCGCGCGTGAGCAACGACAACGCCTTTGCAGAATCGCTGTTCCGTACGGCGAAGTACTGTCCGTTATGGCCCGAGCAGCCGTTCGACACGCTGGAGGAGGCCCGCGCATGGGTGCAGCGCTTTGTGCAGTGGTACAACGAGGAGCACTGTCACAGCGGCCTGAAGCATGTCAGTCCGGGACAACGGCACCGCGGCGAAGCCGACGACCTTCTGGCCCGCCGGCGTGCGTTGTACGAAGACGCACGCATGCGGAACCCCGCGCGCTGGTCAGGCGCCATTCGCAACTGGCACCTGGCAGACGTGGTCTATCTGAACCCGGAGCGAACTAACGCGTCGGTCGAAATGTATAAGCACGCAGCGTAACGGTTCACGCGACAACTACCTTGACACACACCG
>NZ_CAJNBO010000098.1:0-1676 GCF_905221015.1 Paraburkholderia nemoris | reverse complement strand
GCCACGCTCACCGAAGTCCTTTCGGCGGTCGACGCCTGCTTCCAGCACTGGAAGGCACCAAACGAGGTGCTGCGAAGACTATGCTGCATTATTTAAGACGCTGTGTTTAGAATCCGTCACTTGGATCGCCAGCGAGGAGAAGTTCAAAGGTGCCTTGCCGCAGGGCACGCAGACCCATGCTTTCGAAGTTGCCCTGCACGCAGGCTCAAAGGAGGAGGATATCGTTGCAGCGTTTGCCGCGTTCGCAAAGAAGCTTGATGCAAAGGCTGACTTGGGTAGACGCATCCAGGTCGGTGGGTTGACCTTCGTGCCCGTCCTGGCTTCGGCCGAAGCAATGCGTCGTCTAACGGAGTTTTCTTTCCTTCGGGTAGCTCGACCCATGCCAGCGTTGAGGACGGCAATCCCAAACGTCGTGCGGCAGTCATATCCGGGCATTGCGTGTGAGCTTCCTTCAGCCGGTGCAATGTACGAAGAAGAACGGGTTGCCATCTTTGATGGGGGCCTTGGGTCGAATGATTTGAAGCCGTGGGCCAATGAAGTTGTCTATGACGATACGAAAGACACCCATGGTCAATTGCTAATGCACGGAAGTGAAGTTACCTCAACGTTCTTGTTCGGCCGACCGACCGCCGATAACCCGAAGCTGTCGCGTCCGTTCTTGGCTGTTGATCACTTTCGAGTGTTAAGCCCAGCTTCGGGGCATGACCCAGACCTATTTGACGTTTTGCTCCGTATTAAAGCCGCGCTGGATACGGGGGACTACAAGTTCGCGAACTTCAGTTTAGGCCCTCACATGCCAATCGAAGATGGAGAGGTCCATGCGTGGACCGCCACCCTAGATCAGCTTTGTGCCCGACACGGAATTTTTGCAACGGTCGCGGTTGGCAACGACGGGGAAGCGGAGGGTGCGAATAGGATTCAGCCTCCGGGCGACATGGTCAACGCGGTCGCGGTTGGTGCAGCGGACTCTGCAGGCCCCAAATGGAACAGGGCGAAGTACAGCTGCGTCGGCCCGGGCCGCAGCCCGGGATATGTGAAACCTGACGGGGTCGCATTCGGCGGGAGCGATTCAGAACCGTTTACCGTGTTCAACCCTTTACTGGGAAGCGTAGTGGGCGTCCAAGGAACAAGCTACTCCGCTCCACTAACTCTTCGAACGGCCGCTGGGTTGAACGCGAGCACGACTTTAGATTTGTCTGCGGTCGCTCTTAAGGCTCTTATGATCCACCACGCGCAGCGCGGGAGAGTGCACAAACGGGATGAGGTGGGGTGGGGCCGCTTTAGAGAGGCACCCATCGAGATACTGGAATGCGCTCCCGAAACGGTCACGGTGATTTTTCAAGCCACGTTGGCGAAGGGTGAGTATCGTCGATGCCCTATACCTTTTCCCGATCTGGCGCTGCCAGGAAAAGTGGAGATCAAGGCTACCTTTTGCTTACATGCCGAGACTGATCCCGAGCATGCAGTGAATTACACACGCTCCGGAATGGGTGTAGTCTTTCGACCGCGATTTGGACTTAATGAAGCCGATACGACGGAGTTTTTCGGCCTTGCGTCGCAATACATGTCCGCGCCGAGTGAATTTTGAGCCACCGCGCCGACCGAGCTTTGAGCCGGGGTGGAGACCGGTCTGAAGAAGGACCGGTTGTGGATAAGTGTATGGGTTTCGGAAGTGC
>NZ_CAJNBO010000097.1:0-1888 GCF_905221015.1 Paraburkholderia nemoris | reverse complement strand
GCACTTCCGAAACCCATACACTTATCCACAACCGGTCCTTCTTCAGACCGGTCTCCACCCCGGCTCAAAGCTCGGTCGGCGCGGTGGCTCAAAATTCACTCGGCGCGGACAGCGGCAGCCGCAGCCTGTTCCACGAGTGCTGCGTTCTGCTGGGTCACTTCGTCCATCTGACCGACAGCCTGATTGACCTGTTCAATACCCCGGCTTTGTTCTTCCGATGCAGCGGAAATTTCTCCGACAATATCGGAAACCT
Source organism: Paraburkholderia nemoris (assembly GCF_905221015.1). Classification (NCBI taxonomy): domain Bacteria; kingdom Pseudomonadati; phylum Pseudomonadota; class Betaproteobacteria; order Burkholderiales; family Burkholderiaceae; genus Paraburkholderia; species Paraburkholderia nemoris. The sequence continues at coordinate 1,635 of NZ_CAJNBO010000097.1, read as the reverse complement.
GCTTGATGGCCTGCTTGACCTGCCCCATGGTGGCCTCAACTTCGGAAGCCTGCTTCGAGCCGTCCTGAATCACGGCTACGGACGAGCGGATCAGTTCCTTGATTTCCTTCGCAGCAGTGGCGGACCGTTGGGCCAGACTGCGAACCTCACTGGCAACGACGGCGAAGCCGCGTCCTTGCTCGCCGGCACGAGCCGCTTCAACAGCGGCGTTGAGCGCAAGAATGTTCGTCTGGAAAGCAATGCCCTCAATCACCCCGGTGATTTCCGAAATCTTGCTTGAGCTTGCGTTGATTTTTTCGATTGTTCCAACCATGGACTGAACGGCTTCGTTACCCGAGTCCGCGAGGCCGGTCGCGTTCGTGGCAAGTCCGTTCGCCTGCCGGGCGTTGTCAGCGTTCTGCTTTACCGTCTCTGTCAACTGCGTCATGCTGGCTGCGGTTTCTTCAAGAGATGCAGCCTGTTCTTCGGTGCGCGCCGAAAGGTCCGTGTTGTCGCTCGCAATTTCCCGCGACGCGACAGTGACCGATTCGGTGGATGCCTTGATTCCGCGAACAGTTTCTGTGATATGCCGGTCCATTTTCTTCAGCGCCTCGAGAAGCTGGCCGAACTCGCCGCGCGAATCAATGACGATCTGGTTTTCAAGCCTGCCGCTCGCGATGTGATTCGCGACGTTCGCGGCCGTGGTAAGGGGTTTCGAGATGGCGCGAAGCAGATAGATCGACACACCGGTGGCGACGATGATGCCGATGCCCACAAGGGCGATCGAGATCCAGAGAATCGTCTTGAACGTGGACTCGCTGTCATCGGCGAATTGCTTCGCCTGCACCAGGTTCAACGCCGCGTCCTGATTGAGTCCTTCTTCCAGCTGGCTTGCCGAAAAAACGAGCTTTTCCACCACCTGATTGGCTACGTCGCCGTTCCCTGCTGCAAAGGCGGTTACAGCCTCATCCACTGTCGCGTTGAACTGAGGCAGGAGGTTCTTGATCTTCTCGGCAATCTCACGTTCTTTCTCGCTGGAGATACCATCCGGGTAATAGTGATGCCATGCTTTATCGATACGATTCTGATCGCCACGAATCCTGTCGATTGCAGTTGCAGTCTTCCCGTGATCATGCCATATCTGGATTCGCCGCAACTGCAGGCGTATATCGAATTGAGCCGCACGAAAATCAGAAATATCGCCAATCGAAACGGTAGTGCCAGCGTAGGCGTCGCTCATATTGGAATTCAGTCTGGAAAGACCGAATATGCCAAACAGACCGATCATAGCCATGAACGTCACGCACACGCCAAATGCCATGATTATTTTGAATCTGATTGTGTGTACAAATTTATTCACATCAATTCCTTCGAAGCTTCGTCACAAAAGGATTTTTACGGCAGACGGCAGGCAAGTCCCGCCCCTTTAATTTGTATACGGCAGCCGCTGGAAACGCTTAAGGGTATAAGCGCATTAAAGAAGAAATTTTATCAGCCATGCCATTTCGCATAGCACACCTTATCTTTCATGCCGCTATCACGAGATCTAAACACAGCGTCTTAAATAATGCAGCATAGTCTTCGCAGCACCTCGTTTGGTGCCTTCCAGTGCTGGAAGCAGGCGTCGACCGCCGAAAGGACTTCGGTGAGCGTGGC
>NZ_CAJNBO010000096.1:0-1961 GCF_905221015.1 Paraburkholderia nemoris | reverse complement strand
GCCGGAAGCGAAAGTATCAAGTCTCACACTAGTATTAAAGGAAGGTTTTCCTGCTGAAAAGCAGGATGATCATTCGTCAGTACGTTGAGTGAGCGACCGGGTTCGAAAGAGCCCGAAAAACAGTAACAGGTTTGAACTGAAGAGTTTGATCCTGGCTCAGATTGAACGCTGGCGGCATGCCTTACACATGCAAGTCGAACGGCAGCACGGGGGCAACCCTGGTGGCGAGTGGCGAACGGGTGAGTAATACATCGGAACGTGTCCTGTAGTGGGGGATAGCCCGGCGAAAGCCGGATTAATACCGCATACGCTCTACGGAGGAAAGGGGGGGATCTTAGGACCTCCCGCTACAGGGGCGGCCGATGGCAGATTAGCTAGTTGGTGGGGTAAAGGCCTACCAAGGCGACGATCTGTAGCTGGTCTGAGAGGACGACCAGCCACACTGGGACTGAGACACGGCCCAGACTCCTACGGGAGGCAGCAGTGGGGAATTTTGGACAATGGGCGAAAGCCTGATCCAGCAATGCCGCGTGTGTGAAGAAGGCCTTCGGGTTGTAAAGCACTTTTGTCCGGAAAGAAAACCTCCGCCCTAATATGGTGGGGGGATGACGGTACCGGAAGAATAAGCACCGGCTAACTACGTGCCAGCAGCCGCGGTAATACGTAGGGTGCAAGCGTTAATCGGAATTACTGGGCGTAAAGCGTGCGCAGGCGGTCCGCTAAGACAGATGTGAAATCCCCGGGCTTAACCTGGGAACTGCATTTGTGACTGGCGGGCTAGAGTATGGCAGAGGGGGGTAGAATTCCACGTGTAGCAGTGAAATGCGTAGAGATGTGGAGGAATACCGATGGCGAAGGCAGCCCCCTGGGCCAATACTGACGCTCATGCACGAAAGCGTGGGGAGCAAACAGGATTAGATACCCTGGTAGTCCACGCCCTAAACGATGTCAACTAGTTGTTGGGGATTCATTTCCTTAGTAACGTAGCTAACGCGTGAAGTTGACCGCCTGGGGAGTACGGTCGCAAGATTAAAACTCAAAGGAATTGACGGGGACCCGCACAAGCGGTGGATGATGTGGATTAATTCGATGCAACGCGAAAAACCTTACCTACCCTTGACATGTATGGAATCCTGCTGAGAGGTGGGAGTGCCCGAAAGGGAGCCATAACACAGGTGCTGCATGGCTGTCGTCAGCTCGTGTCGTGAGATGTTGGGTTAAGTCCCGCAACGAGCGCAACCCTTGTCCCTAGTTGCTACGCAAGAGCACTCTAGGGAGACTGCCGGTGACAAACCGGAGGAAGGTGGGGATGACGTCAAGTCCTCATGGCCCTTATGGGTAGGGCTTCACACGTCATACAATGGTCGGAACAGAGGGTCGCCAACCCGCGAGGGGGAGCCAATCCCAGAAAACCGATCGTAGTCCGGATCGCACTCTGCAACTCGAGTGCGTGAAGCTGGAATCGCTAGTAATCGCGGATCAGCATGCCGCGGTGAATACGTTCCCGGGTCTTGTACACACCGCCCGTCACACCATGGGAGTGGGTTTTACCAGAAGTGGCTAGTCTAACCGCAAGGAGGACGGTCACCACGGTAGGATTCATGACTGGGGTGAAGTCGTAACAAGGTAGCCGTATCGGAAGGTGCGGCTGGATCACCTCCTTTCTCGAGCTAACGTGTCGAACGTTGAGCGCTCACGCTTATCGGCTGTGAAACTAGACAGACTCAGGGGTCTGTAGCTCAGTTGGTTAGAGCACCGTCTTGATAAGGCGGGGGTCGATGGTTCGAATCCATCCAGACCCACCACTGTTTCTGCGGTGGCTGATCCGCTAAAAACCCCTGGGTAGTAACAGATAGCATTATCTGTGCATGACTGGGGGATTAGCTCAGCTGGGAGAGCACCTGCTTTGCAAGCAGGGGGTCGTCGGTTCGATCCCGTCATCCTCCACCAATCTTCAATGC
>NZ_CAJNBO010000095.1:0-2016 GCF_905221015.1 Paraburkholderia nemoris | reverse complement strand
GGGCTGTGTCAGGCGTATCCATTTGCGTGCTCCTTCGGAGAAAACGAGTGTGCAACTCCCGTTTTACTCCAGTCGGGCTTTCTGTCGCTGCCCTCCCACATAGCATCTAGGGCGAATGGCACTTACTTAAGCCAGCATGGAGGAGAAGACGCGGGTAAGTGCTTGAAGAGAAAGGGAGGGGGCTGATCCGAGGATTGATACGATGGTTGTTACCAGGCAAACACCGTCTCATTCCAAAGAACAGCCCCCATGGATCGTAATGCACGAAGTCATCACAGGCAAACACGAAGCAGCGTTCAAAGCCAGGCGCGCAAGGCACAGGCCGTCGACTACTTCAACATACTGACGAGCCCGGAGCTGTTGGACATAACGGAAGCGTATTTGCCAGAACATCGGGAACGGCTGTATCCGCCGACGGTGACACTGTCGATGTTCATGCGCCAGGCGCTGGAAGAGGACGCCTCCTGTCAGAAGGCGGTCAACGGGTGGGCCGCGCAGCGAGCTGCCGACGGGCTGCGACCCATGAGTGTGCGTACGGGAGGCTACTGTCGCGCTCGCCAGAGACTGCCGCTGACGATGGTGCGGGAGTTGGCGCGCGAGACGGGGCGTCAACTGCATGAGCAGGCCAGGCCGGCCTGGAAGTGGCGCGGGCGGCCGGTCAAGCTGGTTGACGGCACAGGAATCTCGATGCCCGATACGCCGTCGAACCAGGCCCGCTTCCCGCAGTCCAGTTCTCAGGCCGAAGGAGTGGGATTTCCGTTAGCCTATCTGGTTGCGGTGATCTGTCTGGCAAGCGGCGCAGTGCTGGAGGCGGGTGTCGGAACGTACGCGGGCAAAGGCAGCGGGGAGCTGACGGCGTTTCGCATGCTGCAAGATACGTTTTGTAAAGGTGATGTGATCGTCGCCGATGCCTTGTACTGCCACTACTTTCTGATGGCCTCAATGATCGCCGCCGGAGTGGATGTCGTGATGGAACAGCATGGGGCGCGCCGCACGGACTTCCGGCGAGGCAAGTCGCTGGGCATGCGCGATCACATTGTGACGTGGCCCAAACCCCGGCAGCGTCCCGACTGGATGACGCGTGAGCAGTACCAGGCCTTCCCCGATGAACTGATGGTGCGCGAGTCCAGGCTGCATCACCGGGTGCTGGTCACCACAATGCTTGATGCACGCAAGACCAGCAAACAGGACCTCTCGCAGTTGTACGCCAGGCGCTGGAACGTGGAACTGGATCTACGTAACATCAAGACGACGATGGGTATGGACGTACTGCATTGCCAGACAGCCCACATGAACGAGAAGGAGATCTGGGTCCATCTGCTGGCCTATAACGTGATTCGGTTGCTGATGGCGCAGGCCGCGAGCCACTATGCCACCGATCCGAGAACACTGAGTTTCAAACACACCGTGCAGTTATGGACTGAATGGCTGGCCCGAGGTCTGACAGCAACCCACGACCAGAGTCTCCTGTTCAACCTGATCGCACAGTCTTGCGTTGGGAATCGCCCCAGTCGCATCGAACCACGAATGCGGAAACGAAGACCGAAGTCTTACCCATGGCTGAAAGAGCCTCGTCACATCGCACGCGAGCGCGTCCGAAAATATGGACACGCTCCACGGGCTTAAGTAAGTGCCATTCGCTCTAGGGCGGGTGGGTAATCGGTCTGGCCACGCTGGTAGGTAGCTGGGCATTGCTCGACGAGCTATTTTCCAATCGTGTCAGCTTGCGGCGAAAAAGGGCTTTCCGCCCGGAAGCATGAGCAGTTGGCGACTGCTCGCCGGAAACATTTCCGCCACAGCTGAAGTTTATGCATCAACTTAGGATTGCTTCTGAATTGATAACGAAAAAAAGCAGATCATGACGGATCTGACTGCGCATCGAAGTGCTCGCCAAGCATATCCGTTAACATCCATAGTGGACACGGCTTGCGACAGAGGCCATCGAAACCGACGCGTCTGATTTCGGCGGGCGACATCTCGCGGCAGGCCTGGCTAAGTGCAACAATGAGGACGCTA
>NZ_CAJNBO010000094.1:0-2055 GCF_905221015.1 Paraburkholderia nemoris | reverse complement strand
TGCGTAATTCGTGGAAGCTGGACACGCGTTTCGCGTGAAGGTGGACAGCGGTTTCGCGCGAAGCTGGACGTTCGGAGCGCAGCGACGCGGGGGTTTCGATATTTACTCTGACTGCTGGTTTTCGGTCAAACTCTTTTTGCGTTTTCGCATCGAATCACCGCTAAGATTGATGCGATAGGTGTTGTGCACGAGCCGGTCGAGAATGGCATCAGCGAGCGTCGGATCGCCGAGCGCGGCATGCCAGCTATCAACTGGAATCTGGCTGGTTACCAGGGTTGAGCGGTGGCCGTGGCGATCATCGAGGATCTCAAGCAGGTCACGCCGTGTGCTGTCAGTCATCGGCGCCATCGCGAGATCGTCCATGAGCAACACGTCGGTCTTGGCCCACTGCGCCAGCAGCCGGGCATAGCGACCACTACCGTGTGCGATGGCGAGCTCCTCGTTCAGTTTGGGAACTCTCAGGTACAGCGCGGAGTAACCAAGACGACACGCCTGGTTCGCCAGCGCACACGCCAGCCAGGTCTTGCCCAGGCCCGTGGCGCCGACGATCACGGCGTTGTTGCGCTCACGAATCCAGGTGCCGGTGAGAAGCTGGCTGACGAGTCCACGATCCAGGCCGCGCGCCGATCGGTAGTCGATGTCTTCGGGCACCGCGTCGGAGAACTTGAGTTTCGCCCGGCGCAACCGCGCCGCAGTCTGCCGGGATTCGCGCACGCTGACCTCCCGTTCGACGAGAAGCCCCAGCCTCTCTTCGAAACTAAACGCCTCGACGTCGGCGAGTCCCTGCTGCTCGGTAAGCGCGTCAGCCATGCCGTTCAGGCGTAGCTCGTGCAGTTTGTTAATGGTTGGGTGTTTCAGCATAGTGCTTCTTCAGTGGTAGTAATCGGGCCCGCGCACATTGGCGTGCGCAAGCGGCAGGTCGGGCTGTACCGCAACCGGCGATGGCTGCTGGTCCAGTCCGTTCTTCAGCGTCGAGTCGATGAAGCGGTAACTCGGCGCTTTCAGATCGATGGCGCGGCTGCAGGCGGCTTCCAGCCGCTGGTTGCCGTAGTCTTTGGCCAATCGCAGTACGCCCAGGCAGGTGCGATAGGCCTGCTGCGGATGCTGACGGCCGCCGAGCAGATGCTGGATGACGGCATCTGTGTGCGGGCCGATCGTGGCGGCCCAGTTGCGCAGGCGCTGCGGGTCCCAGCCGGTAACGGCCTGATGATTGGCCGGCATGTGCTCGGTCAGCGTGGTGTGAGCGCCGCGGCGATCGCTCTTTGCGTGCGCGGCGATGCGCGTGCCGCGATGGAAGACTTCGACGGTGGCTGTGGTGTAGCGGACGTCAACCTGTTCACGCGCGAAGCGGTGAGGGACCGAGTAGTAATGGCCGACGAGTTCGATGTGATAGTCAATGCCGACACGGGCGACCTTCCAGTCGGCGTATTGATAAGGGTGCGCCGGTAACGGCTTGAGTGCTGCGCGCTCGAGTTCTTCAAAGGCGGTTCGCCGCGAACCGGGTAGTTTCTTGAATGCCTTGTCGTTCAGGCTAACAAGCAGCGCGGCGATCGCACGGTTGGCTTCGGCAAGACTGAAGAAGCGTTGTTTGCGCAACCGGGCGAGAATCCATCGTTGTACGAGGAGCACTCCCTGCTCGACCTTGGCCTTGTCCCGGGGCTTTTTACTGCGGGCGGGGATGACGGCCACGGAGTAATGCGAAGCCATCGCGCCGTAGGCGCGATTTACGATCGGGTCATAGAAGCTCGGTTTGTGCACGCCCGACTTGAGGTTGTCGGGCACGACAATTTCTGTACAGCCGCCGATGAATTCGAACGTGCGCACATGCGAACCGATCCAGTCTGGCAACTGCTGCGTCCAGGTCGCTTCGGCGTACGTGTAGTTCGACGCGCCGAGAACAGCAACGAACAGCTCGGCGTCGCGGATCTCGCCGGTTTGCGCGTCGATGATGGCGATCCTGTCGCCGGAGTAGTCGACGAACAGCTTCTCGCCGGGCGCGTGCGTCTGGCGCAAGGTCAGCGGCAATGCGCTCGCCCACCGGTTGTAGTGGGTGCA
>NZ_CAJNBO010000093.1:0-2296 GCF_905221015.1 Paraburkholderia nemoris | reverse complement strand
CGGCGTCGTGAGACGCTCGACGTAGGACGACCGGATAGTTGTTTTCTGGAAGCGGACCGACCCGGAGTCGGAAGGTTCGGAGCGGGAGCAGGATCACAGGTCGCGGCTTGCCGCCATCACGCCACGTTTCACGTTGACGATCCTGCCCCAAACGTCGAGCCCATAGCCGAGTGCGGTAGCCACATTCCAGATCGTGTCGTAAAACGCGTCGAGCCCGGCATGCGGCCCGATATCCTGGTTCAGACAGTCGAGCATCGCCGTGATCGTCGGCGAATTCGCGTACTGCGCGAGCAGCGTGTCGGTCCAGTTCTTCATGACCGCATGTCCTGACTGAACTGCAGCATGGAAACGTTGGACGGATCGAGCGTCGGATACTGGTCGATGCCAAACGCGAGCGCGCTCTGGTTCACGTCCATCGGGTCGGTGCCGAGCGCGATCGAGTAGATGTTCACATTCGGGTCCGTGGCGGCCACGCCCGCGTAGTAGCGCCCCGCATAGGTAGTCGAGCCGATGCGCGCCTTCACGCCACCGTCCTCGCCGTTAAACGCCGCGAGAATCGCCTGCTGGATCAGCGAGGTGATGCTGGCCGGCAACTGGTCATTGGCCTGGATCGTCACGGTGAAGCAGCACTGCACCGGCGCGGGCGTGACCCATGTCACCGTGTACTTCGGCTGCGGGGCGTTGTAGCTGGTGTCATGGACGATCCACGACGTGTCGCCGTTGTAGTCGCAGCCGGGCGCCTTTTTGCTCCAGATCGCCTGCGCGATGGCCGAAGCATCGCCGCCGATGGCCGACACGAACAGCGAATGCGGCAGCAGCGGATAGTCCGTCGCACCGTAGTTCACGGTTGCACCGGTCGGGTTGTCGATCACGAACGCGTCGAGCACGTTGGACACCGGCAGCACCGCCGCATAGACGGCCTGCACGCTGTTGACGGCATTGATGGCAACCGACAGCCTGCGCCTTGCCTCGAACTGCGCGCGGGTCTCGACGTTCTGCCCGGGCGTGCCGGCGGTCGTGTTCGACACGCGGTCCCAGCCCTGCACGGCGGTGTAGATCGTCGCAAGCGCGCCGATCGGACAGGCTACGGGTCCCTTCGTCTGGCACTGGAACGGCACCTCCACCTGGCCCGAGGCGGGAATAACCGCCGCGGCGGTCGATGCATACAGGTAGCCGTTCACGTCCTGCGCAACCGAACCGGCGGGAATGACCGCGCCGACGAGCCCGATGCAGGTCGCGGTGACGACGGTCCCTGACGCAGCGATGCGGTTCAGGAAATAGATGCGGCCGATCGCGTCCTGCCAGCGGCCGGAGGCGACATCGGGATCGACCTGGTTCGCGACTTCGAGAATGTCGCCGTTCGCATCGCGGATGATCGTGGTGAGCGACTGCGCGATCTGCCCCTGCGGCGTGGTCAGCCCCGGATTGACGCCGCCGCCGAACGCCGCGTTGATATCGGCCCGCACGCCAGCGAGGATCGCGGATTCGGCGGGCAATACCGGTCCCTGATCCGTGAACCGGATCGGCGGAACGTTTGTCTGCACGGCGGTGCTGCGCTCAGAAGCTCACGGACTGTGTGTTGCCGGTTGCGTCGGTCAATTTTTCTGCAAACCGGCCGATCAGGTTACGCGCTCGCGCCCTGTCCCTTACCGGTATTCCGGTTGATGGTGTAACCTGAAACGAAGAGCCGTTCCGGCCCGCAAAGGAGGTCGCCATGAGAATGCTGGTCATGCTGACATGCGTCATGCTGTCGTCCAGCGCATTCGCCAACTGCACGACGAACGCGCGCGGCGTTACCACCTGCAACAACGGACAGACGGCCGGTGGCTACAACCCGAATACGGGTAACGCAGTGAAGGCCCAGACGAATCAGGCAGGCGTGACGACGACCCAGACAAGCAAGGGCGGGGAAGCGAAGACCGTAAACGGAAAAGGCGTATATAAAGCCCCGAACGGCACCATCTGTTACAAGGGCGTCAAGAACCAGGGATGCCGCTGAGGAGGGCTGCATCAGAAGGCGACAGACTGTGTTTGCCCATTCGCGTCGGCCACCTCCACGGTGCCGGACAGTTGCCGGTTGTCGAAGGCAAGGCTCGTGCCCGTCGCGGCGGTGACGTTGGGCACGGTGAGCGCGGCCCGCACGATTTCGGACTGGATGAACGAGACGGTCGGCAACTTGCCGAGAATGTTTTGCCAGTACGGCAGGCCGAGTGTGGTGTCGTACCAGCACTCGCCGCGAAACGTACGGATCGCGCTTGCGACATCCTGGGCGATCTGGTACGGCTCGGTGGCGCAC
>NZ_CAJNBO010000092.1:0-2556 GCF_905221015.1 Paraburkholderia nemoris | reverse complement strand
GTCGGCTGAGCCACTAAAGCCGCCGGGAGAGGTGTTGCAGGACGTCTATCTTCGTCTCCTTCGAACAAGAAGGAGTTCAGGGAGTGAACGTCTTGAAGCCGCACCTGCAAAGCACCGTATTCACATTACTCGAGCGCAACAAGAGCCAGCGCCAGATCCAGCGGCTCACGGGCATCGACCGCAAGACGATTCGTCGCTATCAGGCGATGTTCGAGTCGGAGAAGTCCGCTTCGGCAAACTCCCCCATGGTGACCACCGGCTCTGAAACGGCCGTCACGCAAACTCCCCCACCGCCGCGACCACCGGCTACCGACGGTTCCAGCAAGACCACAACGTTCAATTTCGCCCGCTCCGCAAGCGAACCGCATCGCGAATGGATCGAACAGCAGGTCCGCCTGAGGCGCAACGCGCAGGCGATCTATCAGGATCTGGTCGATCAGTTCGCATTCACCGCGAGCTACGAGAGCGTCAAGCGTTTCGTGCGCGCCTTGCGCCACATTGATCCCGAGCAGTTCGACCGTCTCGGGTTCGCCCCCGGCGAAGAAGCTCAAGTTGATTATGGCGAAGGTGCACTGACCCGCGATCCGAAGACCGGCCGCTACCGACGCCCGCGGTTGTTCGTGATGACCCTGCGGTACTCGCGGCGCAGTTTCCGGCGCGTGGTCTGGAAGTCCAGCAAGCAGGTCTGGGCCCAGCTTCACGAAGAAGCCTTCCGCTACTTCGGGGGCTCGGTGAGTTACGTCGTCCTGGACAATCTCCGGGAAGGCGTCATCACGCCCGACCTGTACGAACCCGAGATCAACCGGCTCTACGAGGCGATGCTTGAGCACTACGGTGTCGTCGCCGATCCGGCACGTGTGCGGGACCCGAATCGAAAGGGGACCGTCGAGAACGCGATCCAACATACGCAGGGCACCGCGCTTGCCGGCCGCCGTTTCGAGTCGCTCGAAGCCCAGAACGAATTCCTGATGCACTGGGAGGCAAACTGGGCGGCCAAACGCATCCATGGCAGCACCCGGCGACAGGTCGAGGCCATGTTCCAGGAGGAGAGGCCGCATCTGCGGCCGTTGCCGACCACCGGCTTTCGCTACTTCACGGAGGTCGTGCGTACCGTCTGGGACGACACCACGGTCAACATCGATCGCAGCAACTATGCGGCACGACCTGCGCCGATCGGCAGTCTGGTCTCGGTGCGCATCTACGATTCCACCATCGAGATTCGCGATCGCCGTACGCAGGCGTTGCTGCGCACTCATCCTCGTGCGCTGCAGGCCGGTTCGCTCGAACTGCCTGAAGACGAACGCCCCTTCAATCCGTCCCGCCAGAGCGCCTTCCTGCTCGCGAGCGCCGGCGACATCGGGCCACAAACAAAGGCGCTGTGCCAGCACATGTTCGATAGCGAAGGTCGCGTCGGCCATCGCGCCATGTGGGGCATCGTTGGTCTGGCGAAGAAGTATCCCGCCCGGCTCGTCGAGCAGGCCTGCGATCACGCGTTGCGTCATCACGTCCACCGCTACAAACAGGTGCGCGCGATCGTCGAACGGCTGTTCGAACAGGCACTCGAGCGTCTCGATCAGGCACCGCAGCTAGAGCTGCCTCTTACGCAGGATCACCCGCTGATCCGTCCTGCCGCCGAGTACGGCGAACTCTTTACCCTCGGTGCGCAGCACGGCGCCGAACCTCAACCTCCAACTGGAGACACACAGGCATGACCATGACGTTACCGGAAATCGAACGGGCTCTCGGACAGCTTCGCCTGTCTGGCGTGCGCGACACACTCGAAACGCGCGTGTTGCAGGCCCAGGGCTCCCAGCAGCCGTTCCTTGAAACCTTCGCACTGATCCTGCAGGACGAACTGGATCGCCGCCAGTCCCGACTCATCGAACGCCGCTACAAGCTCTCCGGCCTCGAAGAGAAACTCACGCTCGCCGAATTCGACTGGGCCTTCAATCCCAAAGTGCCTCGCCAGGCCTGCTTCCAGCTGCACACGCTGAAGTTCATCGCCGCTGGCGACAACGCGCTGATCATCGGTAAACCAGGCACCGGCAAATCGCACGTTGCGAAGGCCGTCGCCTACCAGGCCGTCCTGCAAGGCCACAAGGTGCAGTATCTTGAGACCGACGACTTCTTTAACCGTTACGCGCTGAGCCCGACTGCCCAGCGCGAAGCCCGGCTGCGAGCCATCCTCGAGAGCGATCTGCTCGTGCTGGACGACCTGTTCCTGTCGCGTACGATCCCCGACGCCGCCGGCGCGCTGCTGCAAACGCTGATCCATCAACGCTACAAACTGCATCGAAGCGTTGTCGTCACGTCCAACCGCGTTGTGCAGGATTGGGGCGCATACCTGGGCGACAACACGATGAGCACCACGATCCTCGACCGGCTCATGCATCACTGCCACCTGCTTGAATTCGACGGCCGCAGCTACCGCCTCAAGGAAGCCGCTGAAACGCTTGCACGGAAATCGAAAACCAGCTAAATAACCCTTAGTCCTGCTTCACAGGGTGGGGGAATTTGCGCGACCATAAGTGGGGGAGTTTCAACTGACCGTCCGGG
>NZ_CAJNBO010000091.1:0-2631 GCF_905221015.1 Paraburkholderia nemoris | reverse complement strand
TGTTTACGCCGACCGAAAATTCAGCCACATGTAGGGATCGCGCCGACTGAAAACTGAGCCGGGCAATCAACCTATCCTGCTAGTTTTTCAGGCAGGGTGTTTGGGGATGATCCCGATGACGATGATTGGCAAGGTGCGGCGGATGTTCCACCGCCAGAACAAGTCGGTACGCGAGATAGCGCGTCTCACAAGCCTGTCTCGCAACACGATTACTAAATATCTGAACATGGAGATTCAGGAGGAGCCGAAGTATCAGCGGCGCTCCCAGCCGACCCGGTTGACGCCGTTTCATGAGGCGTTGGTGCAGGCGCTCAGTGTCGACGCGCGGCGACCGAAGAGGGAGCGGCGCACCGCCTGGATGCTGTTCCAGGAGATCAAGGGCAGCGGCTACGACGGCTGCTACTCGCGGGTCACCGATTTCATCCGGGGCTGGCGGCAAAGCGAAGGCAAGGCGGTTTCGAAGTTGGCGTTTGTGCCGTTGCGATTCGAGCTGGGCGAGGCATTCCAGTTTGACTGGTCCGAGGAAGGACTGGTTGTCGGCGGCATTTACCGCAAGCTGCAGGTGTCGCACATGAAGCTGTGCGCGTCGCGGGCGTTCTGGCTCGTGGCCTATCCGAGCCAGGGTCACGAGATGCTGTTCGACGCCCATACGCGCTCGTTCACGGCCTTCGGCGGGGTGGCCCGTCGTGGCATCTACGACAACATGAAGACGGCGGTCGACAAGGTCCACAAAGGCAAGGGCCGCACGGTCAATCCGCGTTTCGCAGTGATGTGTTCGCACTACCTGTTCGATGCGGACTTCTGCAATGTGGCCAGCGGCTGGGAGAAAGGCGTCGTCGAGAAGAACGTGCAGGACAGCCGCCGGCGTATCTGGATTGACGCGCGTGCGCAACGCTTCGGCAGTATCTCCGAACTGAATGCGTGGCTGGCAACCCGATGCCGGTCGTTGTGGGAGCAGGTGAAGCACCCGGACTATCGGGACCTGAGTGTTGCCGACGTGTTCGAGCAGGAGCGCGCCCATCTGATGCCGATGCCGACACCGTTTGACGGTTATGTTGAGCGCGCAGCACGGGTGTCGTCGACCTGCCTGGTGGTGATTGGCCGAAACCGCTACTCGGTGCCATGCGAATTCGCAGGCCAGATGCTCAGCACGCGGCTTTATCCTGGCCGTGTTGTGGTGGTGGGCGACGACGCGGTGGTGGCCGAACACGATCGACTGGCCGACGAAGGACTGGTGCGATACGACTGGCAGCATTACATCCCGCTGATCCAGCGCAAGCCCGGCGCGCTGCGCAACGGCGCGCCGTTCCAGGATATGCCGGAGCCGCTGCAACGCCTGCGTCGGGCGTTACTACGCGAGCCAGGTGGTGACCGGGTAATGGCGAAGGTTCTGGCACTGGTCCCGGAAAGCGGTCTGGATGCCATAGTGGTTGCAGTCGAGCTTGCATTGGAGCAGGCGCCGCCTTCCGGGCGCGTGAGCGTCGAGCATGTGGTGAACGTGCTGTCGCGCATGCGCAGCGTGCAGATGCCGCCGAATATCGAAACTGCGCTACAACTGACGACACCGCCGCTGGCCGACACATCGCGCTACGACGGACTGCGCCCGGCGCTGCAACAGCCGGAGGCCGGTCATGCGTGATCTGATTGTCGAACTCAAACACTTGCGGCTGCACGGCATGGCTGCCGGCTGGGCCGAACTGCTCGAACAGGTGAATGTCGAGGCGGCGTCTTCGCAATGGCTGCTCGAACGGCTGTTGCAGGCCGAGGTCGCGGATCGGGCCGTGCGTTCGGTCAGCCACCAGATGAACGCGGCGAAGTTCCCGGTGCATCGCGACATCGCGGGCTTCGACTTCGATGGCTCGCCGGTCGACCGCCAGCTCGTCACGCAACTGGCCGGCATGACGTTCACCGAGGGCGCGCACAACCTGGTTCTGGTCGGCGGCCCGGGCTCGGGCAAGACGCATCTGGCGACCGCCATAGGCGTGTCCGGCATCATGCATCACGGCAAGCGGGTGCGTTTCTACTCGACCGTGGATCTGGCCAACGCACTGGAGCAGGAGAAAGCGCAGGGACGCGCCGGGAGAATCGCGGCGAGCCTGCTGCGCCTCGACCTGGTCATTCTGGACGAACTCGGATATCTGCCCTTCAGCCAGGCCGGCGGAGCGTTGCTATTCCACCTGCTGAGTCGCCTGTACGAACATACAAGCGTTGCGGTGACAACGAATCTGGACTTCGCCGAATGGTCCAGTGTGTTCGGCGACGCGAAGATGACCACGGCATTGCTGGACCGTCTGACGCATCACTGCCACATCGTGGAAACCGGCAACGAAAGCTACCGTTTCCGCCATAGCAGTGCCAGTGCAAAAAAGCGCATCCGGTCGCGTGAAGCAGCGCGCAGAGCCGACGGTGCGAGCGCGAACGAATTGGCCTGATCGTCGCTTGCCGCGCAGTGGAACCCGCTAAGGGCTACGCCCTTCGAAGCTTCCACTGCGCAATACATCCTCATACGAAGGAGGACAAGCACTTCCGAAACCCATACACTTATCCACAACCGGTCCTTCTTCAGACCGGTCTCCACCCCGGCTCAAAGCTCGGTCGGCGCGGTGGCTCAAAATTCACTCGGCGCGGACA
>NZ_CAJNBO010000090.1:0-2740 GCF_905221015.1 Paraburkholderia nemoris | reverse complement strand
ACAACCAATCTGGAAGAAGTAGTTTCTGGTGATGCTCACCAGAGGGGGTTGTGTTGTTTCTGGCACAACACTGATCACTCAACCGTGCGTGGTGTCCTGCCCCCTTCGGGGGTGGGATCACTGTAAGAGCTTTGCATGGGCCCGGAGTAAGTACTAAAGCACTAACTCCGGCCGACAGCTGAAGCGCTAACACTGATCGACACAAAACACACCTGTTATAGGATCAAGCCTTACGGGCAATTAGTATCAGTTAGCTTAACGCATTACTGCGCTTCCACACCTGACCTATCAACGTCCTGGTCTTGAACGACCCTTCAAGGGGCTCGAAGCCCCGGGGATATCTCATCTTAAGGCGAGTTTCCCGCTTAGATGCTTTCAGCGGTTATCTCTTCCGAACATAGCTACCCGGCGATGCCACTGGCGTGACAACCGGTACACCAGAGGTTCGTCCACTCCGGTCCTCTCGTACTAGGAGCAGCCCCCTTCAAATATCCAGCGCCCACGGCAGATAGGGACCAAACTGTCTCACGACGTTTTAAACCCAGCTCACGTACCTCTTTAAATGGCGAACAGCCATACCCTTGGGACCGGCTACAGCCCCAGGATGAGATGAGCCGACATCGAGGTGCCAAACACCGCCGTCGATATGAACTCTTGGGCGGTATCAGCCTGTTATCCCCAGAGTACCTTTTATCCGTTGAGCGATGGCCCTTCCATACAGAACCACCGGATCACTATGACCTGCTTTCGCACCTGCTCGACTTGTCGGTCTCGCAGTTAAGCACGCTTATGCCATTGCACTATCAGCACGATTTCCGACCGTACCTAGCGTACCTTCGTACTCCTCCGTTACACTTTGGGAGGAGACCGCCCCAGTCAAACTGCCTACCATGCACTGTCCCCAGTCCGGATAACGGACCAAGGTTAGAACCTCAAACAAACCAGGGTGGTATTTCAAGGACGGCTCCACGCAGACTGGCGTCCACGCTTCATAGCCTCCCACCTATCCTACACAGATCGGTTCAAAGTCCAATGCAAAGCTACAGTAAAGGTTCATGGGGTCTTTCCGTCTAGCCGCGGGGAGATTGCATCATCACAAACACTTCAACTTCGCTGAGTCTCGGGAGGAGACAGTGTGGCCATCGTTACGCCATTCGTGCAGGTCGGAACTTACCCGACAAGGAATTTCGCTACCTTAGGACCGTTATAGTTACGGCCGCCGTTTACCGGGACTTCAATCAAGAGCTTGCACCCCATCATTTAATCTTCCGGCACCGGGCAGGCGTCACACCCTATACGTCCACTTTCGTGTTTGCAGAGTGCTGTGTTTTTATTAAACAGTCGCAGCCACCAGTTTATTGCAACCCCTTCACCCTCCTGGCGCAGGCCAGTCAAGCTACAGGGGCGTACCTTATCCCGAAGTTACGGTACCAATTTGCCGAGTTCCTTCTCCCGAGTTCTCTCAAGCGCCTTAGAATACTCATCTCGCCCACCTGTGTCGGTTTGCGGTACGGTCTTGTTAAACTGAAGCTTAGAGGCTTTTCTTGGAACCACTTCCAGTTGCTTCTTCACCTAAGTGAATGGCCTCACACCCTTGAATTCCGCGCCCGGATTTGCCTAAGCGCCTTCTCCAATGCAAGGACCGGGACTTCCAACACCCGGACAACCTTCCGCGATCCGTCCCCCCATCGCATTTAACAATGGTGCAGGAATATTAACCTGCTTCCCATCAGCTACGCATTTCTGCCTCGCCTTAGGGGCCGACTCACCCTACGCCGATGAACGTTGCGTAGGAAACCTTGGGCTTACGGCGAGGGGGCCTTTCACCCCCTTTATCGCTACTCATGTCAGCATTCGCACTTCCGATACCTCCAGCGCACTTTTCAATGCACCTTCGCAGGCTTACGGAACGCTCTCCTACCATGCACATAAATGTGCATCCGCAGCTTCGGTATATTGCTTAGCCCCGTTACATCTTCCGCGCAGGACGACTCGATCAGTGAGCTATTACGCTTTCTTTAAAGGATGGCTGCTTCTAAGCCAACCTCCTGACTGTTTTAGCCTTCCCACTTCGTTTCCCACTTAGCAATATTTGGGGACCTTAGCTGGCGGTCTGGGTTGTTTCCCTCTTGACACCGGACGTTAGCACCCGATGTCTGTCTCCCGTGATTGCACTCTTCGGTATTCGGAGTTTGCTATGGCGTAGTAATCCGCAATGGACCCCACAACCATGACAGTGCTCTACCCCCGAAGGTGATACACGAGGCACTACCTAAATAGTTTTCGGAGAGAACCAGCTATTTCCAGGTTTGTTTAGCCTTTCACCCCTATCCACAGCTCATCCCCTAACTTTTCAACGTTAGTGGGTTCGGACCTCCAGTACGTGTTACCGCACCTTCATCCTGGCCATGGATAGATCACCTGGTTTCGGGTCTACACCCAGCGACTGAACGCCCTGTTCGGACTCGCTTTCGCTACGCCTGCCCTAATCGGTTAAGCTTGCCACTGAATGTAAGTCGCTGACCCATTATACAAAAGGTACGCCGTCACCCCTTGCGAGGCTCCGACTGTTTGTATGCATGCGGTTTCAGGATCTATTTCACTCCCCTCCCGGGGTTCTTTTCGCCTTTCCCTCACGGTACTGGTTCACTATCGGTCGATCACGAGTATTTAGCCTTGGAGGATGGTCCCCCCATCTTCAGACAGGATTTCACGTGTCCCGCCCTACTTGTCGTACACC
>NZ_CAJNBO010000089.1:0-2865 GCF_905221015.1 Paraburkholderia nemoris | reverse complement strand
GAGAGCGCGCCATTCCGGGGGCTGGAGCTTCTATGCCGCCTCCTGTAGCGTCGCGGCCTCTTCGTCTCTCATTCCGGCAAACCAGCGACCGAAGGTTTTCCGCAGATCGTCGTTCAGGACCTGCACGCGGGTCTGCAGCAGCAGATGCGCGCCGCGCTGGCTCCAACGCATCTGCTGCTTTTTCACAAAGCGCTTGCTGACCACGTAGTTCACGGTCGACTCGACAAACGCGGTGGAAATCGTTTCGTCGTGCCGGTAGCGGTCGCCATAGTTTGGAATGAACGCCTGGTTCGCCTCGATATAGCTGTGAAATTCCCGTACTGCCTTCTCCAGTTTCTTCTTGTTCGCCATATTTTCTTCCAGCATGTCCAGGTCGTCATCCAGGTCACCGGTACGGTGGAGGGCATGCAGGACATTGCCGTGCCAGAGATTCCATTTGAGGCTGTCCAGATGCCTTTCCAGGTCGGCCACCACGGCTGCAGTTTCCGGGTGCTTGTCGTCGGGCTTCAGTTCCGCGGTCATGCCCTTGATCATCTGTCTCATCACCGTCAAGCGCATGGTGATGTGGAACCAGTCAAGAAGATGTTCGGATTCCGGGCTGAGATAGTGCTGCAGATCGCGGACGGTGTCGCCGCCATCCGACAGAAACACGACTTGCTGATTCATTTGGAGACCTTGCGATTTTAGCACCTCGTAAAGTCGGCGCTTGGGTTTGGTGTCGTACTTGTTGACGAACGCAAACACCTTGGCGTCGCCCTCGGTCTGGACGCTCTTGCCGGTAATGACTTCGAACCAGCCTTCGGTTTTCGACTTCTGGTCCGACGCATGCACATAGCCGCCGTCCAAACCGACCGTCAAGGGTGGCCCCGGTGGCGGTTGTTTTGCCCATTCGAGAGGGCAACCTTCAATGAACTGGCACTGTTCCTCTCCCAGTTCACCCTCCATCCGTTCGGCAACGCGTTGCTGGTGGCGTCGCATCGACGTGGGGCTGATCTCTTCCGCGATCGGCAGAATCTCCGTCAGCAACTCGACGCTCAGTCCATAGGACATTAGCGAAGCGAATTTGATCTCAAGATACAGTAGTTCCGGCGCGCAATGCGTGCTCAGCAACTTCGCCAAGGGGCTTGAACTATGGTTGCCGTGGTTCTGGCAGGCGCAGTCGTAAAGACGGGGGCTAACCAAGTTGACTTTCCCAAACAGCGTCCGATAGGCGAGAGGATGCTTCCCTTTCCGGGTCCGGTGCGCGCCGCAGTCTGGGCAGGTCTTGAATTTTTCGAGGTATTCCTCGATCTGCCCAATGACCACGGCCTGCTGCATGCCGTGTAGCAACGCTTTCGCCTCCGCGAGTGTCAGACCGAGTTCCTCCGCGCGCAGCGCCCCGCGCTGCAGCTGAGCGATTTCCTCGACTTTCTCCGGTGCACCGTTTTCGGCCTCAATCACGACTTGTATTCTTACTTTCATCGCCGGCTCCTGTCTATTGCCACATCCAGGCTGCATCGCGGGTCGCGTACTGCTTGAGCCGGCGGTTGACCTCGCGCCGGTCGAAATCATCTAACGTCAGCCATTCGCGCAACGCTTCAATATCCTCACGCCGATCCCGAATAGCCTCGATGTCGTTGGCGTCGAGGTCGTCCTGAATGTCCTCGAGTAAATCCTCGACGTGCGACGGAACCTCATCACGTCGTGTCATGAAGGCCATGGCGCCGCCGCAGCCTTCCGGCGGCGCCCGCCGTTTGCCGCCAATGCAGCACGGATAGGTGCGCTTGTCGTCCAACGCCAAGCACGCCTCAATGCGCACTTCGTGTTGCCAGCAGTCTCCGAAGTCGTACTCGTACAGCAGGTGTTCGTTGATACGGAAGTTGAAATCGCACAGTCGAACGTGCTCGGGATCGGTCGAGAAACTTGTGCCGCCGTCGTGATACACGCCATAGTCCTGGCCATGGATGTGGAACAGATTCAAATGCGCGTCGCTCCAGCCGAAGGCGATCTGCAGCGTGTAATGCAGGTCGGCGATCGTGCTGTCGCTGCGCACCAGTAACCGACGCCAAATCATCGGACTTATCTGGCGAATCCATACGTGGAACCGGTAAACCATGGCGCTGGTGACATTTGTCATTGTCATCTAAGCTTAGTACACGACGGTCAGAATCAAATGATTCTGACCGTCGAAAACGATGCCTTGCAAGGCTCGCCAGGACTGGGACCTGGCGACCCGAATCGGAGGGGTTTTTGACCATGCGTGTGGCAGTCTATACCCGCGTGTCCACCCCGGACCAATCCACCGATCGTCAACGTCGGGAATTGCGCATCTACGCAAAAGCCCGCGGTTGGAAGATCGTGCGCGAAATGCAGGAAACCGCCAGCGGCGCGTCACACAAGCGGCCGCTGCGCGAAGCGGTCATGCAACTGGCGCGCACCCGCGCCATCGATGTGATCCTGGTACAGGCATTGGATCGTTGGGGGCGCAGCGTGCGGGATCTGATCATGACCATGGCCGAACTGGAAGCGCTCGGAGTGGCCTTTGTCGTACCTGGCCACATCGACATGAGCACGCCAATGGGCCGGATGCTCACGCATTTTCTCTCGGCAGTCGCCGAATTCGAAAGGGAACTCATTCGGGAACGTGTCCGCTCCGGCTTGGCCAATGCGCGCGCCAAAGGGGTGCGCCTCGGCCGGCCCAACGCGAAACCGCGTCTGGTGAACAAGGGCTTATCCTTGATCAGGCAGGGAGTAACCTATCACGACGCTGCAGAACAATCGGGCGTAAGCATTTCCACGCTAATGCGCGCCCGCAGGAAAGCCAACGCTACACTTGGCACTCAAAAAATCGGTCGGTAATCCCAGCCCCCGGAATGGCGCGCTCTC
>NZ_CAJNBO010000088.1:0-3303 GCF_905221015.1 Paraburkholderia nemoris | reverse complement strand
TGTTACGTCCCGCTATATCTGGGTTCCAGCGGAGGTGTTTATCTCGGTATCAAATAGGATGAAGTTTGGAACTTAACCCTGAACATCATGAGATGAGACGGACGTAAAGAAGGCCAGTACTGCTCTGTTATCGTGGGAAGTGACGAAGCCCCACACGAACAACAAAGTAGACCGGCCTATGCATCGAATTGTATTCGCGTTTCCTGTTCTTGAACAACATCTCAATGCGGTCGATCGCACGCCGCAAGTGTATCGACCTGTCGCTTGCGTACATTGCGGCTGCTCGGGTGTGTGGTGTCACGGTCGTTACCATCGCAAGGCCGACCGCAGCGCCGCTGGCGCTCTCAATCCGATTCCCGTTTTGCGCTTTCGCTGTCGAACCTGCAGCCGCACGTGTTCGCGCCTGCCGCTGTGCATAGCTCCCCACCGTTGGTACAACTGGGCGGACCAACAGCGTGTCTTACTCCTTCTGTTGGCCGGCTGCTCGCAGCGCCGCGCCAGTGCGATCTTCGCGCTCGGCAGACATACGGTACGGCGCTGGTGGCAGCGGCTTGGCGAGCGTAGCCTCTCGTTCGAATTTCATTTGCGAAGCCGTTTCGGCGAACTCGGGCGATCAGTCGATATCACTGAATTCTGGCTGCGCTGCCTGCAGCGCATGCCGTTGTGCGAAGCCATGGCCTGGCTCGACGGCGACGGCGTTTGCGTCCCGTGATCCGTTTATCCTGATTGGGTACGCGACGACGTAATTTTCGTCATTCCGGGCTCTCCACACACTTTGCCCACTCGCGCCGAATTCGGTTCGCGGTTCTCATGGCACTCCCTTTTTAACCATAGGAGTGAGCATGAAGGACATCGACCCGAAGGCCCTGTTTCGCCTGTCCGTACTCGGACCACTTGTCAGTCGCGAACGGCTTGATCGCGGCGACTTGCAGCAGATCATCCGCCAACTGGCTCAGCAGGAGTACGCAATTCCCGGTTCTCGTCGTCGCCATATCGGCGAGAAGACGCTTCAGTCCTGGTATTACGCTTGGAAACAGCACGGGCTGGAGGGCCTGTGCAGCAAGCCCCGTGTGGATCGCGGGCAATCGAAGCTGCCATCGGCCGTGCAAGCTGCGATCCTTGCAGCTAAGCGCGAGAATCCGCGACGCTCGATCCGCCAGATCCGTTTGCTGCTCGAATCTGCGGGTATCGTGGCGCACGACACACTCTCGCGCTGCGCCGTTCATCGGCTGCTGCAAGCCCACGGGCTCTCGCGCATCGTTGGCTCGGCCAGCTTGCCCGAGGAGAAACGCAGCTTCGTGGCCGAACACGCCGGCTCCATCTGGTACGGCGATGTCCTGCATGGCCCGCACTTGTCGCTTGGCCGGGGGCGCCGCAAGACCTACCTGGTCTCGTTGATGGACGACGCCTCGCGGCTCATCGCCCATAGCGCGTTCTGCTTCTCGGAGAGCGCGATCGACATCGAGGGCGTACTCAAGCAGGCCTTGCTCAAACGCGGTGTGCCCAAGATGTTGATCGTCGATAACGGCGCCGCTTATCGGGCGGCGACATTGCAGGGCATTTGTGCACGGCTGTCGATCAGGCTGGTTTATTGTAGACCGTATGCTCCCGAGGGCAAGGGCAAGTTGGAGCGCTGGCATCGCAGCTTACGGGCTCAATTCCTGAGCGAGCTCGACACCACGCACATCCATGATCTGGCGGACCTCAACGCGCGCCTGTGGGCTTGGGTCGAACAGATTTACCATCGCACCGAACACAGCGGCCTGTGTAACCAGACGCCGCTCGCCCGCTATCAGCAGGACCTACCCCGTATCGGCACACTCGGCGCACGCGCCGCACAACTGGACGAACTGTTCCTGCACCGTATCGAGCGCTACGTGCGCCGCGACGGCACCGTGTCATTTCAGGGCAAGCGCTTCGAAGTGCCATACGAGCTGGTCGGCAAGACCGTGTTGCTCGTGGTGGATCCCCATACGGGAACCGTCAAGGGCGTAGAAAGTGAGGCGGGCGAGCCCTTGGGCGCCGCAACCCTGCTCGACGCTGTCGGCAATCGCACACGCAAGCGGCGCAAATCTCAGCCTGAGACCGTCGAGCCGGCCGTGACAGGACACGACGCGCTGATCGAGAACGCAGCGCACGGTCCCAATCTTATCGAGCTTGCCTATCAACGTCACTACGCCCGGGAGCTGTGACATGTATCGACAACACTTCGGTCTACGTTGCGCGCCGCTTTCCAAAGAACATAGTGAGTTGTGGGACGACGGCGCCTTGGCGCAATTCAACGAGCGCTTCCAGTGGCTACTGCACAGTCCCGGTATCGGCTTGCTCACGGGCGAGCCCGGTGTGGGCAAGACTGCCGCGTTACGCCACGCAGCACTGGCCTTGAATCCCCATCGCTACCAGGTCATCTATCTGGCTGAAACCGAGTTCGGGCGCATCGATCTGTACCGCAGCCTAGCTCGGGCGCTGGGTCTGGAGCCCGCCTATCGGCGTGCCGACCTGTGGCGGGATCTGAAGCTGCGCATCCTGGAGCTCGTCGAGAGCAAACAGTTGTTGCCCGTGTGGATTATCGACGAAGCGCAGAACCTGCCCCTCGAATTCTTCCGCGACTTCCCGGCCTTCCTGAACTTCGCCTTCGATTCGCGCGACCTGCTCACCGTCTGGCTCGCAGGCCATCCGAGTCTGGGCCAAACGCTCGAGCGTGCGCCGTACGCAGCTTTATATGGACGTATCCAGGCACGCGTTCAACTCAAACCCGTGATCGAACGCGAGCGCTTCGCCCTGTTCATCCAACACGCATTGAAGAGCGCCGGCTGCAGTCATACGTTGCTGGCCGAATCTGGCCTGGAGTTACTTCGCCAGGCCTCTCGCGGCTTGCCCCGGCAAGCGGGGCGGATTCTGCGCACCGCTATGCAGATGGCCGTGCCCAAAGGACTGAACCATCTACCCGATGAACTGCTACAACAGGCGATCGAGGAGTTGAAATGACGCCCGAGTTTGACACGCTACTCCCCGTCGGTATCCCTGATTCTTGTGCTCGTGCTCTGACCGACTTCCTCTACCGCCTCGCCCTTGTATGCGAACAACGATACGAGCACGAACTGCGTCGCGACTCCGACAAACGCTATCGCGAGACAATGAATCCCGATCAACCTTGGCGCCGTAAAACCGACCCTCCAATCTAGCGCCGCCGTCGCGCACTAAACGAGGCCCATTCCATTCCTCATTTAGTGCGCGACGCCCCACGCAATCTCACGCCACATAGCTCGCGACGACAACCCTAATTTAGGCCGGGACGTAACA
>NZ_CAJNBO010000087.1:0-3399 GCF_905221015.1 Paraburkholderia nemoris | reverse complement strand
TGTTCATGGTGTGAATTCATGTCTACGTTACCGGCCTCACTCTGGTACCCGGGACGGGTCTTTCCTGAATAGCGCATTTTTCTGTCAATGACGGAGGGGAGTAACAAGATCAGTCCTATTTTCAGGAATGCAAATTAAGACGGGTCTGAAAATTTGTCAGCAATGTTTAATACGTTGCAGTTCGCCGATTTTTACCCTTTTCATGGTCAGCGTAAGTGAGTAAATTCACGCACGCTGCATAAATGAACGAGGGCTGCCAGGTTTTTCCGGTCTGCGGTCATGCCGCGCGAACGGGAAGCCCTGGCAGGTTATCGCCACTGTGGTTGAAGTCCTGCCATGGCGGAGACACTCCTGAGATAAGGAGTCCTTTGTTACCTCTGTTGTGAGACGCGCCGGATCCTGGGTCCGGTGTGTTTTTCTGATGTTTAACCCAAGTGAATCTTGCAATGAAAAAAACTCTCCTTTCGACCCTCCTGGCTGCCGCATCGATCGCCATGCTCGCGCCGGCCGCCCACGCCGCTGACGGCACGATCACCTTCAATGGCTCCGTGGTCGGCACGACCTGCACGATCAACAGCGGCACGCCGAACTTCACCGTGACCCTGCCGCCAGTGTCGACCGCGTCGCTGGCCACCGCTGGCGCCACGGCTGGCCGCACGCCGTTTGCCATCTCGCTGACGGCCTGCGCGCCGGCCACCGGCAATGCGACGGCCTACCTTGAGCCGGGTCCGACGGTGGACACGGCGACCGGCCAGCTGATCGTTGCCGCGGGCGGTGCCTCGAACGTGGAAATCGGTCTGCTGAACTCCACGTTCAAGCCGATCGTGGCGGGTGCGGCTAGTGGCTCGCAGAACACCGATCTGGTGAGTATCGCCAGCGGCAGCGCAACCCTGAACATGTACGCCCAGTACGTTGCAATGGGCGCGGCGACGGCCGGCGCAGCGAACTCGACCATCCAGTACACGATCAGCTATCAGTAAGCACTCAGCGCTACCCGCACGCGGGTAGCGCGTGCAAGCATCGCTCCAACGATGGCCACAACAGGGGTGCCCGGACGTTTCAGGCTGTGCCGTCCACAGGACGGCATGGCCTGGCAGGGCGTTGTGCCGCCGCATGCATGGCGGCAGCGCAACGGGGCTGCATGGCCGGGAATCCCGATAGGGCATCGCCTGTACTCCTGTCATTGCTGAGACCCATGAAATATAGAGTCTTTCGCCATGAGGCATGCCGGATCCTGGGTCCGGTGTGTTTTTCTGATGTTTAACCCAAGTGAATCTTGCAATGAAAAAAACTCTCCTTTCGACCCTCCTGGCTGCCGCATCGATCGCCATGCTCGCACCGGCCGCGCACGCCGCTGACGGCACGATCACCTTCAATGGCTCCGTGGTCGGCACGACCTGCACGATCAACAGCGGCACACCGAACTTCAGCGTGACCCTGCCGCCGGTGTCGACGTCGGCGCTGGCCACCGCTGGCGCCACGGCTGGCCTCACGCCGTTCTCGATCGCGCTGACGGCCTGCTCGGGCGGCACGGGCAATGCGACGGCCTACCTTGAGCCGGGTCCGACGGTGGACACGGCGACCGGCCAGCTGATCGTTGCCGCGGGCGGCGCCACGAACGTGGAAATCGGTCTGCTGAACTCCAAGAACCAGCCGATCGTGGCGGGTGCGGCCACCGGCTCGCAGAACACCGATCTGGTGAGTATCGCCAGCGGCAGCGCAACCCTGAACATGTACGCCCAGTACGTTGCAATGGGCGCGGCGACGGCCGGCGCAGCGAACTCGACCATCCAGTACACGATCAGCTATCAGTAAGCACTCAGCGCTACCCGCACGCGGGTAGCGCGCGTGCAAGCATCGCTCCAACGATGGCCGCAACAGGGGTGTCCGGACGTTTCAGGCTGTGCCGTCCACAGGACGGGATGGCCTGGCAGGTCCGGGTACGCCTTCAGGATATTGGGAATCAGAATGAACCAGGTTTTACGGAAGCTCTGCACGGCGGTGACACTGAGCGTCGGTTTCGCTCTGGCGGCCGCGCTTGTCGCCAGCACCGCGCACGCCAGCGTCGTGATCGCGGGCACGCGGGTGGTGTTCCCCGCCCAGGAGCGCGAAGTCACCGTCAAGCTCACCAATAACGGCAAGACCCCCGCGCTCGTGCAGGTCTGGCTCGATAAGGGCGACGCCAACAGTTCGCCGGACAAGGTCGAGGTGCCGTTTACGCTCACGCCTCCCCTGTTCCGGCTCGACCCGAACAAGGGGCAGACGCTGCGCCTGATCTATACGAAAGAGCCGCAGGCAAAGGACCGCGAAACGCTGTTCTGGCTGAACGTGCTCGAGGTGCCCCCGAAAGCCGCGGGCGACACGCAGACCAACAGCCTGCAGCTGGCGTTCCGCTCGCGCATCAAGGTGCTGTTCCGCCCGCAGGGGTTGCCTGGCCGCGCCGATGAGGCGCCGGCAAAGGTGACCTGGGAAGTGGTGCCCGACGCGAAAGGCAAGGGCTACGCGCTGAAGGCGACCAACCCGACGGCCTATTTTGTGAACCTCGGACAGGTCTCGCTGAAGACGGGCGGCAGGAGTCTCGATGCGGGTGCGGGCTTTGTTCCGCCGCTGGGCTCGCAGCTCTTCGCGGTCAAGGATCTGGGCGCGCAGCCCGGTGCGCAGGCCGAGGTGGACTACACCAGCATCAATGATTTTGGTGGTGGCGTGGACGGCAAGCAGCCGCTCCAGTCATCCGGCGCGCAGCCGGAGAAGTAAGCCTGCACCACGGCGGCCATGCGGGCGGGTCTGCCTGGCCGTGAACCTGAAACAGATGGCCCCGATGGGGCGTTCCCGGCTGCCTGGCAACAGGCGCCAGAGGGACGTTTTGCCCAGGGCTTTTAACCCATAGCGGTGATGCGGCGCACTTCGGGCGCACGGTAAATCATGTCGAATTCCTTCCTGTCAAACAGTCCTGCCCGCGAATCGTGCCGGACACCGCGCCTCAAGCCATTGTGTGCGATGGTGCTCTCCGCGCTGGCGGCCTGGCCGTTCGTGGCGCGCGCTGGCGCGACACCGGATACGGCTGCAGCATCCACGCAGGTGGCGCAGGTCCAGTTCGACCGCAGCTTCCTGAGCCCGGGTAGCGGCCAGAGCGTCGACCTGTCGCGTTTCGAGAAAGGTAATGCGGTCCTGCCCGGCACATACAACGTCGACCTCTATGTGAACGGAGGCTGGATCGGCCGCACCGACGTGCCCTTCAGACAGCCGCCGGACGCGCCCGCGGGCACCAATGCGCAGGCCTGCTTCGACCGCAAGCTGCTCGAGCGGGTGGGGGTGGACCTGAAGAAGCTGACGCCCGATGTGAGCGCGAAGCTGGATGTGCCGGGTGCCTGCCTGCCCATTGGCGCGATCGTCAATGAG
>NZ_CAJNBO010000086.1:0-3487 GCF_905221015.1 Paraburkholderia nemoris | reverse complement strand
CGACCCCTATGCGCAGGTCGCAACTATGCACACATGCCACGAGATCCACGGTACCGGCCCAGATCCGGTGAGGATTCGGACCGATACCATCTGCGCATAGTTATAGCGTCCGCAGGAACTGCATGAGTGAGTCTGGCGCCTTGAACCGGCGCATGGTGGTAGCGGGCGGTTCAAGTCGTGCAAGCGCCTTCTCTTTCATTGCGAGGTCAGCTTCGACGTAGCGGTGAGTGGTGTTGGTGCTCTCGTGGCCAAGCCAAAGCGCGATGACGTTGAAGGACACGCCGGACTGCAGCAGATGCATTGCCACGGTGTGGCGCACGGTGTGAGGCGAAACGTGTTTCTTCAACAGGCTGGGCTCTTGGGCGGATGCCCGGTTAACAGCGAGTGTCAGACGCTGTGCGACGTTTGACCTGGACATCGCCTGCCCATCGCGATTGGGCAGCAATGCCGCCTCGTCATGGAGTGTCGGATTCAGGCGTAGCCAGGCGCGGATTTCTTGCGCAGTAGTCTTCCACAAAGGTACTGACCGCTGCTTTCGACCCTTGCCGCGAAGGTGGACGCAGGGGGCACCGTCGAGCACGATATCCATCACACGCACGCCGATGATCTCCGAGACCCGTGCACCGGTGTTGTAGAGCAACGCCAACAGCAAGTGGTCACGCTGCGAGGACCACGTGTTGCCCGGCTGTCCCAGCAGCGCAACCATCTCGTCGCGTGTGAGGAACTCCAGCATTGGACGCTCAAAGCGCTTCATAGGGACTGCCAATGCTCGTTCGACGACGTGAAGCGAGGTCACGTCACGCCGGCCGGCGAACTTCAGGAATGCGCGCAAAGCAGTCAGCCTCAGGTTGCGGCTACGAATCGCGTTGTGTCGATCGTGCTCCAGATGGTCCAGGAACGCCAGAATCATCTCGGGCTGGATGTCGGTCAGCCGTAAGGCGGTCGGCGCCTTGCCCAGCTTATGGCTGGCGAAGTCCAGGAACAGCGTCAGTGCATCGCGGTAGCAGGCCACTGTGCGCGGACTGAGCGCACGCTGCGCGACGAGATACTCGGTGAAGAACTGCTGGACCAGCGCGGCGAACGACGGCGGTTTCGGTATGGTGGCATTACGCATCGGAAGCCTCCGCCTGCGACGCGAATGACTCGAAGCGCCTTGCGGCCAACGACATCAACTGCGGCACCGCCGAGAGGTACCAGTAGGTGTTGGTGACCATCGCGTGCCCAACGTAGGTCGATAGTGACAGCATGGACTGGTCGATGTCGATACCCTGCGCTTGCCACAGGACGACGCGGCGCACTATAAAGGTATGCCTCAGATCGTGGATTCGCGGGGCATGGTGAGTGCCACGGTTACGCCAGTTCAGTTGCTTGCGCAGGCCGACGAAGACACGTTCCACGTGGCGTCTGTCCAGAGGCAAACCCCTTCGTCGCCCACGCGTGGCGACGAAGAACGGGGCATCGGTTTGCGCAGACACGCCGGCAACGTCACGCACCCAGCGATAGCGACGTAGTGCTTCAACCGTGCTCGGGTGCATCGGTACCTGACGCGACTTGGCGAACTTGGTCCGTTCAATGGTGAGCACGCCGCGTTTCAGGTCAACGTCGGAGTTGTGCAGTGCCAGCGCTTCCGAGATGCGCAGGCCAGTACTCGCAAGCAGACCGAACAGCGTTTCATAGACGGCACCCCGCAAGCCAGGGGCCGGACCCAACCGCCGCGCCGCGGCCAGCAGATCGACAATCTCACGTTCACTGTAGATGTGCGGAGCCTGCCGCTCCGGTAGCCGACCGAAGATCGCATCGTCGGGGACTTCGGTACGCGGCTCGAATTGCTGCAACCAACGCATGAAGGAACGCAACTGCTTCAGCCTGCGAGCCCAGGTGCATGGGTCTGTACTGGCGTGGCTGTCGCATCGGGCCCATTCGGCCATGACTTCCACGGTCAATGGTCCTCGATAACCAACGGCCTGAATATAATGCGCGAAGCTGCGTAGAGCGTAGACCGAAGTGTTCATGGCAAAGCCCAGTTGGCGACGCTCGTTCAGGTAGCGCTCAACGAGCCGTTGTAGGGAGGCGGCGGTGCTCATGTTGGGCTCCCTGGCCACGGCAAGGCGACCTCGACCAGCTTCCGGCTGTCGAGCTTCGCGTAGATCAGCGTGGTGTTCAGCGAGCGGTGACGCAGGACGTCGGCGACCTCCTTGAGGGAAGATCCGCCTGCCAGTAGCCGATTGGCCATCGTGTGCCGAAGCAGGTGCGAGCGCGTGTAGGGCAACCCAGCCCTCTTGAAGGCCTGACGAATGGTCTTGCGTATGCAGTCCGGACCGACTGGCTGATCGCGTGGTGCGACTTGGCGCACGAAGACTGCACGGTTGCGCGTCTTGGGGCGTTCGTACTTCAGGTAAGCTGCGATCGCCTTTGCAGTGGCCGCCGGTAATGGCAATACGTCGGCGCGGCGACCCTTTGTATGACGCAGCACGATCGTGCCAGCGCGCCAGTCGATGTCGTCGAGGCTAAGCCGGGCGACCTCACCGCTGCGAAGACCGAGATCGAGCGCGCAGCGTACGATAGCGTCGGCGCGGCGCAGAGAGCGTCCTGGTTTACCGAGTGAACCGATCAGTTGCTCGACTTCCTCGGCGCTCAAGGTCTTGGGAAGTGATGCTAACTGCCAGTTGGCGGGATAGGAAACCGCGCCAATCAACCCGTGCACAGCGTCACCAAGCGAAGCGCGATAACGAAAGTACCCGCGCAGTGCTGCGACCACCGCACCGGAGTTTACCGGCTTGCTGTAGAGCTTTGCCTGTTGCGCGAAGAAGCGCCGGACATGGTCTGGCCTGACGGCCGTGAGGTCGATCACGCCGTCGGCGAAGCGCGATGCCAGCAGTCGCCCCACGATGCGTAGGGCCATCTCCCGGGTCTTGGGTGCCAAGCCACGCACATGATCCATGTACTCGTCGTAACAGAGCAACTCCTCGTCTACCGGGGTTCTGTGTAACCTGGGTGGGGCCACAACACCTTGAGCGCGTAACACAACAAGTAAATGGCCCAAGGCAGCGCTCAGACCGCGTCGATCTCGCTGAACCGGGCCAGTGCAGTGGCATCGAGGAAGATGATCGTCAAGAAATTCGACAACTACTGCCTCATTGATGCGTGCAACGCGCAGACGGCGACCGTATAACCACTGAGCAAAGTGGGCAATTGCGCCCATGCAGTTGGCAAATGTGTGCGTAGCGTAGCCACACTCAGTCAGATACCGCTTAAACGCATCAACGTGCGGGGCGAGCGGCCCTTGGGCGAGCCAGTCGAAGCCGGTGAGTTGATGTGATCGGGTGTTCGCCATGGCAGTCTCCTAAAGTGAGACCACCACTTCAATCCGCCGCGGAAACTATGTCCAGATATCCACAGATCAAGCTCGCCAAGGCCACGTCGCCGCTGCACCCACCACGTGCCCCGGTAAAATCTCCGCATAGTTGCGACCTGCGCATAGGGGTCG
>NZ_CAJNBO010000085.1:0-3690 GCF_905221015.1 Paraburkholderia nemoris | reverse complement strand
AAAAACAAGCGGGATTCGCATTGAAATTTCGCAATGCAGAAAATTGCGCGGCGGTAGCCGCGCACAGCGAAGGACGTTGCTTCTGGAGGGGTGTATTTCCGCGGCCTGTTAATGCTTCGCAGCTACAGCAGGAGGTCAGCCGGCGAATCCATCGACTGCAGGAAATCGTCGAGGATGGCGTGAAGATTCGTGTGCCGCGGCCGCAGTTGCAAGAGGCTGACAAGACAGGCTGCAACTGGAACATGACCCACTTCGGCAACGCGGTCGGCTTCGAGCGCGACATCGAGGGCGTGCTCAAGGCCGTGCGTGCGGAATACAACCTCAATACCGAAGTGAAAGACACCGGCAACCCGTTTGGGGACTAACCGCGAAAGACATCGATTCGTCGTTCGTTTTTGATAGCGTGGGCACTAATGATGCGCTTACCTCAGATGGTCTACCTTACGACGCCCCGTCGCAGATATTCCTCGCTTTGAAACCTATGCTTTTCACCAGCATCGACATGGCCGCATGTCGCTCAAAATTGGCGACAACTGACCAATGGACCTTTGGATTCAACCCTGCGCGCCATGCGCTGACCTTGCTGACAAGTCGGCGGAAGAGCTTCCGCACCCGGACCTCACGCTTAACGATACCCGCGAACTGGACGGTGCTCATCGGCATAGCTGGACTCTTGGCCGAGTAAAGGGCCGAGCGGCGGACGGGTATTACGAGCGACGCGCGAAGACGTGAATGTAAAAATGAAACACACGCTCACTTATCGGATTTGATGAATATTCGCTTTCTCGAAACCGACAACCTTATTACTATGGAGACCCGTACCAACGCAAAGCCGCCGCAATATGTGCGGAAGGCCACATACGTTTTACAAAAATCTGACATTTAATTATTTCGTATTCCACAATAAAACCGAACATTCACAGGTCTCATTTCTGGGGTTGACGCTTCACGGTGCTCCAGCTTCGGCGCTGTTTTGACGGCCGCCGGCTAGGGTCGTGCCTTCCGCGATGTTGGGGGTTGTCATGGCAACTGGTTGGAGTGATACGCGCGGCTTCCCACGCAATGGCATCTGTATTGCGATACGGACGCCGGCCACCATTCTTTTCCCCATCGGAGCGCTGGCTGCCTGTAAGACAGGCGGCACCTTCGTGCCCTTCGCACACTTGATTGCGAATCCGCAGGCTGTCACCTTCGCCACTTCGGTCCCTGCTGATTTGTGCCAAGGTGCGGCAGCGGCAGCGCCGGCGAGCGATGGTTATGCAGCCACCTCGCCCACCGGCCAACTCCTCAATACCACGGTCTACCGGGCCCGCCACGAAGCCGGCATTACGTCCGTTGCTATCGACCTTGGCGCGGACAAGGAGAAACCCGACGCCCTGTTCACCGAGGCAACTGACCTGCGCGACCTGGGTGCAGAACAGCTCAAGCAGCGTCAGGCGGCCTCGGATGCCGCGGCCGCTTCGGCTCCGGGTGTTGTCGCAGCCCCGACCGCAGTAGCAGCGGCGCGAGCCTCGGCTGCCGCAAAGACGGGCGCACCCCTCACACAGCCAACGGACATCGACCCGTTCCCTGTCGTAAAGGATGCTGACGATAGCGAGAACGTGCTGCTAACCCTGCTTCCAGACTGATTGGGTGAGGATGGTCCGAAGCACACGGCACCGCAGTGAAAAATGTGGAGCCTAAGTCAGCCGAATAAATTGTCGTGAAACAAGGGAGTGGGAAATGCGAAAAGCAATCGTGATGGGGCTCCTGATTCTCTTTTCTCTGGCCGGCTGCGCAGTCGGCGGCCGGCCGACTACCATCACTAATCCGCTACCACTGTGTGATGACGATAAAATTCAGGTTGATTGCATTAAATCGACAAAAAATCATAAGGTTTCCGAACTAACGCTTACGCAGGACGACAGGCCCACTCTTGGCCTGACTTTCTCAGGAGGAGGCTCGAAATCCTCACCCTTCGTGATGGGGGTGCTCAAGCGTTTCGTTGACGAGGGTTGGATATACAAGACTCAGTACCTGTCGTCGGTATCAGGCGGAAGCTACACAGCTTTTTATCTGTACTATCGTGCGTATAAGGCGGTTCAGGCCTATACCCACGAGACGGAGGCTCAGTCCGTGCACGACTATCTCCGGCCAGACCCCGCATGGCCGGGATTGCGCCGATATTTCGTCGACGCGCGCGCGAATGACAAAAACGAGAATGAACCTCCATTCATCTCGATGCAATCGCCCGACTATGCCGCTAATCCAACGAAGTCACTGGCCGCTATAGATGGCGGGTGTAAAAACCTGACCCAGCAGCCAAGCAAAGACCAGCCTCCTCCTGTCTGGCAAGCACTCAAGCAAGAG
Organism: Paraburkholderia nemoris; assembly: GCF_905221015.1. Lineage (NCBI taxonomy): Bacteria > Pseudomonadati > Pseudomonadota > Betaproteobacteria > Burkholderiales > Burkholderiaceae > Paraburkholderia > Paraburkholderia nemoris. The sequence goes on along the minus strand of NZ_CAJNBO010000085.1, from coordinate 1,341 downwards.
GTTTATCAGGGGTGGGTCGAATGTTACCAAGACTTACTGATGACCCATCAGGCCTGTTGATTTGCGCGGAATCCTGACCCACCCTACGCAGTAATTTGCATCGAATATTGACCCACGTAGAACACTGACCTGCTCGGCAACGGGCAGGGGAAACGGAGTGATCGACGTGGCTATATTGAGCATCATCCGACGCTGGCACTTTCGCGATCATGTCTCGTTGCGCGAGATTGCCAAACGGCTTGGCGTGTCCAGAAACACGGTCAGGCGCTACATACGGGCCGGCACCGTCCTGCCCGCCTATCCCGAACGTCACAGCCCCAGCAAGCTCGACGGGTTTGCTGCGAAGCTCGCAGGCTGGCTCAAGACCGAGGCGACCCGGCCGCGCAAACAGCGAAGAACCCTCAAGCAGATTCACGCGGATCTCTGTGCGCTGGGCTTCACCGGCTCCTATGATCGCGTCGCGGCGTTTGCCCGACGCTGGCGACAGGAACAGCACGAGCAGGCAAAGACAACCGGACGCGGGACCTTCGTTCCGCTCCGGTTTGCGGCCGGGGAAGCGTTCCAGTTCGACTGGAGCGAGGACTGGGCCGTCATCAACGGCGAGCGTACCAAGCTGCAGGTCGCGCAACTCAAGCTCAGCCACAGCCGCGCCTTCTTCCTGCGGGCCTATCTGCTGCAGACCCACGAGATGCTGTTCGACGCGCACCATCATGCGTTCGTTGCGTGGGGCGGCATTCCACGCCGCGGTATATACGACAACATGAAGACTGCCGTTGACAGGGTGCGCCCCGGCAAGGTGCGCGAGGTCAACGCGCGGTTCAGCGCGATGGTAAGCCACTACCTGTTTGACGCCGAGTTCTGCAACGTCGCCTCCGGCTGGGAGAAGGGGCAGATCGAGAAGAACGTCCAGGACAGCCGTCACCGGCTCTGGCAGAAGGTGCCGACATTCGGTTCACTCGCCGCGCTCAACGACTGGCTGGCCGATCAGTGCGTGCTGCTGTGGCAGCAGACACGTCACCCGGAGCAGGACACGACGATATGGGATGCGTGGTCGGCCGAGCGGCCGCACCTGATGCCGGTCGGCCAGCCGTTCGATGGCTTCGTCGAACACACCAAACGCGTCTCACCAACCTGCCTCGTGAACTTCGAGCGCAACCGCTACAGCGTGCCGGCGTCGTTCGCCAACCGGCCCATCAGTCTGCGCGTCTACGCGGCCAGACTCGTGTTCGTCCCCGGCGGTCGGTCAAATTCCTCCGGGTATGGTCACTTCAAATTCCCCCACCTGACGACCCGTCGGCTGAGCCACTAAAGCCGCCGGGAGAGGTGTTGCAGGACGTCTAT
>NZ_CAJNBO010000084.1:0-4028 GCF_905221015.1 Paraburkholderia nemoris | reverse complement strand
CCTGCTGCTCGAAACGCTTCATCACCTCGTCAAACATCCCTTCGTACCCGTCGTCCTTGAACAGGTCGCCAGGTTACCAGGTTTGCCGCGCAAAGACCTTGAAAGGGCTGGGATTAAGGGCCTAGTCCGACCGCGCCAAACATTCACGGAAGAACTCACCTGAAAATGGCCTCCGGGCGCCATTCGCCGATGGCATCGCACTGTGCGCCATATATGAAGAAATTAGCCTGTTAGTCGGTGAAGGCCGCCGCATCCCGGCGTTTGCGTCCATTTATCGACGCAGTCCCTTCACGTGCTCAGGTTAGGTATTCTCAGCGACTCTTACGAAGCGTTCAACCGGACTTTCGTGATGGTCTTATGAGATTGTCTGATGGACGCTTGCGATAGACAGCCGGTAACTGCCTCGAGAGTTGTCGCAACTACCGTTATCGAGCCGGTAAGCCTTGACGTGACGCATTATATTTCGGGGTAATCGTCCTTTTCGTGCAAAATCTGGCGGTTCTCCTGAGCGCCTTTGTTTATAAGGATCTGCGGGCGGCAAAGATGACGATTTTGGGACCTGCCCAGTGTCCGCGGTAAGATACCTGCCCGCGATTTCGGATCGCGCCACCTTGACGGGAGGCAGGAGATGCCGGGCCTGGAATTTCGCTATGTGGGACAGGACCGCCTGCCCACCCGGTTGTCGGAATTCGATGTCGAGCGCTACTTCGCGCTGACCGACAGTGATGTAGCCTCAATAAACGAGCGCTTCCGGCGCGATCGCCGTGCCGGGGCCGCCATCCAGCTGGTCTTCCTGCGTGCGAGCGGCCACACCCTCGACCATGTGGGCACTATCCCGCGCCAGCTGCTGCGCTACGTCGGCGAAAGACTCAGTCTGCCGACCCCGACAATTGCCTCGCCGCGAACCCTCTATCGCCGCTACAAGACGCTGTATGACCATCAGGTCTGGGCTTGCGAATATCTCGGCCTCACGTCGATCGGATCAGATGCATTGAAGGGCCTCGAAGCGTGGATGCAGCAGGATGCCGGGGAGTCTCTGACCCTCGATGAGTTGATCCAGCACGCTCGCTGCTGGCTGTACGAGCGCAAGATTCTGATGCCGGCTGACCGGACGCTGCGGGATCTGGGCCGCTCGATATGGACAGGAATCGAACGCGACCTGCTCGTCCGGATCGGTGCGACTGTCACGGAAGCACAACTGGTGCGCGCGGATGCCGTTCTGCGCACCCAGCGCGGCGCTTCAGGCATGACTGTGCCAGGCCCGCTCGGCGGTGGAGTACCGGCAGCAGTTGATTGCGATCAAGGCGCTCGTGCACGATTCAGGTCGCCCGGCAGAAGAAAGGCTTGCCGATATCGGCAAGCTGCTCGAGGATCTGTCGGAAAAACCTCCGGCCAGTCATGCAGCGAGCGTTCGCGAAACGCTGACCGACGATCACCATCGTATCCTCAATCTGCTGCTGCCCTTGCGCGAACTGGCGTTCGCGGGCCGGGAGGCCGAGCCGAGCTTGCGGCAGCTCGAGCTCATTGGCCAGTTGCACGACAGCGGTGCGACCGAGCTGCCGCGTGACTGTGATGTGCCGGTCAGCGCCAGTTGGCGCGACATCGTCGAGGGCGATGATCGAAAGCGTGCACTGCGCGCCCTGGAAGCTTCTGCACTCACGGGTTTGCGCAAGGGTCTGCGCTGTGGCTCGGTGTGGATCAATCACAGTCTGTCTTTTCGCGAGCGCGACCAGTTACTGATTCCACCAGCGCAATGGGAAAGCGAACGGGACCGTCATCTGTCGTCGCTGGGTTTGCCACCGACAGCAGAGTCGTTCCTCGAGCGGCTGACGAGCCACCTCCAGGCGAGTCTCGCCGCACTGGACGAAGCCCGTGAGGCCGGGCGAGTAACGATCGGGCCAGACGGCGCGCTGCACCTGTCAGCGCTCGAAGCGTTGCCGACAGACGGTATACCGAAACGCACGCGCGATCTGATGTTCAAGGAGATCGGCAACGCCCAGTTTGCCGACATGGTCATGGAAATGGATGCCCGCACGGGTTTCAGCGAGGTGCTGCTGGCGCGCAGGGCGCGCGATGCTCACGAACTCGTCTCGCTGTACGCGGCACTGATTGCGCATGGCACCGAGCTGGACGCGAAAAGCGTCGCGGCCATGATCCCGCAACTGGACCCGGCGCACATCTCGGCTGCGATGCGCGCACTCGAAATGCCAGGGCGGCTCCCCCGCGCAAACGACCGTGTGGTGGAGTTCCAGCGCACACACCCGATCACTGAGCTCTGGGGTACCGGACAGCACGCATCCAGCGATTCAATGAGTCTGGATACGTCCCGGCACCTCTTTTACGCTCGGGTCGATCCGCGACGCCGCACCCACGCGGTGGGTATGTACACGCACGTGCTGGACCAACACGGCATCGTCTATAACTATCCGATTGTTCTGAACGAGCGCTAGGCTGGCGTGGCGATTGAAGGCATCATCCGCCACAACGACACGCGTAACGACGGCGGGTTGCTCAGACTTTCCGTTGACACGCATGGGTATACAAATGTGGCAATGGCGGTGTCGAAACTGCTCGGGTTCGATCTCTGTCCGCGCCTGCGCAACCTGTCCGAGCGCAAGCTGTATTTGCCACGGGGAACGGTCGCGCCCGAAGGGTTGGCCTCGGTGATTTCCTGCGAGATATCGCTCAAGGCCATTCGCGACGGCTGGGACGAGCTGCTGCGGCTGGTTGCCTCGATCAGGTCGGGACGGGTCAGCGCGATTGTCGCGCTCCAGCGGTTCGGCAGCGCCGCGCAGGGCGACCGGGTGCATCGGGCCGCCGATCATCTTGGCAAGCTGTTGCGCACGCTTTTCCTGTGCGACTATTTCAGCAACGCGGAGTTTCGTCGTGAACTGCATACGCTGCTCAACCGCGGCGAGTCGGTTCACCAGCTCCAGCGCGCAATCTACATTGGCAAGGTCGCGCCGGAACGTGGACGTCGCCGCGATGAAATGATCGCGATCTCCGGCTCGTTGACGTTGCTCACGAATCTTGTCATCGCGTGGAACACGCAGCGCATGCAGGCGACGGTCGACGACTGGCGACGCAAGGGGCAGCTCATCGATGATGACTGGCTGCGCCGCATGGGGCCGGCGCATTTCGCGCATGTGAATTTCCGGGGAACGCTCAGTTTTCCGATCGATATGTACCAGGAGGTGCTGCTTGACGCAGCACCCTGGCAGAAGGCGAGCAGTTCCTGAAAACATTCCACAGAGGAGGAAACCCTTTGAAGTCTGCTATTACTCGCGAACTTGCGAAGATCATTCCAACCATCCGTTGCCACGGGGACTTCTACGCGACAGGCGAATCTGAAATCGCCATGCCCAACCTGGAGGTAGATGCTATGTGGGAGGGCGGCGACAGAAAGCCCGACTGGAGTAAAACGGGAGTTGCACACTCGTTTTCTCCGAAGGAGCACGCAAATGGATACGCCTGACACAGCCCTCCGTGGGCAGAATACGACGGCAGGTGGCCGCCTGTACATGGCTTTTGAACTGGGCGAGAAGAACTGGAAGCTCTCACTGGGTGATGGCCAGCGCGCGCCCAGCCGCTGTACGGTCGCCGCCGGTGATACCACGGCGGTTCTCTCACCGCCATCGCCAACGCCAGGGCGCGTTGCCATCTCGGCGCCGACGCACCCGTCTACAGCTGTTATGAAGCAGGCCGCGACGGTTTCTGGCTGCACCGCTGGCTGGCTGCACAGGGCATCGTCAATCTCGTGGTGGATTCGGCCAGCATCGAGGTGAACCGCCGTGCGCGTCGCGCCAAGACAGACCGGCTTGACAGCGACAAGCTGCTGTCGATGCTCATGCGCTATTACGTGGGCGAGCGGCGCGTGTGGGCGGTGGCACGCATTCCCACGCCCGAGCAGGAGGACGACCGGCGCCTGCACCGTGAGCTCGAACGCCTGCGCAAAGAGCAGACTGCGCACACCAACCGGATCCGCTCCCTGCTGGTACTGCACAACCTTCGGGTCCGGTCTGTCGGCG
>NZ_CAJNBO010000083.1:0-4166 GCF_905221015.1 Paraburkholderia nemoris | reverse complement strand
GACGACAGCATGACGCATGTCAGCATGACCAGCATTCTCATGGCGACCTCCTTTGCGGGCCGGAACGGCTCTTCGTTTCAGGTTACACCATCAACCGGAATACCGGTAAGGAACAGGGCGCGAGCGCGTAACCTGATCGGCCTGTTTGCAGAAAAATTGACCGACGCAACCGGCAACATACAGTCCGTGAGCTTCTGAGCGCAGCACCGCCGTGCAGACCAACGTCCCGCCGATCCGGTTCACGGATCAGGGGCCGGTATTGCCCGCCGAATCGGCGATCCTCGCTGGCGCGCAGGCCGATATCAACGCGGCGTTCGGCGGCGGCGTCAATCAGGGGCTAACCACGCCGCAGGGGCAGGTCGCGCAGTCGCTCACCGCGATCATCGGCGATGCGAACGGCGACATTCTCGAAGTCGCGAACCAGGTCGATCCCGATGTCGCCTCCGGCCGCTGGCAGGACGCGATCGGCCGCATCTACTTCCTGAACCGCATCGCGGCGTCAGGTACGGTCGTCACCGCGACCTGCATCGGGCTCGTCGGCGCGGTGATTCCCGCCGCCAATGTTGCGCTCGATCTCACGCCGCTCGCCAGCGGCGCACCCGAAATCATCTTCAACCTGCCCGTCGCGGGCGGCGCGGCCACCGCCGTCTCGATCGTGAAGCCGCCTGCGACCGGCACGCTCGCCGAGTTCGTGCTGGCCGTCATCAGCAGCGCCGGTTCATCGATCGTCTGACCGTCCGGCATCAGGTAGCCGCAGGGTGCCGCGCCGTCGTTGACAGGCGTGGCCGGCAGGCTCGACACGTTCGTGATCTACACGCAGGACGGCGGCGCGACGTACTGCGGTTTTGTCGCAGGTCAGAACCAGTAGCCTCATGAGCCATCTTTCTACACGGCTGCTGATGACAGCGGGCAGCTTCGCCTATGGGCCGGTCGTGCTCGCAGCGAACCCCTACGCGTACTGGCGACTGAACGAAACGGCCGGCACGGTGGCCACCGATTCGAGCGGCCACGCACGCCACGGGACCTATGTCGCGCCGGTGGCGCTCGCGTACGGCGCGCTGCTGCCGGCCGCCGGGAAGAAGGCGTATCTCGGCCTGAGCGGCCCGGGCAGCGGCTATGTCGATGTCAGCGCCGCCACGCAGTTCTGCGCGGGAGGCGACTGGAGCCTGGAGTGCTGGGCCAACCTCATCTCGTTCAGCCAGCCGAACAATTACGGCTGCACGTTCATGGCGTCGAGCGATCCGGGCACGGCCGTAACGGGGTGGGCGATCGGTGCATCATCGAGCCCCGTGGGTGCGCTCATGTACTACACCAAAAACCCCGGCAATCTCGGCGTTGACGGCACCGTGCCCGCCGTCAAGCTGATGCACTTCGTGGCCGTCTAAACGGGCGCCACCCAGACGCTGCGCGTCTGGGTGAATGGCCTGCTGACCGGTTGCCAGCGCGGCGCGCCCGCGATGCCGCCCCTCATCTATGCGGCGCTGGCGATCGGCCAGGCCAGCAATATCGCCGGTGCGCTGGACGGCACGATCGGGGCATTCGAGGTCTACGACTGGGCACTCAGAGCCGATGAAGTGATGCGGCACTACAGCGCCGGCCTTGGAACTCCGCCTGCCTTCATCGGCGTGCTGGACCGGCTCGTCGCGGCCCCGGCCGACGCATGGAACCTGCCTCGGCTGACCGGCGGCTATGCGGGGCCGTGCATCAATGTCCGGCGCGACAGCGACAGCGCGAGACAGGACATCGGCTTCACCCCTGCGGGTGATCTCGATGTCGCCACATTGTTCGCCTTTGTCGGGGCCGGCAACGGCCCCGTGGCGACATGGCACGACCAGACCGGTCACGGTGCGCCGCTCGTGCAGGCCGTCGCGGCCCAGCAGCCGGCCATCGTGACGGCGGGCCAGCTCAACGTGCTCTCGCACGGCCTGCAGCCGTGCATGACCACCAACGGCGGCGCCAGTGGCGCAAACGGCCAGTTCATGCAGACCGCGACGCAGGCGCCGTCTCTCACGTTTGCCCAGCCGTTCACGCGCTCATCGGTGATCGGCGTTTCCAGCATGACACCGCAATACGGCAATCCGATCGTGATGGACAGCGGCATCGACCAGTACGCCGAACTGTACGAATCCTCGGCGAGCACGCTGGACATGTATCCCTATGACATCACCGGGGACGGAGGGTCGGGCTTCACGGGCCTCGCCAATGGTTACATTGGCGTCGTGCTCGAAACCTTCAGCCAGTCCACGAGCGCCTGCACGTTCAACGGCGTCAGCCAAACGGAGAGTGTCTGCGCGGGCGGCTCGACCATGCTGTGCCTGTCCGCCGCCGTCGGTAGCGGCGAGCGCTGTGCGGCCATGAACTACAGCGACATGATCGTGTTCGGGCAGACCCTGGCCGCCACCGACCAGACGCTGCTCATGGCCAGCCAGCGGGCGTACTGCGGAACCCCATGATGTCTTTTGTATTGCGTGTCATGCTCTGCTTGGTCGTGCTGGCGACCGCCGCCTGTACGCTGATCCATGTCGAGGGCAGTTCGAACACGGCCACCGACATCGGCGGGCACGGCGGCACGCTCGCCGTGCCCGAATCCACCGTCAGCCGGCCAGCGGCCCGGTAGCACGCCGTTTTCCGGACCCGTCTCATCCAGAACCCAGAAGAATACTGCCGCACGGACAGCATCGCGACATAGTACAAATCAGGATGCCTTTCCCGTCCGGTTCCCCTTTGCCGGGGGCGCATACCAGATATTATTAAGACTGGTCTGATGTATGTCGTTGCCACGCCTGAGCACGCGGACCCGCTGGCTGGCAGTGGGCAGGGTGCCTCATAAGGAGTTCAAAATGAAAGCAAAGGCCCGCGGTACCGGATGGCGCACCCATACGCTGCTCGCCATGACGGCGATGTCTTGCGGCCTGCACAGCGCAGGGGCCGCGACGGGCGGCACCATCTACTTCACCGGCATGATCGTCGCGCCCGCGCTCGAGGTGTCCAGCGTCGTCCTCCCGCCGGCATCGTCCGTGCGCGTCACGACCCAGGCAGGCGCTTCGGCCTCAACGGTGGCGGTCACGTTCAGGGTGCCATCAGGCGGGGTCCCGGGTGTGGATGTCTCATGGCAGGTGAATGGCGCCACCGCATCGCAGTCGGGCGCCGCTGCGCCCGACATGCCCGCAGCACGCTTTGCCGACGGCCGCGGTCATGTGGTTGCGCCGGCGCCCGATGGGCGCTATCACGTGGGGAGCAACGGCGCGACGCTGCTGCTGGGCGCGAAATCTGGAGACCCGCTGTCAGCCGGCAGGGCGCTCACCGTCGTACTCAGCTATGACTGAGCTTTCGTGCGCGTGCTGCCGCGTGCCGTGGTCGTGATCATCGCGGGGTTGATGCAGGCCAGGTGAGACAGCGAACGGCCTGTACGGCCGGCTCAGGGGCGACCGTCTGAAGGGATCGGGCTTCGTGCGCAACGCACCGCCCTGGCCCCAACCGGGTCCTGGATGCGCTGCGAAGGCACCCCCACCTCCTGCAACGGAAGCATCATCCCTTGTGGTGATGTCGCGTCTGCGGCCCCTGATTTCCTTTCCAGGATCGAAACCGCGCAACCCTCATTTTTCGCCCCCCCCCTTTTCCCGGTCGGCCCCAGCGGCCGTGAGCGGGTGGTCGCGACACACGTGGCCAGGCCTGACGCTGCCCGCAACCGGAACGTCTCGCCTCACGCGCTCGCCAGCGTCAGCCAGCCCCCCGCCTTCGCGCCCAGGAAAAAACAGTTTTTGACATTTCCGACTGGTCCTATTCCACAGCGGGATGCCGTTCTGTACGTTACGCTTAATTCAACAGGGCGTGCGCGATGGAACCGTTTCGTGATCTGGGCGATGAGCAATGGCCGCGTGTCGCGCCGCTGCTGGCCGGACAGCGGGCGTCCGGTGGCCGATACGCGTGCCGTGCTCAACGGCGTGCTGGGGGTGATGTTCACCGGCTCGGCATGGGCGAAGGTGCCAGCGCGGTATGCGCCCGGTGCAACGTGTCACCGGCGCTTCTGGCAGTGGCACGATTCAGGGGGTGGTCCGTGGTCGACGCATTGGCCGGCTCACGGATACGTTCATCGGGGGATTTTCAGGTGGCAAATCAGATGGCAAAAAAAGAGACCTCGGCGGCATACCAGGCGCTGCTCGCTT
>NZ_CAJNBO010000082.1:0-4274 GCF_905221015.1 Paraburkholderia nemoris | reverse complement strand
GGCAACACCAACGGCGGACGGGGCGGCAATGGCGGCATCGCCGTGGGTGGCCGGGGTGGCAGTTCGGTAGCGCTCGCCGGCAGCGGCGGCAGCGGCGGCAATGGCGCAACCAGCACGGGCGGTAGTGGCGGCGGTTCGCTTGCAGTCGCCGGCAGGGGTGGCTCGGCGACCGGAACTGGCGGCTCGGGTACGGGTTCCGGCGGCGATGCCCGTGGCAGCGGCGGAGGAGCCCTCGCCGCATCGACTGGTGTAGGCGGCGACGCATCAGGCTCGGGTCGGGGGCTGGGCGGTGGTCTGGCTGATTCCGGCAACGCACGGGCCCGCTCGGGCTTTCTCGGGGGCGCGTCGGCGGCAACTGGCGCGGCAACCGCCGCAGGCGTTGGGACCGGGACCGGCACCGGCACCGGTGGCGCGGCCCTGGCAGGCGCGTCAACGGCTGCGGGCGGCGCTGGCACAGGTACCGGCGGTGCAGGAACGGGAACCGGCGCGGCAGGTACTGCTGCCGGTGGCTCAAGCGGTGCTGCCACGGCAACGGCGGGCAACGGCGGGACCGGCATTGGCGGTGCAGGTGCAGCGGGCGGCAGCGGCGGCGCAGCACTGGCAGCCGCGGCGGCCGGCGGCTCAGCTACAGGCGGTGCAGGCGCAGCAGGTGGTGATGGCGGCGCCGTCTCGGTGGATGCCGGCTCGTTCAACATGTCCAATTCGATGGCAGCCGTGGGACAGTCCGCAGCAGGCATCATGATTGCGAACCAGAACAGTGGTCTTGCTTCCATGGTGCAGCAGGCGGTGACCGTGCAGGCCAATCTGAGCGTCGGACATTAGGCGAAACGTCGGCATTGAGAAGTGTGTCATCTGCCGTGGGGCGTAACCGCTCCACGGCCAACATTGCGTCACCATGCTGGCCAGGCAGTTGCCTGAGCGCAGTACAGCACGGTGAAGTCATGCACATGGAGCATTCTGCCGGCATTGCATTGCCGCCCAGAAAACGAGGAGTCGACTATGCAAGCGCTCAAACGCATTGCGCAGTTGCTGCTGCCTGTCACAATTGGATTGCCTTGTCTGGCCGTTCATGTCTTCGGCGCTGAAGCGCCCGCATCCGGTATCGATGCCCAGGCCCCTGCGCTGGCCGCCCTTGCCGTGGCAGCGCCCGCGCAAGCCCCACCCTCCGTCGCTTCATCGTCACCGGCCCAGAGCGACGGGTTCGGCGTCGCTCTGGCAATCGGGTCTGAGGAACTTGACAGGCATCGCGGTGGCGACGCGTTAATCAGCAACATGACGCTCAACGGCTCGGTCGCCGACAACATCGCCAGCAAGGTGGCGACAGGATCGAACTCGATCAACGAGGGATCGTTCGCGAATGCGAGCGGACTGCCAACCGTGATCCAGAATTCCGGCGCCAACGTACTGATCCAGAACGCGACGATTCTTAATGTACGCTTCGGAAACTGAGCGATGAAACCGTGCGCAAAATGGCTGGTGCTCGCGTGCTCGATCTGGGTCGCGACGGCAACGGCCGATCCGATCGCCATCACAGATCCGTCTGGCGGCTACTACTCACTGCACGTGACGAGTCTGAAGGAGGCCCGCTTCAAGCGGACCATCCGACAGCAATACGATTTCAGTTGTGGATCCGCAGCCCTCGCCACATTGCTCACCTATCAATACAACACCCCGACCACCGAGCAGACGGTATTCGCAGCGATGTTTGAAAGTGGCGATCAGGACAAGATTCGCAATGAAGGGTTCTCCCTGCTCGACATCAAGCGCTATCTTGAGGCACACGGATTCCTCGCGGATGGCTATGATTTGCCGCTGGAAAAGCTTGAGCAGGCTCAAACGCCTGCGATCGTGCTGATCACTGACCATGGCTATCACCACTTCGTCGTCGTCAAGGGCGTGCGCAATGGGCGGGTCCTCGTAGGGGACCCGACCACCGGCACACGGGTCATGTCGCGGGAGAGCTTCGAGCAGAAGTGGCAGGACCGCGTGCTGTTCGTCATTCACAACAGGCATGAACAGGCGAAATTCAACGATTCGCAGGACTGGCATGTCGCACCGGAAGCGCCCCTCTATACGGGGATTTCGCGCGAGGGTCTGTTCAGTGTGGTCGTGCCGAAACTGGGCCCGGGCGAATTCTGAGGACTGCGATGAAACATCAACATCTGAAGCTCGCCGGCATCGTCACCGTGGTGTGCGGTGGGATGTCCTCCCTTGGCGCGGGTGCGGTGGGCAGCGACTCGCCGACTATCGCAACCGGGCAGATCCAGCCGATGTCGAATGCGTCGGAAGTCACTGAGGGCCGGCTGGACGCGGGAGGGCAAGATAGTTCAGCGGTGGCGCAAAACGATCTGCCCGACATCGGGGAGATCCGCGAAGTGACGGCGGTTACGCAAAGTGTGACACCCGACGTCGTGGATCCGGTGCGCCCGGTACTTGCGACGAACGACGAACTTGCTCCGGTCATGACTGCTCCACCGGATCGTTCGCCCGCGCAGGACGAGCTCTCCACCCCGGCAAACAAAGCGGGTCCAGTGGCACCGCCTGTTGTGTTTGACGACGGTCACGAGCTGAACGCTTCGGGTGCGCTGGAAAAGGTCGTTGTGCCGGTGGAGGCAAGTGTTGGATTGAACGCCGTTCACGCGGTGCATATGGCGCTCACACCCGCCCCCGGTCGTGCACAGACGGGACGCGCAGCACTGCAGCTCGGCGATACGGCCAATCTGACCTCCGCATCGGCCACGCAAAGGGATGACGCGGACCCGGCGTGGGCGTCCGCGGACGTCGTTGCGGTCAATGACAACCGCCTGGACACCATGCGCGGCGGGTTCGACCTGCCGTCCGGCCTGGTCGTGTCATTCGGTATTTCGCGGGCCGCGTTCGTCAACGGCGCACTCGTCGCTTCGACCAGCTTCAACATCCCGAACATCGCCCAGATGACGCCGCAGCAGGCACAGATGCTCGCCAGCGCCAACACTGGGGCGCTAATCCAGAACGGGCTGAACAACACCGTGCAGCCAGGCGCGCTGCCCGGGATGACGGGAGCAGTCATCCAGAACACGTTGAGCAACCAGCAGATTCAGGCGCTCACAACAATCAACACGACCGTCAATTCGCTCGCCGCATTCAAGGCGTTGAATCTCGGGCAGACGCTGAACATGGCGCTTCTGAGCGCCGTGCGTCCCCGTTAGGTTAGCGGTGGGTGGCTGGATGCAGGCGTCGTCTCGCGGTACGCGCCCATTCAGAAGGACATCGGCACGCGCAGCGTGAGAGTCAGGTCCGGTGTGTCACGCGTGAGTCCAGCGCCGATCGAAAAGTTGAGCGTGGTCTTCGGCGTCACCCGGTATGAATAACCGATCAGCAGCGTGCCGAGGATGGCACGCACCGAGCCGACCACGGTCTGGCCGTTCTGCGAGGTCGGCTGCACGATGCTCATGTCATAGCCGATACTGACCGACGCCTTCTCGTTCAGCGCGAGGCCCATGCCGACGTTGAATCCCCAGATGTCACCAGGCTGAACATTGCCGAGCGGCTCCTGCACGCCGTTGACAAGCGTGAGGCTCTCTGTCTTGCCGAAGCTGTGCAGATAGCTGAAGTTGCCGAAGAACACGACCGGGTCGGTTGGGAAGAGCCAGGTGAGACCCGGCTGGATCGCGAGGAACCCGGAGCCGGTCGGCTGCCGCAGTGGCAACCCCGTGCCGGTCGTATTGGCGATACAGGTCGTGACGCAGTCGGTCACCACGTCAAACGGACTCTTGCCCGTGGCCGTCTTGAAGCGCAGCCAGCCGACATAGTAGAACTTGTCGGGACCGCCCTCGTTGAGCTGATAACGCATGGTCATTTCGACATCGCCGATGCCGTTGCCGCTACTGCTGATCACACTGTTCGCCGCAGCGCCGGTGAAAATCTGGCGCGCCACCGTATCGTTGGTCTGGTACACATAGGGCACACGCACCTCGAATTCGAGCCGGTTCGTGATCCCGTACCGGAGGGCAACGCCGCCCGTCAGCGTAGTGGTCTTCACTTCGCTCACGTTGATGAGACCAATCAGCAGCGCAGGGATGATCGTGTAGCCGACCAGCGAGAGCTGGTTTTCAGACGAGTAGGCAAACTGGAAATACGGCTCGACCACGAGCGTATGACGCGGCGTCAGGACACCCGGCTGGTCGAAAATCGGTGCAACGGCAGGCGGGCGAGAGTCCGCTACCGGAGCCTGGCCAACAGGTTGGTTCGGCGTGGGCGAAGCGGGTTGTTGGTCCACGCTGCCCGCGTTCTGC
>NZ_CAJNBO010000081.1:0-4629 GCF_905221015.1 Paraburkholderia nemoris | reverse complement strand
GCCCGGACGCTGGCAACAATTACTGAAATACATGCGATCGCTTTCCCGTGACATCGGAAACCGGGTTGCACCGCTAAGGGCGAGCTACTCCACGGCAAGATGCGAAAGTCACAGGCCTGAATTGGTGCCGCGGTGGCGCAATGACGACGCTACCGTGACACCACTATGACCTAATGCTGATGGCGAATTCAATGGGGCGAATTAGCATGCATATTTAGTCGACGCCCTATTGCGCGTGATCTAAATTACATGTTAGGCAGACAACGTGCGACTTGTCGCACGCCTTGTGGGGTAACGGCCTAATCGAGGAGGCCTACTGCAGTGGCCTTCTCCACAGCTTCGTTAATTCTTGATACGCCGGTCTTCTTGTTGATGTGCCGGAAAATTGATTTGTAGACGGTGCTCACGGATACGCCCAACTGATCGGCAATATGCGATGCACCCCCACCCGCGCGCAACGTCTTCAGCGCGAGTGTTTCGTCATCGCTAAGGTTGTATTGACGAGCCGCCTTCTTTCGCACTTGCGTGATCTGCCAATCCAGCAATGCACATGACAGCGCACGAAGCAGCACGTGGTTCTTCCACAGCAGCGATGCAGAATCAGTTGTCTGCATCCCGTTGCTAACCTGCAGGATTCCCACAAGACCACGCCCGGCAGGCGAGTGTGCAGGCACAATAACTCCGCTAGCAAGCCCATGCATCCTCGCCTCTGTGACCAGCCAATGGTCGGCCGGATGAAGGTTTATGTGGGCTGCCAGCGCCGGTGCTGCGCTGCTGCGCGCGTAGCTCAAATGGGGATCATTCATGTACCAAAGGCGGGCTATGTACTGCTGCAGCCAGGCTGGGCGACATCCCACGAGATATCGGGCTTCAACGGGATCATCCGTTCTCGATCCCTTACCATCAAAACGGACCCACTGATATATGAACTGTGTACCGCCAAGTACTGCAACAATTCTGCGAACCCGCGAAAGCAATTCGCCTTCTGTCAGGTTCCCCGAGAGCTCACTGATTGCCTGCAACGGGTCAACGACCGTTGCAGGCACTGCTGGGGCAGTGGCTGTCGCGTTCACCACATACTTTTTAATAGTTTCGTAACACCTCTCCAACTTGCCCTCGTACGGATCGGCAGCTGAAAAATCGAAAACATCTGAAGCACTCTGCAGGCTCACGATTTGACCAAACGAGGCGCCGTCGCTTCTTGTCAGTTCGCGGCTCAGAGTCAGGCCTGAGTCGGCCGACAAGCTGATGAGCAATTGCTCGTTGACCACCCGAACGTTTTCCCTGTACAGCAGGGTGACATCACTTACTGAGGCGAATCTTGATGGCATCAGTTCACCTCTCACGCTCGATGTTTTGCTGCAGGCGCACTTGACGCAAATTTCCCTGTTACTTCGATGTTCCCAAGCTCCGAAAGCCATGCGAATTGTTCGCCATCGTCTACTCCATCGGCCAGAACGTCGATTCCCAGTTCCATACACACACCAACAAGACCCCTGATCGTCGCCTTGGCCACACGATCTGACGGCAATCGCCCGACCAGATCCCGGGCGATACGCAATCCGTCGATAGGCATGACTCCGACGTTCGGAAACGGAGCCTCGTTCGAGACAGTGGCGAAAATCTTCACGCCGGTAGCGCGAAGATCCGATAGCTTGTCGAGCACGTGAGAGGGAGCCTGATCAAGCCGAGGGGGCGCCAGCAAGCGAAGCATCCCTGGCTTCAGATCATTTACGCGCAGACACTCCGCGAGGCATCCGGCGAGATCGCCGTCCTGCAATTGTGCAGATGGAATCTCAATGGTCACATGCGATATTTCTTGACCGTTGTCGAGCCATTCTGCGCACTGCTTGCAGGCCTCAAAAAGCTGGAACTCGCCCAACTGGATGCTAAAGCCAGTCGATTCAACTGTTGACAGGAACTCGCGTCCGCCCATAACGGAGCCATCCGCCCTGTTCCAGCGCACAGAAGCCTGGATGCCTGACTGCAACCCATCACAACGACGGCACTCTGTATATTCGAGGTCGAATTCCTTTCGAAGGAACCCATACTGCAGGGCCTGATAGAACTCAAGCCCCCGTTCTGCCCGCTCGGACAGCTCCTTCGTGTACACGCAGGACGCACTGATGTCCTTGCCTTTGCCTATGTCCTTTGCGGCGTACGTGGCCAAGTCGGCCTGGGTCAACAAATCAAACTCACACGCGCCACGATCCGTATGCACGGCGATGCCGATACTTGCCCGCATGCGGTAGCTGTTCGCGCGCAGCACGTAGGCAAGTTCAAAGTCTTCCGTTACCCGTTTGGCCAACTCTTCTGCCTGAATGTGGGCCGCATCGCCATGAATGACGATGACGAACTCATCACCACCTATGCGAACCAGATTGTGTTCGTCGCCAACGATGTTGCTCAGGCGCAGCGCAGCCATTTTCAATAACTGATCACCATCGCGATGGCCGAGGGAATCATTGATGCGCTTGAAGTTATCCAAGTCTATGAACAGGATTGCCAGCCGGTCAACGTTCTGTGGATCTGAGATGATCGTCTGCAATCGCTCCATCAGATAGTTGCGATTGCGTAGGCCGGTCAACGAGTCAGTGGTTGCGAGTTCCGCCAGGCGCTCGTGAGCGCGGCGCGCTTCGGTGATGTCAATTCCGGAGCAGATCAGAAACGTTTCTTCCTCCCTGTCGCCCGTCCGGACGAATTTATTGCGGAAGAGAAACAGTCTCGGTCCTTTAACGGTCTTGACGACGCGCTCAACCTCATAGGCCTCGCCAGTCTGAAAAAATCCGTCTATGTTTTGTCGCGAAGCGCTACCCTCATCGGGAGACATGAACAGCTCCCAGGCGTTTCGCCCGATCACGTCCGCTTCTTTAAGACCTGCATACTCTTCAGCAAGACGGTTAAAGCGTTGAATCTGCCCATTACGGCTCAGGATCACCACGAGAGAATTGACCTCGGAGAGGACCGTTTCTGCGAACGAAAGACCGCGAGCCAGGTCCGTTGCCACCGCTTCAGAATTGATGCTCGGGGAACCTGTGCCACCCCACATCAAACGGTCTATTTTTCTGCCAACCAGGTGAAAGCGAAAGGCTTGCCCGAACAGACGGATGTCGATCGTTAAACTTGAAGTGATGCCAGTGAAGGATCGGATCTTCTTTGCCTGTTCAGCACTAAGCGCAATGGCTTCAACAACCGGACCAGTAAGCGGGCTGAGTTCAAGCGCATTACTGTCGAAGGGCAGACGCCAGCGGGGACTCAATGTCCCAAATTTTTCTCGCCACAGGGTCAGTACATCGGCTTGATGTGTATCCATTGATTGTGTAAATGAGTGAACACATGAACCCGTGGCAATTTGCCGATGGTGGTTCGGTGTTTGGGACAGAGGGATCGTTTGTAAGGGCAATCGGATGTGGAATGAATAGTCAGAGGGGGCCGAGACGCCGATCTCGAATTCGTAGATGAGGGCTACTTGAGAGAAGGGGCAGCCTCCTGAGCATCACCTCACGGTGCCAGCATGTCGTTGCGGCACGCTCATCTGCGGCAAACCGTTTTATGCCTGAATGGCGCTTGCGCGTAAGTCAGGCGCAATGATCACCTGCGCGTAACTGACCGCCATGAACGCTAGCGCCACACCGGACAGCAGCAACACGGCAAAGGCCATGGGCCGCAGCGCGAGCAATGAGAGGTGCTCGCGATCACTCGGACCGGCCTGCCCAACAGTTGTTTCTGCCTGACTGGCCTTGCCGGCCCCGCTCGCCGTGTCGTCAACGGCGAGAAGTATCCCCCGCAGCCGGTAGGTCTGTTCGTTCATTCCTCATTCCGCAGCATTGTCAACAATGCTGCGGAATCTACCGGTAAATGAGCAATCCGAAATGTTAAAAAATGAAAAATGATGCAGTCGAACAACATTTATACAAATCAGTTTTGTCTGATTGCAGTGGCGGGCTTGCCGTGCGCTTGCATTAATGCAATGTTGTCGTGAACGGCGCAGTCTCGCATGCCTCGATAGCCACGTCTTCCAGCGACAGCAGGCCAAGTCTGTGCAATACGTCGTCGTACAGGCCACGCAATATTGACGGCACCGAAGTTATAAGGCATTCGCCCTTTGCCGGTCGATGCAAAACAGTTTTACCGCTCGACGCCACTTCGCCATACCAACGGAAAGGAGCGCACCCTCGCCCCCGGTTAGTGTGGCGCGACGCCACGTGATTCTGATATCTTTTGACGTACGGTCAAGACACGTAAAACTTCCCAGATGAAAAAAAACATCCCGCCCGAGACAGCGGACAGCGCGCAACCCACGCCGGCCTCGCGTGAAAGAAGGTCAAAACCAAAGTCGGTCCGGCAGGCCCAGCGGGGCCTGGACAGCAGCGGAAAGCCAGTCACCGTCGGGAAGATTGCATCCGACATTCACCGGGTCATGGTGGCGGGCGAGCGTTACACGGTGGATCAGCTTTCGAAGCTGGTGGCACACGGCCCCGCGAGCGTGCGTCACTGTCTTGCCGACGCAGTTGCGCGCGGCGTCGTGAGACGCTCGACGTAGGACGACCGGATAGTTGTTTTCTGGAAGCGGACCGACCCGGAGTCGGAAGGTTCGGAGCGGGAGCAGGATCACAGGTCGCGGCTTGC
>NZ_CAJNBO010000080.1:0-4973 GCF_905221015.1 Paraburkholderia nemoris | reverse complement strand
TTGGCGGTGGGATTCACGCCTAATAAACATACGATTTCACGTATTGAACTGATCATTTCATGCCGTGTGCGCGGCCGTCTATCGGATAGTTTTACCTACGGGATACCCCTCGTATATGCGAATTTCGGCGAACGTGATCAGTGATTTCGGTTGATGGTGATCACCCATTTCGAAGGAAGGTGATCACCTGTTTCGGTTGAACGTGATCGCTTACAGATCATCTCGCTCTATGCACGGGGACTGAGCGTGTGGAAAATTCAGGGCCATCGGGAGGAAATGTACGCCACCGAAGTGTCGCCGCCCTCATTTCCGCCGTCAGCGACGCGGTCAGCGAGGAGGTAAAGATCTGGCAGGCTCGGCCACTCGACGCGCTTTACCCGATCGTCTACCTGGACTGCATCCACGTCAAAGTGCGCGACAGTGGCTCGGTGCGGACCAAGGCGGTCTATCTGAACATGGACGGGCACAAGGAAGTCCTGGGGCTGTGGATCGCCCAGACCGAGGGCGCAAAGTTCTGTCTGCAGGTGGTCACCGAGTTAAAAACACGCGGCGTGCAGGACATTTTTATTGCCTGTGTCGACGGGCTCAAAGGCTTCCCCGAAGCCATTGAAGTGCTCTACCCGAAGGCGGCCGTGCACATGGTGCGCAACGGCCTGAACTTCGTGTCGTGGAAGATGCAGTGCGAGTTCGCCGCCGATCTGAAGACGATCTACACTTCATCGACCGTCGAGATGGCGGAGCAGACGCTGTGCGCCTTTGAAGCAAAGTGGGACAAGGACTACCCGTCCATCGGGCAGAGCTGGCGGCGCAACCGGGAACGCGTCATTCTGTTCTTCGACTACCCGCCGGAGATCAGGACCGTGATTTTCGCCTCCCGCTATCCCGCGTCCCCAGCGGGCAACATTACATGAAACGTCGCGCCCCGGTCGGTGTTGTTTTCAGCCCAGAGTTGGCCGCCGTGCATGTCGACGATCGATCGGCTGATCGACAGTCCGAGCCCGAGCCCCTGTGGCTTTGAGGTGAAGAACGGCTTGAAGATCCTGTCGAGCCTGTCGACAGTCAGTCCGTGGCCCCCGTCGCGAACGGCGATGTGCACTCTGTTGTTGCCATACGCGCGGAGCGTCACCGATACTGCCCGATCACCCGGCGGCGCATTGTTCATCGCGTCGAACGCGTTGAGCAGGAGATTAAGCATGACCTGCTGCAACTGCACCTTGTCCCCTCGTACGGCAGGCAGATCGCCATCGATATCGAGCGTCACACCGATGGCACGCACGATTGCGTCGCTGTGCACCAGCAGGAGAACATCGCGGATCACGCTGGCAAGATCGAGTGGCGCTATTTCCATCTCCCCTTTCCTGACGACCGCGCGAACGCGCCGGATGACCTCGCTTGCACGACAGTCGTCCTGAACGATGTCGTTCAGGATCTCGCGGACCTCTGCCAGATCGACCGGATCCGCGGCGAGGAAGCGCTGCGCGGCCTGCGCATTGCTCAGGATCGCCGTCAGCGGCTGGTTCAGTTCGTGCGCAAGCGATGCAGCCAGTTCGCCCATCGTCGACACACGCGCCAGATGAGCGAGTTCCTGGCGGTTCCGGTTCAACTCCTGGCGGTCGGTCCTGTCGACCATCGATACCATCATCGCTGCATCGCCTTCAAACAGCAGCGTCCTGCACGCAATTTCGACAGGGAACTCGACACCATCCCTGCGTTTCGCGAACGTGTCGCACGCGACATTGCCTCCGCTCATCACAGACACAGACCGGAATGCGTTTTGGCACGCGTCGCTATGATCACACCGCAGTTCAGGGACAAGCAGGTCAACCGTTGTACCTGCCAGTTCCTCGCGGGCATAGCCAAACAGCCTCGTGGTTTGCGTGTTCGCCACCACAATCCGCCCCTGCGGATCGAGCACCAGAATCGCCAGGGGAAACCACTCCACCGTTTCCCGCAGGCGATACTCGCTGCGCCCTGGTTCAGCAGCGATCGCGCTGGCACTCCGGTGCGTCACGCCCTCGCCCGTCTCGTGCGTCCGAAGCGGAGGGACGGCCATCCGCCACCCGATGCGCAGCCGGGCGATCATTGGCAGCTTTCCCGTCAGCGGAGGTTTCATGTGCGGGGCGGGGCAAACCGGGGCGACGACAACGCTTCTCCTGATGGAACGGCACAGCATCGTTACGATGCGTGCCCAGCCGACACCTGGGCCCGGCCCGCGCTGCCGGATGAGCGACACGCGCGGCCCGGCGTCTCTGTGCGGGCTGGCCGGTGTCGCGTGCCGCTGCCGTCGCGACCACAGTGTCAGCAGCCGCAGGAGGGTCGCCGTTCCCAGGACAACGACGGCAGGCATGACGATATTCATGGCCGGGAGCCTCTCTCGAAAGCCTATGCGAGGCAGTGCGCCTTGCATATGGCACACACAGAATGGCATTTGACAAACTCACCCTGCATCACGACAGAAGGAAATGCCGCGTAACGCAGATGTCCGTTATGCAAACCACTGTAATCGGTTTAACTGCCCATCTAGTAGAAGTGATAGTCGATGACTGATGCCAATTTGCGCATCCATCGCAAAGCGTCCAGGTTCACTGCCCTCCTCTGGGTGAATTTCGTCAGTGGCGCGGATCAGGCATCGCTGCTGGTGGACAGTCGAACGAACCAAAGCGCAGTTCCACAGGGATTTTCAGCAGATCGTCGTACGCGTGTCGGAGCGGCGAGTTACTGCAGATCAGCGCGAGTGCCGCTGCGGCCACGAGCAGCAAACCGCCTGCCGATTCCAGCTCCTGGTAGTCGGACATGCGATCCGTTGTCCGGCGAAGCGCACCATAAATTACCATGTCCGGTCGCACGCCTGCGAATCAGCGCATGAGGTCGCTGCCGAAGACAGAGGCACTTCTCTCCGGCACCGCCATCGTGCGGCGAAGGCCCGAACCGATGCCGCGACCTTGAGGGGCTACTACTGTACAAGCCGCCCCCTCAGGCGCGCGTATTCTTCCTCTGAAATCGATCCGGCCGACTTCAGCCGGTCCAGCTTGTCGATCTCGTCGGCGATGCTGAAGCCCACCATCTGGCGCAGGTTCTCGCGCGCCTGTCTGACCCGCTCCTCATCCCGTGTGGCCATCCCGCGTCCCTGGGTGAGCAGGTAAACGAAGACGCCGACATACGGCAGGGCGACGAGCAGGATGACCCAGAGTACCTTGCGCCAGCCCGACACGTCGTTGCGGCGGAACAGGTCGATCGAGATGCTGATGAACAGCCAGAACCACAGGATAAACAAGAAAATGAAAAAGACGTCGACAATGAAATTGCCGAATGTAAAACCACCGTTGAATAGCATTGTTTTCTCCCATCATTCGGACAGCGATCCAAGTATAGTCAGTTTTATTCGTATCGTTTCGCGTCGTTTACCCGGTTCAATGCGTGTCATGTCTGCGCGGCGCAAAACGGGCAGCACGTGGTATCCCGAAGTGATGTTTGTGACTTTTCGCGGGAAACCGTACCTGCTCCGGCGCGCTGTTGACGAGCACGGTACCGAACCCGACATCCTGCTGAAAAAACGGCACGAGAAGGCTATCGCCCAATGTTTTTAGCCGTGCGCTGCACTCGAACCCCGTGCCACGCAAGATCGTCACGCAATCAGTTGCGTCGCCATCCGGTGGCAAATATTGATATTCCGGAGCTGGCGAGCGTAAAGCACGTGGTTGTCCAGGCGGCTGTGGACATTAACACCCGGGGCGAAGAACACTTATTAGCCGACACGCGAGACGAGAACATCGAATGCGCGGGTTTCGTGACCCGAAACGCACACAGGCATTCCTCTCGTGCTTGGGGCCGATCCGGCAACACGTCGCACGGAAGCGGTATTTGCTACGTGCCTCACTCTATCGCAAACCACTCGCAACCCGGTTCATTGCTCGGTGCGAATTCACCCGAAATCCGTCCACTGGTTTCTGAATGATGCCGCCTTGTCGCCCTTTCACTTTGCCGTCGCCAGGTTGACAGATCCCTGTACATCGATGTGCCGACAAACGGCCTCCATATTTTTTCACAAAGTCATCATGAAGTTCGATGCAATCCTAACTATAATAGGAATTAGCGCGTGGGGTCGTCTCCTCCCGCGCCCCCACGGCTGCGGCACTCCATCCTCGGCTGCATCGCGGGTATTCTGTCCGCAACTCCTTTGGCAGGAGTTGCGTTTTTTTGCCCGCTGCCTCGAACGGAGGATGCCTGGCATCCTTTCCATTATCGATTTTTTACGAATTACGCGGTTTTTTAGCGACGCACGATCAATGACCGAAGAAAGTCAGGTGCCCGCGCATACACATGGACACCGACCCTCATGACGGAGAAACAGGACCTTCGACGCGAGGTGTTCGTCACGCTCGCGCGGCGAGACTATCGACAACGCTTCGCGCGGCGCGCTGCGACTCACGCTGAATTCCTTCGTCAGCACGTCTTGCGCTCGCAAGCATGGGGCCGTGCCGGTCTTCGACGATCCCCGCCACGATCCCGTCCAGCACCCGATTGGCCCGTGGGCGATGCCTGCCGTCCGGCGCATCCATGGCGCTCCCTGCGATGTCCTGTCGCCTGCATCCTCCGGGGTTCATACAACATCCCTGCCGGTTCGGTATACGTATCGTCAAGTTGCCTCCTTCGTGACCGATGCGTCAGCAAGAGAACCTTCTGACTGGGTTCGCCCCTTGATGAACAGGTCTGGCGGGCTCGGCATAGACTCATCACCCCAGTGGTCGAACAGCGCAAAACTGGCGATTTCTGCTTCGGTCTGATCGCCCCGCTCGATGGCTTCGACGACACGACCATAAGCACGCACTGCTGCTGCCCATGCACCTTTGCCGGAACTGGCAACAAGATTGAGTATCGGCAGCGTGCCGCCGATGATGGTCGCCATCTGCTGGAAAAACTGGTTGCCGCTTGCCGCGACAATCCGCATGCGCAGCAGTTCACCAGCGGCCTGA
>NZ_CAJNBO010000079.1:0-5392 GCF_905221015.1 Paraburkholderia nemoris | reverse complement strand
CATTAATAACCGCCTGCGGCCTTTCGCGGAGGCGAACAGGTACTCGTTCATCTGAGAGATGAAAACATGCTGGTTCGGCTTGCTCAAGCGTGAAAAAAGCAGCAGTGCGCGATATATTTCGAGCAGTCCGTTCTGCCGTCGCACGGATACGTGCCACTCGTTATTTAGTATTGGCATGGCCGAATGGCTCGTCAATTCCATTGGATTTAGGATGCCTGAGTTCTCATACATGTCTGTTTTTCAGCTTGCCAAGCGATCGCGGGTGAACATCGAGTCCGCCGCCAAATCATCTATGCTGCCCAGTACCTCCGGTTACCCCCGCAATACGGAACTTCACCGGCGCCTCCTTGGAATCCCAGGCAGTATGATGCCAAGTCATCGAGTTGCCGTTCAATCTCAAGATGAGGAGACTGATCTGTATCATATCCCGCGCGACATGCCATGCACAACACAATTCTTGACGCCTCATGTCTCAAGCCTGCGTTGGCGTGCGTAACGATGAGTTGAGCGAATTGGCGGCATCTGTATCAACACGCCGGACATCGTGGTTGACGAGATCCAGCCGCGGATCTGATAGCGAGATGGCTACGCGCCCGCAAGCCAGTGATTGCGAACCTGTTGCGCACTGAGCGCGTGGTCGTAGAGTGCCACCTCGCCCACGCAGCCATTCATGTAGTTCATGTAGGAACTCGGTAATCCGATGCCGAGCAATGTGGAAATGCCAGGGGCGTAAACAGACGAACCGGTATGCGCCGCCGCATTGAAATACAGCGTGCCCGCATAGTTCGCGCCCCTTGCGGACAGGACGATATGCTTGGGCGTGCCGACCGCGAGCGGGAGTCCCGCCCATGCGCTAGCGGCATAGCCGCTTTTCGGTTGATAATCGATGCCGTTACCGCTCGCGTAGAAGCTGAAGCCGGTGAGTGCAAAGAAGCACAACAGCGACGCGCCTTTCGCGCCCATCGCCGCGAAGTTCACCCACATTTCAATGGTCCAGTCTGTTCCCGCGCAGAAGTTCGCCGCGGGCGTAATGTTCACGTAGCCGGTTGAGCCATCGAGCGCGGCATATTCTTCGTCCGTCGAGGGAACGAGCGCCGCGGACGCAAGCGAGAAGCCGCCGACATAGGAGCCGTCGCGGCCGTTGCCGCTCGAATCGGCGGCCACCGTGCCTGACGTTTCATTAAGCCGCCAGTATGCATAGGGGCCATCAGCCAGTATCACCTGCTGATAGGCCGGGCGACCTGCGGCCATCAGCAGCCGTCTCGAATGTGCAACCGTAGGTGTCACGGATCGGCAGATTCGAGCCATTCCGGGATCGGCGTAATCGGGCCACGTGAGGGGCTTGCTGTTCAGTGGTTTTACTCCGATGCTAACAGGTGATGCACTTCGTGGCGCCTCGTCTTTCGTGTTCTAATCTTGCTGCTCATCGCAGCGATAGATATTCGTGCACGGCATCTCATTATTTAGCACTCTATAGAAAACAGAATGAGAGCCGCCGCATATCCGAGGACATGAAAAAGAGGAACGGTAAATTGAACCATTTTGCAAACTACAGCCTTGGCAAGACAACATTGATCGCGGTCGCGGCAGCGACCCTGGCCCTGACGGCCTGCGGCAGGAACCAGGCCTCCGAGGCCAACGCCGCACCATCGGGCGAAGAGATCGTGAAGATCGGCCACGTCGGTCCTTTGACGGGCGGCAGCGGCCATCTCGGCAAGGACAATGAAAACGGCGCGCGTCTGGCGGTCGAAGAGATCAACAAGCAGGGCCTGACGATTGGCGGCCGCCAGGTGCGCCTCCAGCTGGACGCCCAGGATGACGCCGCCGATCCGAAAACCGGTACGCAGATCGCCCAGAAGTTTGTCGACGAACGGGTGGTCGCCGTGATCGGCCACCTGAACTCGGGCGTTTCGATTCCGGCCTCGCGCATCTACGACGATGCGAACATCACGGAGATTTCGCCGTCGTCGACGAATCCAGACTACACGAAGCAGGGCTATAAATCGACCTATCGCGTGGTCGCCACCGACGCCCAGCAGGGCCCGGCACTGGGCAGTTACGCGCTGAAATCACTGAACGCGAAGACCGTCGCCGTCGTCGACGATTCGACGGCCTATGGCAAGGGCCTCGCGGACGAATTCGCGAAGACCGTGGAGGCAGCCGGCGGCAAGATCGTCGCTCGCGAAGCGACCAACGATAAAGCCACCGACTTCCGCGCCATCCTGACGAAGATGAAGGGCCAGCAGCCGGACGTCATCATGTTCGGCGGCATGGATTCGACGGTTGGCCCGTTCATCCGCCAGGCGGCGGCGCTCGGCGTGAAGTCGAAGGTATTGAGCGGCGACGGCGCGTGCACGGCCAAGGTGGCGGAACTCGCGGGTGACGCGGTGCAAAACCTCGTGTGTTCGGAAGCGAGCCTCGCGGTATCCCGGATGCCTAACGGCGTTGAATTCCAGAAGCGCTTTGAAGAACGCTTCAATGGTCCGATCCTGTTCAACGCGCCGTTTGCATACGATGCGGTCTATGTCGTGGTCGATGCGATGAAGCGCGCCAATTCCACCGACCCGGCGAAGGTACTGGCGGCCATGCCCGCCACGGACCATGACGGGGTGATCGGCCACATCGCATTCGACGTCCGGGGCGACATGAAGGAAGGCGCGATTACGCTGTATAACTATCAGGACAGGAAGAAGTCGATTCTCGATGTCGTGAAGTTTGGCGACGCGAGGACGTAAGAGACTTCACCCGGCAGAGGGCGCGTCTTCTGAACCGTTGCGCCTGAAGCAG
The DNA here is from genome assembly GCF_905221015.1 of Paraburkholderia nemoris. Taxonomy (NCBI): domain Bacteria; kingdom Pseudomonadati; phylum Pseudomonadota; class Betaproteobacteria; order Burkholderiales; family Burkholderiaceae; genus Paraburkholderia; species Paraburkholderia nemoris. Next base: position 2,605 of record NZ_CAJNBO010000079.1, on the reverse strand, counting down.
CCGACCGGGTTGTCGCCAGGCAAAGCTCGCGGCGTACGACTCGGGGTTTTCACTGACATCCGTTTCGTTGCCTGATCCGTTAATGCAGAGGGTGCAGCAGGATGACGATGTCCTGCGATACCTGGTAAACATCATCAAGGCGGCCTGGATCGTGCAATAGCCCGATCCAGGCCGCTGGCTGAACGACAGAACCCGTTAAAAAGGAAACCGGTATGAAAACCACCCAACGGCTCAGGGTCGCTGGCAGCGCGTTGCTTGTCGCGCTGTCGACCCATGTCTACGCACAATCTGCGGCGTCCCAGCCTGCCGCGATGCCAGCGGCGAGCGGACCGACGGCAACCGCACACGCGCAGTATCACGCGTCGAAAGCGCAGTACAAGGCCGCGAAAGCCGTGAACCGCGCACTGGCGAAGAAGGTGCGCAACACGCTGGTGGCCGATCCCACGATCAAGGCCAGCAATCTGACCGTGCGCGCGCACGACGGCGCGGTTACCTTGCAGGGCAACGTGCCTGAACAGTCGCAGTCCGACCGGGCCACCGAGGTCGCGAAGGGCGTGGACGGCGTCAAGTCGGTGAAGAACGCGCTGTCGGTGCGCCCGGCCGGCGCCTGACAAAGTCACGCGCAGCGCTGATGATTGCACCGGCGTCAGGTCGGCTCCGTGCCGACCTGACGCCGGTGGCTTGGAACCCTGTTCGCGGTTGCGCCCGTCTGATCAGCCGATTAGTCATGTCAGTGATCCGGCCCAATACTGACATCGATCCGGTAGAGGGTGTACTCATTTGGCCCGAAGCTGCAGTAGTCCCAGCAGCGGAACTGGAATTGCATCGTGTATTTGTGCGGCACCGCCAGTTCCCGCGTGAGGCCTTGCCCGAACCCGAGCGCACCTGCCTGCCGAAGCTCCGACAGGCCTGCCGCCGACGAGGTGTCGAACCATGACGACATCCGTTCGCCAGATCCACCGGCAGGTTCCCAGCCAGCTTTCCTGAAATCAGCCTGCAACCGGTTCAGCAGTGCGACGGCGTCATTGAACGGCAGCGCCTCCAGCATGGGTGACGTGGTGATGGTTGCAACTTTCCTGTTACGCCAGGTCACCTGCGCGAACTTCGTAGCAGGAAGTGTGAAGCCGTTAACAGGATCGCTAAACACAATGACGACTGCCGGGGCATCGACAGCCGTCATTCCGGAACCTTTGTCGGGGGCACCGGAATGCTTTACAACGGGAAACGTCGACCCTTTGAGTACATCTTCCCAGGTTTCGCCGATCCGCACGGACAGGGTGGTCGTCGGCGCGAGGTCGTCGCGTTTGATCCACGCAACCGCTCCCAGAATGACTACGGCGGCGACTACAGTCCAGAAGTAGATGCGTTTCATCAGCGACATCCTGTGTTCACCGGCCCGCTCAGTCATGCGGCTGGCCGTCCCGCTCGCGAGAGACGCCGCCAGACTGCTGCGGGCGCGCCCGCCGTCGAGGATCTGTTTCACCTGCCCCCTCGCCACATAGTCCGAAAGCACCGCCCGTACTTCGGGCGGGCTGTAGTCCACCCGGTATTAGCGGCGACTTCAGTTCTGCATTCTTCATCATCTTTACGGCAGCGCGTGACCACCAACATTAAGAACAGCAACCCTTCGTCGGATATCGTCCAGGTCTCCATATTTTTCGCAAAATCATCATGAATTAATATCCAATCCTAACTATAATAGGAATTAGCGCGTCGGGTCGTCTCCTCCCGCGCTCCCACGACTGCGACACTCCATCCTCGGCCGCAACGCGGGTATTCTGTCCGCAACTCCTGTGGCGGGAGTTGCGTTTTTTTTGCCCGTTGCCTCGAACGGATGGAGTTTGCTCCATGGTGAGCTGGTAGTGTCCTTTTCATTGTCGATTTTTTACGGATTACCCGGTCTTTTAGCGACGCACGATCAATGACCGAAGGAAGTCAGGTGCCCGCGCATACGCATGGACACCGACCCTCATGACGGAGAAACAGGACCTTCGACGCGAGGTGTTCGTCACGCTCGCGCGGCGAGACTATCGACAACGCTTCGCGCGGCACGCTGCGACTCACGCTGAATTCCTTCGTCAGCACGTCTTGCGCTCGCAAGCATGGGGCCGTGCCGGTCTTCGACGATCCCCGCCATGATTCCGTCCAGCATCCGATTGGCCCGTGAGCGATGCTTGCCGTCCGGTACATCCATGGCGCTCCCTGCGATGTCCTGTCGCCTGCGTCGTCCGGGGTTCATACAACGTCCCTGCCGGTTCGGTATCCCTATCGTGACGTTGCCTCCTTCGTGACCGATGCGCCAGTGAGGGAACATTCTGACTGAGTCCCCCTGATGAACAGGTCTGGCTGGCTCGGCACAGACTCATCACCCCGGTGGTCGAACAGCGCAAAACTGGCGATTTCCGCTTCGGTCTGATCGCCCCGCTCGATGGCTTCGACGACACGACCATAAGCACGCACTGCTGCTGCCCATGCACCTTTGCGGGAACTGGCGACAAGATTGAGTATCGGCAGCGTGCCGCCGATGATGGTCGCCATCTGCTGGAAAAACTGGTTGCCGCTTGCCGCGACAATCCGCATGCGCAGCAGTTCACCAGCGGCCTGA
>NZ_CAJNBO010000078.1:0-5425 GCF_905221015.1 Paraburkholderia nemoris | reverse complement strand
CGCGCACTAAACGAGGCCCATTCCATTCCTCATTTAGTGCGCGACGCCCCACGCAATCTCACGCCACATAGCTCGCGACGACAACCCTAATTTAGGCCGGGACGTAACACCTCCTCACCGCCGTCGCCGAAGTCGGGCATTTCACCGCCCCCCATGTTTTCCTCGCCCCCGCCTCCAAAGCCATAATCACTACCGCCTGATGTATCCGAACCCGACGAGTAACTGTCGGTGGCTTCCGTCGTGCTCTTGTCCTGAACCGTCTTGAACTTCTCGTTCGCCCGGTTGGTGATCGGCAACAGGCCCTTGAAGAATTCGCCGAACGCCTTCTGCAGCTGTTCAATGTGCTCGGTCTGCATCCGGTAGACATCGACGAGTGGCTTGCCGTCCTCATCCATCGTGGTGAGCTGGGCCAGCTCCGGCAGCATGCCGTTTTCGATCATGTACAGCCGGATGAAATAGGCCTTGGCCACTTCCTTCAGTGTTTCGATTTTCGCGGCGATGTCACCGCCTGTATCCGCGTTGAAAAACTTCTCGGAGAGCCACGCCTCCAGGCCCGCCTCGAGCGCCTTGGTGTAAGTCTCCAGCGCTGTCACCTGGTTTTCCAGCGTCGATGAGTTCGGCCGCGGCAGCGAAACCTCAACGTTCATCAGGAACTCGACCAGGATCTGCTCGACGAGATATTCCTTCTGCTCGTCACTGACGTTCTTCTTGTCGGCCACTGGCCTGTCTGTCACGACAGGCACCTCGGCCCTGTGGTCCGCACGATGATTCGAATAGCGCCTGGCGTCACGCCGGTCTTCCCTGCTGAACTCGAGCTTCGAGAAGTTATCCCGCAGGATCTGCTTCATGTCCTCCATCGTTTCGGCCGTGTTCATCACGTGAATGCGCATGTGCGCAGCCAACTGGGGATGGAACTCATCCTGAAGCTGCATGACGCGCTTTGACATCAGCGTGTTGCTGGTGACAATCGACGTGGCGAACTCTGGCTGGCTGGCCGTATCAATCAGTTCGGGTGGAGTACCGACCTTCATCAGCGCGCGCTTGCGCAGGTTGTCCTCAAGATCGGTGTCGGGCTTGGCGTAACTGGTGTTCTTCTCACCGAAATCGATGTTGACATCCGGATAACCGGGATGCCCCTCCACCACGAAGTTGAAGCCCGCCCGCGCGATGAAGTCCAGCACATCGTACGGCGAGCTGATCCCTACCGGCATCTGGTTCGAGCGCAAACGCGCCGTCTCGTTCATGATCGTTTCCATCGTCTTCTCGGGATTTGGGTCCTCCTCATCGAGCTTGATCTTGACGTCCGTACGCGCAATGGAATTTCGCACGCCTGCCATCACATTCGAAAAAAGCAGTGTGGTGCGTAGCCCGTTCAGGATGCGGATCTCATCGAGCAGTGACTCGCCGATGCCGTTCTCGTTGAAGCGGAACGCGAAGTAGGTCATGAACTCCGCGGGGATGAAGAGCAGCTGGCTGTTCTGCCGGGCCAGCGCCCGCGCGAACATCACGCGATAGATTTCCTCACGCCGCGCCAGTTCAACGCCGGAACCGTAGACTCCGTTGCGCAGACGCGCGAGGAGGTCCTGCTCGATCATGTCGCCATAGACGCGGGCGCTGTAGTCGAGCGATTCCCGGTTCGAGAAGTTGAAGCCCTCCATCTGGGACTTCACCTTGTTGATCATTGCGGAGGGAAACGCACCGCCCGTGTTCAGCTGCTGGGTCATCTGCTGGTACGAGTCGGTGATCGCCTGCCTGACGATCGGATGCCCTTCCATGTCGAGCAGCACGAAGAATCCGACCTGATGCTCGGGCGTGCCCGGCACGTGTACCGGAATCACGGCCTCCGAAGGAATGTGCATGGTGAGCGGGCTGCCGACCGTGCGCCGCGTGAGCTGCTCCTGGGTCTTCACGCTCGCGATGGGCTGATACCCGTACTGCCTGTTGCGATACAGCACCCCCGTGAGCTCACGGTCGTTCATTTCCGCGATCGACATTTCCCTGCCGTAGCCAACCGACTCGAGCGCCGGCGACTTCATCGACGCGAGAATCCGACTCTCCCGGATCTTCTGTCTGATTCCCGGAATCTTGAGCACAGTCGGGTTGTCGGTGACACCCAGAAAGACGTCCTGCACCGCAAGCGGAGTGTCCAGCGCCAGCTCGAAACGCACCTGCCCGACATTGCGGCTGTCCCACGCATTGAAGTGATGGTCGGCGAACGACTCGGCCGAGATGCCGGTCATTCTCTGCTCGGTGGGCGCCGGTTTCTGCACCGGCCCGAGTATTCCCAGGGGCCTGATCATGCCATCGGCATAGATGTGCTCCGAGAGCGATTCCATCGACAGCCGCTGTTCTCCGTTGATCACCGCGTCGACCGAATTCTCGGGAATCACCGCGACCGGATACGAACCGGTCCGAAAGAGCGAGGCGCGCAGGATCTCGGGAATGAGCGCCTTAATTTTATGGACCTGCTCAAAATGCCGGCGGTAGCGATCGATGAGCGCACCGCTCACATCGGGCGGCATCAGGCCTTCGGGTGGCGTGAAGGTGAGATCGATGGACATCATGTCCTTGGGCGACCCGATGCTCGCCACCAGCACCTGCTGCGCGAGCTCCATGTCGGGCAGCAGCCCCATCACCGTTTCCGCATCGTTGATGTTGCGCGCGGTCTGCTCCGCGGCATTGCGGAACTCATACAGGTTGGGCTGCGTGATCTCCCTTTTTCCCTCCTGGCTGTATTGCGGGGGATTGGTGGACGGAACCAGCTTGGCGAGGATCGCGGCCGTCTCCGGGTCCCGGCGCACGAGCTGAAGGACGTGAAACTTCTTGCCCGTTGCGGCCGATTCGATCACACGCCGGTAGGCGCTTGAGCTCATGTGAAACCCCTTTTCCATTTCTGGAATATCAACGCCTGGAATACCAACGCTTGGAGCACCGCCATGGCATCGAGCCATTCCAACGAGTTACAGGTCTATCTCAACCAGTGCATCCAGCTCGCGGGCACGCTCACGATCAAGTCACAGGAAAGCATGGATGGCCTTAACCAGTATGTGCAGGATTACTACGGATCGAGCGCGTTCGACGAGACAGACCCGACGACGTGGAAGTACTACATGAATCTCGCAGGGCAGTACCACTTCACGGATACGCCGATGCACGTGACGTCGCTCGACACCATGGAGATCATCGGTTTCACCGTCGATAACCTGAAGATCCATACCGCCACGGCCGCCGCCTACCAGTTCGGGACCTGGGAGTACCAGCAGCTCGTCACGCAATACCCGAAGCAGGTGTTCCTGATCCTCGGGATCATCTATCCGGTCGACATGCAGGCCGCGATCGCCGCCGCCGATGGCGATATCCTCGGATGGCCTGCATTGCTCATCGAGCCCAACGAATTCAGCCTGGTGCAAAAACTGCAGGGATGGATCAAGGCGTTCAAGGTCCGGTGGATCAATCCGCAGTATGGAATCAGTGACGATCTGTACTTCACGGTGCAGAACTCGAACCTGTACTCCGGCCTGCTCATGGCGCTCATTTCGTATCGCCTCGAGGCCTGCGGCACCGCCGAGGCCCACAGCTACCACGTGAGGCAGTATCTCGCCTCGCATCTGGGTCTGGACCAGTACTATGACCAGCTCACGCTCGCGCAGTCCATCTGGCTCTACCGCAACATCAACTACATCGGGCGCAACGCCGGCAAGCAGTCGACCTTCAGGACACTCATCCAGAAGCTGCTCACGGAGCGCGGCATACCGCTGGCCGCCTACGTGATGAACCATGACGTGTCCGGCATGCCGGATTCGCTTTACCCGGCGATCAAATTCGACGCCGTTGCGCTGAACTTCGGCTACAACGCGGTGGCCGATACCACATGGACGCTCGACCAGATGCTCAATAACGAGCAGCCCGTGGCCGTCGCCAACGCGCTAATCCAGCCCGATGTCGAGGCGAATATCCAGACGCGTATGGAAAATTCGCGCTCGAACATCCTGCCAACCAAGGTGCTGAATTCGGCCATGATCGACATGTCCGGGTCGGGCCCCTGGACGCTCGAGGACATCCTGCTTCACCACTGGGCTTTCTTCGCGAGCCGCGATCTCTACACGGCGTTTCTCGTGGTGAACAACCCGGTGACGGGCGAACCGATCGTGCCCATGAACGCAAAAGATGGTTTCACGTTCATGATCTACTGCTTCTGCCAGTCCGTCGGGTTCGACCTGACCGCACGGCTCATCCCGAGCGTCATCGCCACGCGTGTGCAGCGCATCCCCACGCCTGCGCTCGCGGATCTGATGTCCGTGGTGGACGCCGGACTCGTGGCACAGGATATCGCGCTCGAGGCGCTGTCATGGCAGCCCGCGATCGTGCCGATGATTTCGGTCGATGCCTTCTGCGCCACGGCAAACTGTGAACGAACAATAGAGTTTGACACCACACATCCAATAAAATCAGATGGCTAGCGACGCACGTGATCGCGCCCCGACGAAATAGAGTCTGACACAAATGCAACTCAGCCGTAAGCGGCTCGCGCCGGCCGTTATAGGCGGTGACTGAGATAGACACCAAAGTAATGTCCATCATTCCGATTTGATGGGCACCACTTTGTCACAGTCTGAAGAGAAGAAGCCGGGTACCCGAACGGGGCGCCCGAATTACGCCCGGGAGCTTCGTGAGCGACTGGCGGCTGCGGCTTGCGAGCCTGGCGTTTCAGTCTCGAAACTGGCCCGCGAGAACGGCATCAATGCGAACATGCTGTTCACCTGGCGGCGGCGTTATCTGGCCGAGCAGCAAGCTCAGTCTGCAGGGCTCATTCCGGTTGTACTTGTAGACGACACGCGAGCGGAGGTCGGGGCATCATCTTCGATTGAGCCACAAGCGCAGGACACGAGGCCTGCATTAGCTGCCGGCACGATCGAGATCCGGATCGGTCGTGCGGTGGTTAAAGTGGACGGTCTGGTCGATGCCGACCTGTTGCGAATTGTGCTGGGTAGTCTGCGCTCATGATTTCCCTGCCGGCGGGCACGCGCATCTGGATTGCTGCGGGCGTCACCGATATGCGATGCGGGTTTCAGGGGCTGGCCGCGAAGGTGCAAACAGCGCTTGAGGAGGATCCGCTGGGCGGCAACGTCTACATCTTCCGAGGCCGCCGGGGTGACCTGGTGAAGATTCTTTGGGCAACGGAGGACGGAATCTGGCTTCTCGCGAAGCGCCTTGAACGAGGCCATTTTATCTGGCCCCAAGCCGATGGTGGCAAGGTCCATCTGAGCTCCGCACAACTGTCGATGCTCCTCGAGGGCATCGACTGGAGACAGCCTGTTACGTCCCGGCCTAAATTAGGGTTGTCGTCGCGAGCTATGTGGCGTGAGATTGCGTGGGGCGTCGCGCACTAAATGAGGAATGGAATGGGCCTCGTTTAGTGCGCGAC
>NZ_CAJNBO010000077.1:0-5479 GCF_905221015.1 Paraburkholderia nemoris | reverse complement strand
CTTTACGTCCGTCTCATCTCATGATGTTCAGGGTTAAGTTCCAAACTTCATCCTATTTGATACCGAGATAAACACCTCCGCTGGAACCCAGATATAGCGGGACGTAACACACGCCCGTAGTGAAGCTGGCACCGATGCTCGGCATCGCTACATTGACGATCGTCACGTCGAGCTGGACCGCGACAAAGCCGAAGCTCGTTGCGGCAAGCGTCATGCCCATGCCATTGCGCCGCCCAGCCGGTTGGAGCCCGCTTACAGTATTCATCTTAAAAGTCTCGATTGATGCGCGTTGTCGCGCTAGCGGTCTCCGCACTGAAGTGCGGCGTTAAGGTACATAGTCCGGCTGCGCAGCGGGAGCCGATTCGAGAAAGGCACGCATTGTCATGCACCTCTCGAAGATCTCCATCGAAATTGGAAAGCTGGAAAAGTCACAGCCAACTCGCAATGCATTCGTGATTTGCGGAACCAAGCAACACTCCGCCAGCGTCGGAACGTCGCCGAAACAGAGCGAGCCTTGCCGGTATCTGCGTAGCAGGCTTTCCACGGAGACAAACCCTTCATGAATCCAATGTTGATACCATTGCGCCCGCTGGGAATCGGTGGCGTTAAAGGTTCGAGTGAGGTACTTCAGTATCCGCAAGTTGTTGACGGGGTGAATGTCGGACGCGATTGCGAACGACAGTTCAAGCGTGCGAGCCCGTTGGAACGGTTCTTCCGGAATCAACCTAGGTTCAGGAACAACATGATCCAGCCAGTCGATGATTGCAATTGACTGATGCAAGGTGATCTCTTCTCCGACAAGCAGCGGAACGCCGCCGGCGGCGTTCAGAGCCAGATACTCGGGCGTACAGTTCTCGTCCTTCCTGAGGTTGACCGGAATAGATTCGTAGTCGACGCCCTTGAGTTTCATCGCGATACGCACGCGATACGACGTCGAACTGTTGAAATAATTGTGCAGTGTCAGGTTCATGGGTCAGGCTATCAGGCTGGAATCTGGAATTTCAAGCGCCCTTTGCGACGCAATTCCGTGGCTATCACCGCAGATGTTCTCCATCAGGTCCGCGGCAATTCTTTGAGCCTGGCGCGATATCATGTCGAGAGAATCGACATAAAAATAGGTGCCGCTCGTAACGTGCCCTACCGCGCGTATGCTTCTGTCTATCGCTCCGGTATCGGAGATTAACGCTCCGCTTGCAAAATCGACCTTGACTCCTCCCCTTGCATCCGCGGCCGCGATACCTGATTGAACGAGCGACCATATCAGCTCCGAGTCCGGCGGACCGTCAACGGAAGCAGCCGTTCCCGTCGCATTGACCACCGCGTCGTAGTGCCGCTTCGATCCGTCCTGTCGCGTCATTTCGAGTCGTCCGCATGGAACCACGGAGAACGTCGCGGGCCCGGAAGATACGCGAAGCTGGCCAGTCCGCATCATAGCCTGTAGGCGTTTCGCGTTCTGAATGGGTATAGGTGTACGGATAGACATCCAGCGTCTGGAGAAGCGGCGCAGGAAGATGTGTTGAGATGCTTCGTCGAGCGAATTCCAAAGATCGTGCACAAGGCCGTTTATCGCGCGGAATATCGGCGCCCATGGCCTGATTTCACCTGCACTCTCAATCTGCGCATCGAGATGGTCTTTTGCATCAGGATATTCGTTCGCAAACAACATTTTCCAGCTGACGCCGACAGAGTGCAGCTCACGCCTCAACAGGCGAAGCACGCTCCGCAAGCTAACCTTGGATATCCCGTCATCGGTTATCCGCTTTAATGCCAGCTCGGTCAGATGCTGAAGAACATGCGGCGGGTAGCTATTTCCCTTTACGTAGGGCAGCAAGCCTCGCCGGGATAGCATGTCGATGCGCCCCCGGTAGTCAGCCGATTGCAGACTGACCGCTACGTCGATGGCGGTCAGGCTGGCACCCAGAATGCAGATGGATGATGCGGATCTCAGCTTCTCGAGATGATCGCTTACCGGGTAGGCTGAGTGAATATATCGATTGTGGCCGGACAGCCCGTAGTGATCTTTGGGGTTCGTATGCCCGGTCGCAAGAACGACGTTCCCGGCGGCCCAACTGCCAGTCCGACTGTGGACACGCAGCTCAGGAGATCGGTCTATTCTTACGATGGCTTCGCGAATCACCTCGATGACGACGCCGTGCTCCGCCGCCGTGTTCTGGATTTCCCGGAACGAGTCGCGTAGGAACCTTCCGAATAAACGTCGAGGGAGATAGACATCCGGAAAACTACCGCCCGTTGCCTCATGTATTTCGCGCGAGTAGTTTGCCTTCCACACCATCCATTTCGCGAACAGGGTGGAATTGGCAGGGGAGATTGACATCGTCTCCGCGACGCGATTGAGAATGAGGTCCGCGTGGTCTTCCTGATACGCAAGACCGGGACCAACGGGGCGCTCCTTTTCAAAGACCAGAATCTTGCGAGTATCCGTGGCGCGGCGGAAGTGAAGCTCCACGAAATGAAACAGGAAGGAGATACACGCCGCTCCGCCACCGATAATTGCCATGGTCGCACCCGACGAACTGTTCGAAGTTGGCACGTAAAAGTCCGGATGTTATGAATTTACTGAAACAGGCGCCGATCGAAAGGCCACGTTGCGAGCACAACGAGATTCGCTAGCAATTGTCGGGCCGATTCACGAGATGGAACGGGCGATTGCGCTTTCAACCGGCACTCACGTTCTCTTGCTCCCGGAGCCGGCTGGTCTTGTTGAGCGAGCTTGGATCGAAGACCCGAGCCAGCGTCCTGTCAAACATTCGATAGTTCCATAGGTTTGGCGCCAGAAAGACACGCTGTACCCACCGATTCGCCCTACCGTTTTCATCGAACGTCGGCGAGAATTTGTCCCGCGAATGCAGGGAGAAACGATTGTTGATGTAGACAAGTCGGCCGGGGGTGATTTTCATGCCCACAGAGACGGACTTAATCGCCCGATAGAAGTTGTCCAATGCCACCCGTGCGTTTTGATTGACGGGAAGAACCATGTCGGGATAGAAAGCGACCGTGATGCGTGGAGCCTCCGCTGGCCCTGATACGATCGAACACAAATCGGTGTTATCTTGCGGTCTGGACGTCGTGCCCCGCCAGCGATAGGGAACACGGATTATGAAATGGCGGCCCCGCAGGTAGCGGATATCATCGTCGCTCAGCAGACTCAAGGCCTTTCTCGCGTCTGACAAATGTGTCTCGGGCTCTCCGCCTCCCGATTGCTGGCGGATTCCAAGCAGAATGAGCGCAATCGGTGAGGTGTCGCCATTGGGCATATGCGCCTGGGCGGCATTCTCCGTATGGAAATCGAGTTCGACTAGTGAACCAAGTCCTGTGTACTCGCTCGCCTTATGCAGGTGAGGTGTCAGATTGTTGATGAGTTCCCGACCTTCGTGATAAATCGAGTAGGGTTCGGCAATCGCCGCGCCAATGGCCGACAGGAGATTTTCGCTGAGCACGCCCGCCTTGAAGGCCGCACCGGTTTCGTTAAATGAAGGACTGCCAGTGACATTGTCGTCAATCGGCAGATTGTCGACGATCAGGTATGGAACGTTGGTCCCGCTTGATTCCTTCAGCGTCTCGAAGAGGCGGATCATTCTGTCCGGAAAGCTCGAATAAAAGGCTTTCCGAAGTGTCGCGATGTATTCCGGGCCGCCGCCGGGATCGTAGTCGATTCCGGCCAGCGCGGCGCGGATCGATGCGGCTTCCGGATCATCGAGCTTCACATAAGCTTCATCACCAAGTACTTTGACAGTCAAACTATCCTCCGAATCATTCAAATAGGGCACGGCATCCGAACCGGATAACGGACCAATGGACGTATCAAAGAAAGGCCGCGGAGCGTTGCGGGATGGCTCGACAAACGACGTGACCTCTATCGCCGGTTGTGTCATCCCGCCCACGCAAGTCAATCTGAGTTGATTGGTCAACTACCGTGCATCCATGTGCTCGATGCGCCGTTGCGCGGCGTTTGGAAGCGACCAGGATCATCCCCGTGTTTCGAGAATGCCTCCCCGGTTACTGCGCGATATCGTCAGAATCACGAGGCCGCCCGCCAATCCCATGAGTGCGGTCGGCATCATGGCAAGGTTGGTGCTGCCGGTTCTTTCAAGGATGAAGCCATAGACGTTGACCATCAGCCCGCCCGCCAACGTGCCGACCGCGTTGATGCCTGCGAGTCCGACGGCTGCCACGCGTGGCGAAAGAAACTCGAGCGACAAAGCCCAGAACGGTGCTTTGAAAGAGTAGGCGCCAACCAGCACACACGAGAGCAACGCGAGAATCGTTGTGAGACTGCTTGCAGATCCTGCGGCGGAGAATCCCACCGCGATCAGAATCAATGGCACACACGTATGCCACCGGCGCTCGTTCGTTTTATCGGAACTCCAGCCCCAGATAATCATGAGCACCGACGCGATGCCGTAGGGGATGGAGTTGAGGATGCCTGTCTGCGCGTCGGTCAGTCCATGCGCCTTGATCAGTTGCGGCTGCCACACGCCCAGCACGCTCCCTGCCGCCAGTGCTGCAGCGCTGGCCAACGTCAGGCCCCAGACAGAGCGGTTACGCAGCAGTTGCGACATCGAGATATCGTCGATCGGGCGGGCGACGTCGCGTTCGCTCTGCAAGCGCGACACAAGCCAAGCCTTCTCAGCCGAGGAGAGCCATGAGGCGCTTTGCGGGCTGTCGGTCAAGAGAAACAGACAGATCAGGCCGAGGACGAACACTGGCAACCCTTCGGCGATAAAGAGCCAATGCCAGCCTCGCAGTCCGAACAGACCGTCCAGTGACAGCAGCCATCCGGAGATCTGAGAGCCGAAAAATCCAGACAGCGGAATCGCCACCATCAACAAGGCGATCACGCGAGCCCTGTAGGCAGACGGCAGCCAGAATGTGAGGTAGAGCAGCACGCCAGGAAAAAAGCCGGCTTCGGCGGCACCTAGCACGAATCGCACGACACCATAGGAGACCGGTCCGCGGACAAGTGCCATGGCCGCTGCAACCAGCCCCCAACTGATCATTATGCGTGCAAGCCAAACCCTTGCACCGACCTTCTGGAGAATAATGTTGCTGGGTATTTCGAAAAGAAAATAGGCAATGAAAAACAGGCTGCTTCCAAAACCGAACACTGACTTGGACAAGCCAATATCCTTGTTCATTTGAAGTGCTGCCAAGCCGATATTGTTTCGGTCAAGTATTGCAAAAATGTAACAGGTTGTCAGAAACGGAACGACGCGCCAGATGATTTTTTTAATAACTCGTCTTTCGATTGACATATTGTCGTGCTGCGTCTCCGTCATATAATTCCCCGTTAAACACGAGCGTATCCCAATCGTTCAAGCGATATGTCGGTCGCTGAAGGATTAAGGGCCAGCCCTTTCAAGGTCTTGATCAAGATGTCCCGCCTTTGGCGCGTTTAAGCAGGCGGGCGGTACTGTGATGGGCTCGGGCTACCGCGCCTTCGACATAGGGTGCGGGTTTG
>NZ_CAJNBO010000076.1:0-5584 GCF_905221015.1 Paraburkholderia nemoris | reverse complement strand
TGAAACGCTTGCACGGAAATCGAAAACCAGCTAAATAACCCTTAGTCCTGCTTCACAGGGTGGGGGAATTTGCGCGACCATAAGTGGGGGAGTTTCAACTGACCGTCCGGGACATCCCGTCCAGCGGGATGGTGCCGGCGGCCGAGATCTGGCGAAGGGATCTGCCGACAAATGGACGCATCTTCTACGTCAACAACGATCCGATTGCCGCGCCGGCCGATCACCCCGTGCTACAGCGTGCGCTCGCTCGATCGACCGAGAAGCTACTCGGCGAGGATCGCTTCCCCGAGATCCAGTCGACAACTGGTCCCGGGAATTTCACCGCCGCTTTAGCCGCACATGCGCGCAATTTGATGATTGCCGGGACTCCCTTCGACTTTGAACTGCTACATGACTGGGAGGCCATCGCGGAAACTCGCTGGCAGCTCTCCTACCGCGGTGACGCCCGCAACTGGCGCAACATGGGCTCCCGCTAAGGCCATGAACTGGAATGTGAAGAATCGATGAACCTTCGGGACGCCTCAGGCTCACTGCGCAGGTTCGCATTCCGGATCTTGCGCGCAACAGCGAGCATTCTCCCCGGCGGCCAGATCTCTGCCTTTGGCACTGGCAAGGACATGATCGGCTTGATCCTGATCGTGAACCTCGACCGGCAACCGCGTAGATGGCGGCGCGTAATCCGCGAACTCCGCCGGTTCCGAACGTCCGACGGTGCTCCGCTAGCGTCTATAGCGCGCCGAGTCGCAGCAGTGGACGCTCGCGACGGCCGTGCCGTCGCGGCGACGGCCGACGTCGACTCGACGTACCGCATCGGTGACCACCTTTACGTCCAGCCGGATGCAAGGCTGGAAGATTGCTTCGCTGTCGACGAGCCGATCAAAATGACGCGGCAGGAGATAGCGGTAGCGAGGTCGCACGTGGAGGTTTGGAAGACCATTGCAAGTGGGTCCGATAATCACGTGCTTGTGCTCGAGGACGACGTGTGGTTCAAGTGGGGCGCTGCGGCGGCCATTTCCCGCGGCTGGCGCGCCGCCCTTCGGCGCTGTTGCGCTGAAGGCGGACCGCGTTTGCTGTACCTGTCCTACGCGGACGCAGGAGGGACGGCAGAACGCGTCGACCTTTGCGACGCTCTTTTCCGACCGGTGCGGGGACTGTGGTTTCTCTCCGGCTATGTGCTGTCGCGCGAGGGGGCGGCGGCACTCCTGCGAGCAATGCCAGTAATTGGCCCCGTCGACCTGTGGATAAACTATCGCTTTAGTGAACTCGGCGCACTTGCGCTTTCCTCACCAGCGATTCTGCAGCGACAGGACAGCGCCTCCGACAACGCCTATTCCGTGCTTCCTTACCTGACGCGAGCGGGGATCATCGATGCGGGCTCGGGTCCGATGGCGCCTGGTCGGACGGGCGCAGGCCCGGTGCTGGCGTGGACCGCCGGCGGCGAGCATGAAGGCCTAGCTATGGCTCTGTCGATGCTTGGATTGCGGGTCCGGGTGTTCGATGGTGATGAAGACGGGATTCGGCCACAAGACCTTTTGAATCTTTTCGAGGTGTTTGACGCCGTCGTCGACGCTCCGCTCACACCGGACGCGCTACGCGCCGCAATCGCAAGGAAGGACGTAAGATTTCTCCTGGAGGTGAACACTGTGTCCCGGTCCGAAATGGAGCAGGAATGTCTACCGTCTTCACGGACCGCTTTTTTGTCACACGATGGACCGGAGAATCGATTGTGGGAGCCGCTTTGCACCCTTCTCGGCCTGGCCGAGCCCGTTCAAGCTTTCCCTATCGGAACTCCGCGACACTTAAGGGTTTTCCGAGATGATCGGCCGGGCGCGATGCACCGGATTGCTCCATCCCTTCCGCAGAAGCCCTGTTCGTTGGACGATTCGCCATGGGTCCTTCCGCCACAGAGTGGTTGGCAGCCGAGAGCCCCCTCGGGTCGTCCTGTGCTACCCGCAGGCGAACGCCTCGTTTTCTCGGAAATGACGACGGCGATGTCGTCGTTTCTTGGGCTCGTGGAGACCTTTCCGGGGAATCTGGCATCATTCTCGCAAGACAGTCTCTTGCATGATAAAGACGGCGCGCATCTCATCATCAGCAAGATTGCCACCGGAAGCAGGCTGTACCGTTCCGGCGCCTTCGCGTCCGCGCGATCCTTCAGGTACGGTCGCTTCGAGGCAGAGATAAAAGCCGCTTGCGGTTCCGGCCTCGTTACTGGCTTTTTCCTTCATCGAGACGCACCACGACAGGAGATCGATGTGGAACTGGCGGGTCACGATCCTCGAAGCATGCTGATCAACGTCTACTTCAATCCAGGTGACGATGGGGCGACAATAGGGTTTGGTTATCGCGGTTCGCCATGCCGCATCAACCTCGGTTTCGACGCCACTTTGGACTTCCACCTCTACGCGATCGACTGGCGTCCGGGCCGTATCACGTGGTCCGTGGATGGCCGGATCGTGCATGAGCGTGTAGGCTGGGATCCAACTCCGGTTCCGCATCTTCCCATGCGATTGCATGCAAACCTTTGGGCTCCCCGTTCCGAAGAGCTCGCCGGACGGATCGACCACGATGCGTTGCCAGTAAAAGCAACCTTCAAGAATGTATCTGTGTGGGCTTAATTCCAATAGCGCATTTGCAAGGTGGCGTTGGGACGATAAGCGTAGGACCCGTCGTGAGCTTGCGACCGTCGAACTGCAACCGCAGCTAACAGCCGCTCCATGCAGCGCCTCCGAATGACAGTTTCGGCCGAACTCGAGTCGTTGCGGATGCAGCTACCTGTGCCCGTTCATCGGCCATTGCAGTCGTTCACCTCACGCGCCCCATAAGGCAGCTCTACGGTGCTGTCCGGCCGCTCGCTCGATCGAGATCAGATTTCGACGACATCGCTCACCGCGAACGCGTATATACGCTCCTAGAATTCCGCAAAGCTATGGGTATGGCATGGAGTATCTAAACTGCATGCATTGAGCTGCAGCTCCAATGGAGAACCGCAACAAGTTGCGCTATTCGCGGAACTTTCATGCGGCGGCGTGGAAGAACTCTAGCGCAGTCTTCGCTTGACTCGCGACGAGCAAGAGCGGAGTTTCCGGCTCGTACAAGTCGCGCTTTGGGAAATCAAGGCTTCTCAGGAAGAAGGTTGCAGTGACTTATTGGATTTCGCCGAGCGGATGGATCGGTACCAAACCGACGATTGCGAACTGAAGCGCAAAAAAATCGTAGCGCGGCGGGGCTTGTTCATTAGATCGGAGGCAACACCTTGTACACGACTACATGCAACGAGTCGAAGTTCTGGTGTCGGTGCCACTTTCTATTCGAAATAACCATAACCGAGATCATTGTTTGGTCGCCAACGTGCTTTTCGTCGATCTCTAAAACGAATCGAGTGCCGGTCGATTTCTCGCCGTCGGAGATGTTGTTGACAGACCATTCAATCCGGTACTCGTCCTCAGGAAAACTGGCGTCAGCTTCGACGTCAATGATGAGCGTTTCACCTGGCCGAAGCGCAGGCCCGTCGACGAGGTGAATTTGGCCGCGTGTCTGAGAAAGCGTCTTTCGGTTGCCGAGACTATCTGAGAATTCAACGAGTCGTGGCGCGTTGTACTCCTGTGAGCGGTTTTGAGACACGTAAAATTCCTTAAGTGACTGGATCACGTCATCTGAATAGCACACGGCTCGCTCAGCCTGATGAGGGGTGATCGGATTAGCGTGAGATAGGGCATTCCGAATCGGAAGAAGCCGCTTCAGGACGCTCCGTAGTTCGACGCTTCCCAGCGGAAAGGCACTTCGAAAACCTTCTTCAAAAAACGATTGATACAAGTCTGGCTTCGAAACAAGATCGATTAGATCGTCCAACAGCAGTGCGTCGATGTCACGCGTGTATCGATGTGGTTCGGCTTGCCGCCGCTGGCTTGCGTTTCTACGCAACTCGTTCTTGACGATCTGTTGATTAGCGTGGGCGCCAGTATAGAAGTACTCTGGCCCAAGAGCCTGCGTGAGTACGTCGTCAACAAATCTGCGCAGCCACAGTTCGAGGGTCTCAATGCGCCGTCGCGCAATGTCTCTGGTCTGCTCGGGCGTGAGATATCTGAACGGCATATAAACTCTCCTCGATCCTGCTTCTTAAACTGTCAGCTCAGCGCGAGCGAGGTCCGAGCAGACGGGGCCAGTCCACGTGTTTGTTCCATACCTCGGGCCGACGATGAGACTTGTGTTCGAGATAGTGCCGGTAGTCTTCGATGTAGTCGCTTCGTTCCTGATCGAGGTAACCGTTTCTTTCCAGCCATTCGCAGAGTTCATCGGGAGCGGGGCGATTCTCGCCAAACGCCCGACGCCGGAATTCTTTCCATTGACCGATCTCTGGCTCAGACAGCCCTTCCGGCACCATACTGTTACCGAGAATGCCAAACACGTAATCGTTCAACACCCACTTGTGCCACTCCTCCAACACGCCCGGAAATTCACTCTCCGGGACGTGCGCCGATCGCAGAAGTTGGAGTGTGCGCTCACGGATTTGCTCCTCCTCCACCGGTGGGAATCCACCGATTCTGGCGCTTCTTTTCACGAAGGAAAGACTGATTTTTGCCAGATGCTTTGCGAGGAGTTGCATTTCGGCGACTGTCGCACGTGCTTCCTCGACCGCGCGCCGAGCTTCGAACTCGATGCCGCTCGTGCTCGCTTTCAGCCGGTCGATGCGTTCGATATTCGACGCAATAAGGGTTGCAACGAATATCCACAGACCGGGCCAAAGGAGAGCGTCGTTACGAAAGAGCGCTGCGACGACCGAGAACCCGGCGCACGCCGCTCCAAAGGGGACCAGCCATGCGGGTGCTTTCCAATTCATTGACAAATCTCCAAGCGTTATTCCGCCACACTCGGCGGTGTCACGGGATTCTACCGTTTGGATTCGTCCATCGTTCGAGCGCACTTGCCCGCCCGGCGTTCAAGGTTTCACCGCTCAAGTTATACGGCGATTTGCCGACATCAATGGTGTCGCCAATCTCAACGGCGTGATCGCTCAACAAGGGGATCCTTCATGAAGAGAATCATCGCCGCGCTGATATGCGCATCGTTCATCATTCCGGTCATCGCCGAGGCTCGCGGCGGCCACTATGCCGGCGGCCACGGCTCGTCGCATAAAGGCGGCCACTACAAGAACGCTCGCACGGGCGACCACTACGAGAAGCGACGCTAACGCGCACCCGACGGAGCGACCTACGCGACGTTTCACCAACCGAAGCACAGAAAGGCGCGCTGAGCGGCTGTCTTATCGCCAGAATGCAGCGAGCATACTTGGGAGCGCATTTGCATAGCGCTCGGCCCTCGAAACACTTGGCCCGTCCTCGCGACGGGCTCTTCTTTCCCGATGCAGCCCTGGCACATAGGCATCAAGAAAAATGCGCCTGCACGGTCATGTGCACCGGGTGTTCGCGCTACAAGCATAGGCTAACAGGTCGTGGCACGGCCACTTGGGAGACCTAGCAGGCTGTTGAATTTGGATCCCGTGTAAACGGGGTTTGAGGGACGGGCGTTATGGATATCGTGTTCATGATTTTTGGCAGCGGATGCGATGCGCGGAATGGATGAG
>NZ_CAJNBO010000075.1:0-5789 GCF_905221015.1 Paraburkholderia nemoris | reverse complement strand
CATAGACCGAGTCGGGCAGGTCGTGCTTGCGCAGGCTGCCCGGCGCGGCGGGCGCGAGGTTCGCGCGCACCGACGAGCTGTCGCGGTCACACACGGCGACAAGCCCGATATTGAACCGCTCCGGAAAACCCGGAGCGGTTCAGACCCGCTGCTTTTCTGATAAACGGCGAGGCCACAATTCTGCTGTCCGAGCACGACGCTGAGCGTCTGCGATGGCACAGCCGCGAGCGGGATCGTGAGCATCGCAATCTGACGGCTCAGGTCACGAGCCCGGACACCGCTGTCTCCAGCGAGGAGGCCACACCCGACATTGCTCGGGTCGCTTCGTTTGTCATCATGGTGACGATTGCCGACACGGATTGCGCCGCGCCCGGGTACGCGCTTTCGATGCTGGAGATGCCTGCCTGCAGCGGCGTGAGCTGGTTCGCCATCGCGGGGACGTTCGCCGCCGTGCAGACCCCCAGCCTGGGCTCTGCGGATCGTTGCCTGAGGGCTGCACGGTGTTCGAATACGTCGCCTGCGCGCTCGTGCGGATCTCGATGGGACGACTCTCTACAACGATCAACAACAGACCCGATGAGCTCTTGCGCTGGTAATCGAGCCGGTCGACATTGAAACTGCGGTACGTCACATCGGGCATAACCACATTGACCAACGTGAGCGATTCCCATAAAAACTCAAGTTCGAGCAGGAACAGCTCGCGGCTCATGTTGCGACCACCGCACGACAGGCGCAGCGTGCGTCTGCAGGCCCTTCGCCTGCGCATCGCGATATCGCCGCCGCCACTTGAAGACCATGCTGTCGTTCAGATTGTGCTCGCGGGCAATTCGCGCTACCGATGCTCCGGACTGCAGTGTCAGCTCCACGATCATTCGCCGGAATTCCGCAGAGAAGTTTGGTCGTTTCGGTGCGGCTGTCACAGTGTCTTTAGTGTTGTCCAATTTTGCGTCCGCAAAAAGTTATCGCGGACGCCATACTGGCCACACTCCAGCTTCTCTTCACGACGGCCTTGATCTGATGCTTACCGATCAAGAGGGTTCTGAAACAGTCAAAGCATGAGCATGAATGAATTTCGCCGGCTGACAGCAAAGATCGGTCAGCACATGCAACAGCTTTCCGCCCAGCAAGTCAACGACGCACAGGCCATCATTAACCGCATGATGGGAGACTTGCCCGATCTGCACAGGATCTGGGTCGGAACCTCCGACAATCAACTCATCGCACTGCAACGAATTCCTCGGTTTTTACCGCTACGCCCTGATCATGGAAGATGCGTTCGAAGCTGAACGCAACAAGGCATCGCGGCCCTACTGGGGGTGACCCGCTTCAGTGGACGGTTACGCAGTTGAATTGTGTCTGGGTGAGTGTCCTCCGTTTGACGTGACGTTGCGGGTTGTCCACGGCCGGACGGCGGGTCGCCTGTTACGACCATGACGCTGGCCGGCGGTGGGCAGCCCGCATGCGGACGAGGTCTGGTTTTTCGCGGCATGCATGCGTTCGTAAATCATTGGCGAGCGATAGCCGATGCAGCTGTGAAGGCGGTGCGGGTTATACCAGCCTTCAATGAAGGAGAACAACGCTTGTCGGGCTTGTTCATGCGTATCGAATCGCGTGCGCGCGAGCAGCTCACATTCAAGCGTGGCGAAGAAGGCCTCGCACATGGCGTTATCGAAGCAGTCGCCCACTGTGCCCATGGACGGACGCACGCCTGCTTCGCTGCAACGCCGGCCGAAGGCAAGCGAAGTGTATTGGGCAACCTTGGTCCGAGTGGTGAATCACCCCGTTGGGATGGCGTTGCGCCAGCGCCATGTCCAGGGCCTGCAGCATCAGCCCGGTGCGCAGATGGTTGGCTATCGCCCAGCCCACCACGCGCCGGCTGAACACGTCCAGTACCACCGCAAGGTACAGAAACCCGACGCGGGTCGGCACATAAGTGGCGTCGGCCACCCACAACTGGTTCGGCGCGTCGGCGTTGAAGTGCCGCTGCACCAGGTCCGGCGCTGGCCGTGCATCGGGCTGCCGCTGCGTAGTACTGAACCAGCGACGCCGGCTCACGCCGCGCAGCCCTGCGGTGCGCATCAGGCGCGCAACCCGCTTGCGCCCGACGTGGATACCCTGTCCGGTGAGTTCCGCATAAATGCGCGGCATCCCGTAGGTTCCACGTGAGCGCGTATAGATCGCACGGATGCGTGAGAGCAGATCCGCATCGCTTCGAGCATGAGCAGACGGTTTGCGCTCGAGCCAGACGTAGAAGCCGCTGGCGGAGACCTCCAGCAGCCGCGCCATGGTAACAACCGGCCAGATGGCCTGATTCGCTTTCATGAACTCGAACCCTTGTCGGGCACGGTCCCGGTCTCCCGGGCGAACCAGGCCGCGGCTTTTGACAATATGTCTCGCTCAAGCTTGAGTTGCCGGTTCTCGCGACGCAGCCGTGTCAGTTCCTCACGCTCCGCCGTGGTTAACCCGTCGTGACGCTTACCCGAGTCGCGATCAGCCTGTGCGACCCAGTTGTAGATGGTCTGTGCGGTCGGCTCGAACTCCGTCGCCAGTTCCTCGGGCTTACGTCCGGCGCGCACCAGTTCGACTATCTGTGCCCGGAATTCCGCCGGGTACGGGGTGCGATGTCTCTGCATGATGGACCCCTCCTGTTCCAAAGAATAGGTGTCTACGAAACCGGGTCAACTCCATACGACGGCATGGCCCGGTGTTCCGAACACCACAGGCGACTGGAGGCTCAATTGCTGACAACGGCAGCAACACTTGAACGCGGCTATCAAGGGTCTCGTGGAAGCGGCAACCTGCCAGTCTTCCGACCTCAAGTCAGCGAACTGGACAAGCTGCATCGGCAATGGCTTGCCGATCTGGAAAGCTTCAAAAGCTCTCTGCGCGCACAGGGCGCCGAACCCAAGGCATTGGAGTACGTGAATGAAGCGTTCGGATGTCTTGCCGAGCGCATCAGGAAACTTGCAGGTTGCAGTGGTGGCGGAAATTCCTGCGGATGCCGGCTTGGGACCCCGACAGGGCAGCGCACTCGCCCCGGTGTTGCGAAGCTACGGGAGCTTCGCCGACCTCCTCGCGGATGGCTGCGCTCGACTCGGAGCCAATGCGGGATGCTACACCTGCATTGCAGCGGACTTGCACCCCCTTGCTAGTCGCCGGTCTCTCGACGCATCCTGTACCCGCTTTAGTTCGCTCAGGTATACAACCTCACGACTCGTGTGCAATGGAATGCTCTGTGTCACGTGTCGGCGCATTCATGAAAACAATCTGCTGGTCCCAAAAATCAGACCATAAGTCAATATAACATTTGCATGTCTCAATGACGCGTTCATAGTCTGCCTCAGTGATAGCGTGGGTCAATACATTCCAGAGATCGCTCGCATGATCGTCATCAGCTGCGTTCGCCGTATCATCGTCACTGACGCCATGCACGAAATAGTAACCATCGTCAACGTCAATGCCGTGCCGGCCTGTGGCACGCCGCAGCGGCGGCGTAAACAGGATAACCTCATGTTCGGCCACTGCGAGAAGCGCAGTAACATCAACGTAATTTCCGAAGCTTTCCTCAAGGACTTGCCGGACAAGCGCGGCGGCGGAACTGGGAACAAAGGCACGCCGTGCAGCCTCGCTTAGCTTCAGATCATCAAGCACGGCTTCGTACAGCGGATAGTGTGCACATCCAGGGTTGCCAAGGTAATAACCGTCAACATCAAGCCCGGGCCTGAACCCGAATTCATCCAGGCTGTTTAGCGTCAGCAGAAAACGCGGCGCCATCTTGGAGCCCGCCTTGAGCCGGGGTTCCAATTGCCGGCTCTGGAGTTGCGCTGCAAGCAATGCGTCAGTAAAGCTTTGCACGATGGCATATCGATATTCCAGGTGAATCCTTTGCAGGGTTGAGCCATCAATCTTGCAATTGTTAAGAATTTCGATCACAGGGTGTCTGGATATCGGGTGATTTTCAATCTCACTCTTCAGGCTCCGGACGAAATTCGCATTGCGCTCCCACGCCTCTGACGTGAGCGTAGATCTCATCATTGTCACCGCCTGCTCGCGGGGGTGATTGAAATTTTCATGTTTCGTCAAACTCATGGCTTTCCTTGAAAGGGTTGGGACAACTGACACATCGTCTCGATGTCGTACTGCGAGACACTGGTCGCTCCAGCGAAGCCAGGCTTACGCCCGATCCAGCTGCGACCAGTCGCACCAAACAGGTCGGGGAGGCACGAAGGGCCAGCTTGATCAATAGGGTTCGGGAGCACGGCAGACGTGCCGATGGCACGCTGACGATTATCGAGCGAGTCGCGCTTCATGACGGGAGCGCTGACGCCCCCATGGCTGCGCTTAGCCCGCAACCTGGTACTGACGCAATTGTGAGGCGACGAGGCACTTCGCGGCCTTCCATCCGTCCATCGCTGCTTTTCTTTTTTCCCCGGTCTGGGCGGAAATGATCGCCCCGTCGAGCAACATCACAATCTGATGCGTGAGACGAGCAGCCGCGGAACCCCGAACCAGCTCAACAACAATATTCTGGATGAACTCACGCATTCTCTGCTTCTCGGCGGTAGCGACACGAGCGATCTCGTTGTCACTGCCTCCGAATTCGGACAGTGCGGCGATAAACATGCACCCATTGAAATCCGGCGTATCAAACCAGCGCCCATGCCAGAGAAACACCTCCCGAAGCTTGTCCATTGCCTCTCCCCGCGTCGCAACCGACTCGGATATTGAGGCCTGGATCTTCCCCATGCGCTGTCGCAAAACCTCGGATACCAAACTATCTTTCGATGGAAAGTTCCGATACATGGTCATCTTGGCAACGTCCGATTCATGGATGATCCTGTCAATGCCAACGGCATGATAGCCATGCTTGTTAAAGAGTCGGGTAGCCGTTTCGATCAGGTGTTGTTTCTTTATGTTCGCCGCAGGATACGTTTGCTTCATGTTTGCTCGCAATATGCGTCGAGTGATGGCGTCCATGCTGCCAGGAGCATAGTCGAGTGACGGTGATACCCGGACCCGGCCACTCATGCGGTCGAGATACGGAGTTGCAAGCGCGACAATCGGATGCGGCTGAAGTCCGGACAGCAAAGCGTATGTTACATGTCAAGAGAGATGTCCGATGCAGCAATCGAGTTCGCGGCCTTCACGGGCCACGGGGCTCCGCGCGCGACACACCCCGAAAAAATCAGACAAATCCTAATGCTCTACCGAGAGCCATCTAGCTTAGTAACACTACTCAATGCGCAAATCATACCGCCTCGATACAGATTCCACCAATTCGCTCAACTCACCGTTATGCGCGCCAACGCAGGCTTGAGACGTGGGGTGCGAAGAAATCTGTTGTGCATGGCATGTCACACGGGATATGATACAGACCGGTCTCCTCGTCCAGAGATTGAGTGGCAACTCGATGGCTTGACATCATCCTGCCTGGGACTCCAAAAAGGCGCCGGTGAGGTTCGGTCTTGCGTGGGTAACCGAAGGCACTGGGTAGCATAGGTGACTTGCTGGCGGATTCGATGTTCACCCTCGATCACTTGGCAAGCTGAAAAACAGACATGTATGAGAACTCAGGCATCCTAAATCCAATGGAATTGACGAGCCATTCGGCCATGCCAATACTAAAGAACGAGTGGCACGTATCCGTGCGACGGCAGAACGGACTGCTCGAAATATACCGCGCACTGCTGCTTTTTTCACGCTTGAGCAAGCCGAACCAGCATGTTTTCATCTCTCAGATGAACGAGTACCTGTTCGCCTCCGCGAAAGGCCGCAGGCGGTTATTAATG
>NZ_CAJNBO010000074.1:0-6098 GCF_905221015.1 Paraburkholderia nemoris | reverse complement strand
CGCTCGACTACGTCAGCCCCATGACGTTCGAGAAAAACTGGTTCGCCGCTCAACAGGGACGAGCCGCATAAATCTCTCAGCTATGGGATTCGCTAAACAGGGGCAAGGTCACCCCGCCCGGGCTTCCATTACTCTTCGAAGGATCGTACGCACCCGTGGGGTCGTATGTCTTTAGCTTGCCATCTTCCGCGGAATCATCACCGTCACCGTCACCGTCACCGTCACCGTCACCGAAAATAGCATCGTTGATCTTCTGAGCAAGTTCACCCGCCTCCTGCATGGCTGCGTCATAGTTATTTTTATAGTACTGGTCCGCGTAGTACCCAACTAATATGCCTGCCCCTGCACCGGCCAGCACTGCCCATCCGGCGGGATTTGTCACTAGCGCGCTGCCTGCCAATCCACCAAGTACAACATTCACCGCTGCCTGAGTTGCAGCGCCCGTCGCGACTCCGAATGCGAATCCTCCCACCGACTTAATACTGTTGCTTACGTCGCCACCCATTAGGCCGCCAGTAACCGAATTTACCATGTCATACAATGATGTCGCGTCACTCGCCTTTCCCAGAGCCTGGCCGTACAGGTTCGCCCCTGCGTCGGTGTTGCGGATAAGATGGTCGAGTAAACGCCGCCCTAGGGAGGGCGCGACTTCAATTACAACAATCCCTGTATTAGTTATGATCGTGAACACACTCATTTTTCACCCCGAATCAAACAAGTGATTTTTGAAAACATCCAATATAAAATAAGCGTTATGCACATAAATAACGCCAACTGCAGACTTCCAACCACAAACCAGACTAGTGGCCAACTTGTTGCCAGCTCACCTTTGGCTGTTAAGGCTCCACCCTGAATAACTGGCGACGTAATTATTTTTATGACAAAAAGTACAACTGCCGCAGCAATCAGAACCTTTCCAATTTTTATAGTTTTTGACATCACAACTGCCGAAATACCGCTGGACGACAAGTTGTACAACGATTCATACTTAGATTTTTCAGATGGGATTTTCGCTGCACCAAACTTTCTATTCTGCCCGCAAATCCCTCGAACGACAAAATACTGATCACTCCATTTTTTCTCCAAAATTGGCGAAACTGGGAGTCCGTCTTTCCAAAAAGCACCCCGAAATGACTTCTCCACGAATATTCCGCACTGTGCAAACACAGGAATTACAACAAGATAGAATACCCAGACCATCTCTCCCGGAAATATCTGTCCTGGACTACGAGCGAATATCACAGCCCAGCCGGCAGCAACGACTGCGAAAAGAAGCCCTGCATATGTAATCTTTTTCACCACCGCATACCCTCCTACTCGCTTCACTAAAATTCGGATGTGACTCAGCCTGCCAATGCAAAAAATCTGGCACAAAAGTCATGTCGCCACCATTGCCCTTTCGCCTGGAAAGGAACTAACCTGCCGAGCGAATGTACCGGCCTGCCCCCGAGTCGCACCATGAGATTTTTCTCGATGGAGCGAGGAAAATTCTCAAATCAAAAACAGTATCGTCGACTCTCTGACGGGAATTGCGGAAATCCCTCATCATTTATCGACAACCGCACACTCTCTAAATTCGCCTTAGAAATGAGAGAATAGATTAAGATTTTTCTTTCCAGATCTGATTGCTCGAGATGTCCACGCCGCCCTACCCGACATTTGACCAGACTTGCGATTCGCAGATCAAACTCCCTTTTTTATCATGTAAATCATCGAAGCAAACGCAACAGTTATAGCAACAGCTCCAAATCCGGCAACCCATTCCGGCTCCAACTTCGAAACCCTTAATCTTCCAAAAGATAAAATCTTCAACCCGAAGGCGCCGCCCCCCAACAGAGTATGTCGACGAAGAACCAAACAATAAAATCCATTACGTATCCTTCGGATGGCGATAGTTTTGGAGAAGCCCTATCCGCCACTGGATATTTTCCAAACCTTGCAATACGAGACGGTATGAGAGCTATGTCTAGGGCAAATTCGTCCACCTCGGCTCACATCACACCAGTTCTCTACTCGACATTCAAAGCCCGCACGACCTGCGAGAATCGCAGCGGGCCGGTCTCTGAATTGCAAGTGCTGAAAGCCTCGGCGAGCATCGCCAGAACGATCGACGTTGATCGGCGGCGCCGTTGGACCAGCAACCAATCCTTTCACATCGAAAGAATCGGCCGCGAATCTATCGCACCTAAGCAAAATGCGCTATCGGCCCCTTCTGACAGCGTCGTCAGAATTCAACGAAAGTGATTAGCTCAACCTCCAGCCTGGCGCTCGTTCAGGGCATGGCACGCCGTAAACGCAAAACGGCGAAGCCGTGCTTCGCCGTTTTGCAATCCAATGAATTGCCTGCCCCTATCAATTGACATTCAGGGAAGACCACATCAATTCGCGTCACCACGCTCCCACCCGCGGTTCAACGCACATCGGCCACAAACTCGCCAACCGACGCCCACCCCTCAATCCTCAATCCGCTCCAACCCCTCCGCACTCCGATCAGCGACGCCGGCCCACGCCCCAGCCGCCAATCCGAGCAGCGCGATCTCTTCCACCGTCAACGGCTGCAAGCGCGCGCACAAGGCATCGAGCTCATCCCACGCCCCGCGCTCAAGCTCTTCGACTGCGGTCAGCAACAACCCCAACACGCCCTGCCGATGCAGGATACCCGCCTGAATCGGCCGCGATAGCGTCAGCACATTCAACGTGCTTTCGAGCGAGCCGCCGAACACCGCATCGACAAACGAAAACACGCCGGTCAGAAACGCCGCATCGGCTTCGTCACGCCCCGCTTCAGGCAGGCGCTCGATCGCCAGTTCCATGAAGCGCGCCCGGGTCGCCGCGAGTTGCAGCAGAGGATCGTCCTCGAGCGCAACCTTGCGGCCATCCGCGTACAACAACAATTGCGTCCAGCGCGCGATCCGGTTCGTGCCGGTCGCATTGATCGCTTCGCGCAACGTCGTGACCTTGTGGCCGACGGCGAGGCCGCTCGAATTCGCGAGCTTCATCAGATGCATGACCAGCACCGGATTCAGCTTGAGTTCGGCTTCGAGTTGCGCAACGGTCGGGTCGCCCGATAGCAGTTGCAGCAGATTCAGCAATGCATGCCGCGGCGCGCTGACGCGCCGCGTCGTCGAGGTCTGCGCACGCGCGAAGAAGTAGCCTTGAAAACGGTCGAAACCGAGACCATGCGCCTCTTCGAAATCGCTCTGTGCATCGAGACCCAGCGCTATCAGCAGCTTGCCCGCGGACTTGAGCACGCTCGTCAACTTGGGCAACAGCGCTTTCGACGCCCGTGTGAAATCGATCTTGACGACTTCCGCGTAGGGCAGCAGCTTCGCAAACGTTTCATCGGGCTGCGTCACTTCGTCGAGTACGAAGCGATAGCGCCGCCCGTGCAATTGAACGATGCGCGCAATCAGCGCATCGTCGACCAGGATCGACGGCGACAATTCGAACATGAAGCGGTCAGTGGGCAAATGCTGGATCGAATCGTCGAACAGCATCTCGCGGCTTACGTCGACGTAAGCGGGATGCCCGGTGAGCGCACCACGCACATTGCCCTGCATCAAACCGCGAATCACGGCTCGCGCCACGAGCTGCGCGGGATCGGGCGCGCGGCCCGGCAAGGCATCCGCATCCGCAGCCGGATCGGCGGCCGATGCAGCGCCCGCGTCGGATTCGGCGCACGCAGGCAATTCCGGCGCGCGCACCTTGATCTCATAGCCGCATAGCATGCCGTCCCGATTCAGAATCGGCTGGCGCGCGAAGCTGGCATTCAGTTGCGCATCGTCCGCAGCCCCCGTATGGCTGGGATTCTCGATTGCGATGGTGGTCATTCTGGTCCCCCGCTAAGCGCCGCCCCGGCGCTTCCTGCTGTATTTTGGTTTCTGCTGCACCAATCGCGCACATCCAGACCCTGAGGCCCTTTGCGCGTACGGTGTGCCCGGCGATTTTAGCGCAGGCGGATGCGTGCGGACATGTCAACGCCGCAATATCTCGAAATAATTGGCAACCAGTCTCGCTGAAGAGATGGAAGGAATCGACGATACTCTTGTGCAGTGCAGAAGCGTTCCACCACCGACCTTTAACCACCAAGGAAAATCATGGACGTCAAAAGCGTGCTGTCAAATGCCTTCGCAATGCCGATCACGAGCCCGGCGTTTCCGATGGGTCCGTATCGTTTCGTCGACCGGGAATTTCTGATCATCACTTACCGCACCGATCCGGACAAACTGCGCGCCGTGGTGCCCGAGCCGCTGCAGATCGGCGAGCCGCTCGTCCATTACGAATTCATTCGCATGCCGGACTCGACCGGCTTCGGCGACTACACGGAAAGCGGTCAGGTGATCCCGGTGTCGTACAACGGCGTGGCAGGTGGTTACACGCTGGCGATGTATCTGGACGACCATCCGCCGATCGCCGGCGGCCGCGAGTTGTGGGGCTTTCCGAAGAAGCTCGCCTCGCCGGTCCTGGAAGTCCATACCGACACGCTCCTTGGCACGCTCGATTACGGCCCTGTGCGCATCGCCACCGGCACGATGGGCTACAAGCATCGGCAACTGGATCTCGCGCAGCAACAGAAGCGTCTGGAGACGCCGAACTTCCTCCTGAAAGTGATTCCGCATGTGGACGGCACGCCGCGCATTTGCGAACTGGTGCGCTACTACCTGCAAGACATCACCCTGAAAGGTGCATGGACGGGTCCCGCCTCGCTCGAACTGGCACACCATGCTCTGGCGCCGGTCGCGGAATTGCCGGTGCTCGAAATCGTCGAGGCGCGGCATCTGCTTGCCGATCTGACGCTAGGACTCGGTGAAGTGGTGTTCGACTATCTCGAGCAGCCTGAAGCCAACGTTCGCTGACCGACTGTCACGGTGCGGCTAGCGCAGCGCGCGCGGCATCATGCACTAGAAGTGACAGGCCGGCGGTGCATCAACCACCGCCTCAAAAGACAATCGGCCGCATCAAGCGGCCGGCTGTCTCAGGCAAAACCATTCAGGCAAAACACCCAACGCCTTACTTCAACACGACCTTCACGTCGAAGTACTTCGCGGCGAAGCGGTCGATCGTGCCGTCGGCCTTCAGTTCCTTGAGCGCCTGGTTCACCGCGTCCTTCAACGCCTTGTCGCCCTTGCGCAGGCCAAAGCCCACGCCCGCGCCGAGCAACTTCTCGTCGCTGACGGCCGGACCGGCGAAGTCGAAGCCTGCGCCTTGCGGCTTCTTCAGAAAGCCCTTCGAAGCCGCTTCCGCGTCCTGGAACGCAGCGTCCAGACGACCCGATGCGAGGTCGGCATAGATCTGGTCCTGCGTCTGATACGGCACGACGTCGACGCCCGCCGGGGCCCAGCGCGCCTTCGCATACGTTTCCTGAATCGTGCCTTGCAGCACGCCAACGTGCTTACCCTTGAGCGATGCCGCCGTAGGCAGCAGACCGCTGCCCTTCTTCGCGATCATCTGATTCGGGATCGTGTAGATCGGATCGGTGAAGTCAATGGCCTGGCGGCGCTGTTCCGTGATCGTCATGTCCGAGTTGATCGCGTTGAACTTGCGCGCTTCCAACGCGGGAATCAGGCCGTCGAACGAATTCTCGACCCACACGCATTTCGCTTTCAGCTTTGCGCACACAGCATTGCCGATGTCGATATCGAAACCTTGCAGCTCGCCCGACGGCGACTTCGATTCGAACGGCGCATACGACGCCTCGACGCCGAAGCGCACTTCCTTGATATCCGCTGCCGACGCGGACCCTGCCGCTACCGTTGCCGTCGCGAACAGCGCGAGCGCAGCCATGTTTCGCCAATTCATCTTCATTACGGGTGTTCCTCTACGGTATTGAATAAGACGGAGCCGAATCCGGGCGAGCATGATTGCCGCGCCAAAAATGCGATTCAAACTCGTGCGGCCAATGTGGTGCAGCGCAACAGCCGCGAGGGCGGGATTGTACAGGCTTCGAATCGCGGTCCTGCAGGCTGCCCTGTAAGCGGCCCTGTGGGCTTGCGATTACCCACAATTTTTGGCGAGCTCGAAGCCGAGCTGGATATCGGTGAGTCTTCGAAGGCCTCGCCAGATCACGGTGTTGCCGGGAGGAGGATCATTGGCTCGCG
>NZ_CAJNBO010000073.1:0-6276 GCF_905221015.1 Paraburkholderia nemoris | reverse complement strand
GAAACGCTTGCACGGAAATCGAAAACCAGCTAAATAACCCTTAGTCCTGCTTCACAGGGTGGGGGAATTTGCGCGACCATAAGTGGGGGAGTTTCAACTGACCGTCCGGGTGTTCGTCGCCGAAGGCCAGGTGATTGCCGAGCACGAGCGCTGCATCAACCGCAGCCATGACCACGGCGAAACCATTTACGACTGGCGTCACTACCTGGCAGTCCTGCAGCGCAAACCCGGGGCGCTTCGCAACGGAGCGCCCTTCGCCGAGTTTCCAGCCGGCTTCCGCAGGCTGCAGGGCGTGCTGCTGAAGCGCCCCGGCGGCGACCGGGAGATGGTCGAGATTCTGGCGCTGGTCCTGCTGCACGACGAACAGATGGTGCTCACTGCAGTCGAGCTGGCGTTCGAGGCCGGCGCACCGAACAAGCAGACGGTGCTGAACATCCTGAGCCGGCTGCTCGACAGCCCGCCTGTGCCGCCGCTGCAGACGCCGCAGGCCTTCGCACTAACGGTTGAGCCACAGGCTAACGTGGGCCGCTACGACCGCCTGAGGAATCGGGAGGACGATCATGCAGCCTGACGTCATGATGCAGATGCTCAAGTCACTCAAGCTGCACGGTATGGCTCAGGCGTTAGGCGAACTCGCCGCCCAGGACTCGCCGGCCTACAAGTCAGCTTCGCTGGTGCTTGCCGGGTTGCTCAAGGCGGAAATCGCAGAGCGCGAAGTGCGTTCACTCGCGTACCAGATGAAGGCGGCACGCTTCCCGGCGTATCGCGACATCGGTGGCTTCGACTTCAGCTGCAGCGACGCCAACGAAGCGCTGGTGCGGCAACTGTACGAGTGCGAGTTCATCGACTCGGCACACAACATCGTTCTGGTGGGCGGACCTGGAACTGGAAAGACCCATCTGGCCACCGCGATCGGTGTGCAGGCACTCGAGCATCATCGCCGTCGCGTGCGCTTCTTCTCCACCATCGAACTGGTCAATGCGCTCGAACAGGAGAAGCTTGTGGGCAAGCCTGGGCAGCTTGCAACACGACTCGTGTACGCCGACCTCGTGGTGCTGGACGAACTCGGCTATCTGCCATTCAGCCAGACCGGCGGTGCGCTGCTGTTCCACCTGCTCAGCAAGCTCTACGAACGAACCAGCATCATCATCACCACCAATCTGAGCTTCGCCGAATGGGCCAGTGTGTTTGGTGACGCAAAGATGACGACGGCGCTGCTCGACCGGCTCACGCACCACTGCCACATTGTAGAAACAGGCAACGATAGCTATCGTTTCAGAAACAGCACGACGCAACCAAAGAAGGAGAGAAAGAAGACCCAGATACCCACCGAATAACCCGCAAGCTGGTCCAACGGGTGGGTCAGAATTCAATGCAAATCGTGGGTCAAGATTCCGCGCAAATCAACACGCTGGGGAGCCCGTTGATGAGCGCACCCCTCGTCAGCTCGACGCCCTGTTCACGAAGGGAGCCCGATATCGCCTCGCGGGCGAGGACCTGACGGTGTTTGCCGTACAGGGCCTGCTGGTCTCACCGAATTTCGACCGACATCCGAAGGTCGCCGCGGCTCTTCAGCCGGGGCAGACGTCGTCGTACTCGGAAGTCACCGCTTTGTGGACCGATGAGAACTGGGCGCAGATTGCACAGGAAGCGGCGCTGTACGCGTAAAGCAACAACACACATAACGCAAGGCAGAGAGAGTAACTATGGGTACCATTCCGAAGGTCCAGGCCGCATCGGCAAACGCCAAAGCCAGTGCAGCGTGCCAGAAGTCCTGCAACATGTGTGAGAAGAATGGTCTTCTGATTCTGCCGGTACGGTATGCAGCAGCAGCCGCGACCAATGCTCACAATCTCGGCGCGGCCACGGCGCTTGCCTTGCCCAAGGGACCGTTTGGTGACGGTGTCACAGGCGTAAGTGCCAAGAAAGCGAGCTACTTCCTGCGCTCGGTGCGCAAAGGGTTCATCCACGTCTATTACCCGTCCCAAAGCAAGTGGCAAATCTATGGCGTGACGTCAGAAGGCTATGTCTTCAACTACCCACTTGACGTCGACCTGCCCGAAACCCAGGAGAAGGGATTCAACTGCCAGCAGACCGGGCATAAGGAGCTCGCACAATGCATCAGCATCGACCATCCGCAGAAAGCCGGCAAGGTCTATCTGGCTTTCAGTGACGTACGCTGGACGGCCGCTGTGCGCAAGCGCTATGAAGCCAACGAAAATGGTTGCAGGGACCATCGAATGCAGCTCTTCGACGCAGCGGGATGGGCGAGCGGTAACCATTCGCAGAAGCATGCACAGACCATTGCACACGTTTCCGAGTACGTCCTTGAGTACAAAAACGGCGTAGACGTTTCCGCCCTTGTCTCGCCGTTCGCCTCTAAAAGTCGCGCAAGCGAGGCGAGCGGACTAAAGCAGCTCATGGACGCACACGAAAAGGGGGATGGTGTCTTCTTTGCGCTGTGGGACGCTGCCGGCATCACGCAGGAACTGAACGCGGAGCATATCGTCGGGTACGGCGCCGCGCTCAAGCCCTATCAACGCAAGATGTGGACTGCCAGTGCTATCGACGGACTGAAGGACGCCGTCGAAGAAGGTGCGGAACAAGACGAGAACGCCGCGGCCGAGCAATTGAAAGGGCAGGCGGCAGAGACCTACGCTCTCTACTCAATCTTCGATGGCGGCAAACGCTATGAAAAGGAAGTCAAGTCTATCGACGAGCAGAAGGACCGTGAGATGGCGTCGGTGAAGGACTCCGCCTGGGAGCCGTATGCGGAGTCGTACAGCGTCAATGCAGTCACGCAATTTCGAAATGACATGGCCACGCAGCTCCAGCAAGTTGAGAACAGTACGCTCAACCCGTTGGCGGAAGACCATGCGGCGTGGCTAAAGACTGGCATGAAAACAGTTTTTGCGTGGGACTATCATGAGCTTGACCCTGTCCGGGGTGTCAACTATGCCGAGCTGTTTCATGCCTGCATTGCGGGCTCCGCCGACAGGAAAGTCATTCTTGACCTGGTCATCGAGTGGGCGAAAGGGGACGTGAAGGACCGGCACAATCCGCTGCTACGGTCGTTGATATTGAACCACGACCCAACGGCAGAGAAGGCGAAGGAGGCTGCCGGATTTCCACTGCTCGAGCTGCGCGAGCCGCTCGCGAAGATGATTGAATCAAACAATGCGGCAAACGCGGTGCTGGAAGAAAAAGGTGGGGCGCTTGTCGCCCGGGCGGACAAGGTCGTAGCCAGAATACTGCATGAAGTGACAGGGCCGGTTGCCAACTTCGTAGCCAAGGGTGGCGATGTAGCAAGCGTTCGCGTTTTCACTGCGTGCATGTGTCTTCGTACGCACGCGACCATTATCTATAAGCCCGTTGAAGGAACAGTGAACCAGTGGATTTCCTATATGGCGCGACAGATGTACGAGCAGATGCCCGCGAACAAACGTCCGAGTCTGGGTTCGCTCAACGCAAACCTGCGTAAGTCCTTTCAGTCCTCGTCTCCCAAGGATGGTCCAATCAAGGTCCCGCAGTTCATCGTGTTTGACGCCAGGGAAGCCGTTGAATCGTCCTCGGGCGCAACGTCCCTCCGCGGCAGCGGGGCGGCAATCTTTGCTCCGGGCGTCCGCGCGGTACTGACGGAAGAAAATATCAATGAGAGTTTTCTTCCGAAGTTCAGGGCAATCACCCAAGGTGAGGTCGGATACGGCGTGATAGGCGTCATTTTCAACGCGGTAAACTGGATGCTTGCAAGCAAGGAGATGGAAAAGTCGAGTGCCCTGAACCGCAAGGAAACTCACGACAAATTCATAGCCGCTATCGTTTCGACAGGTGCTGCGGCCACGCAGACGGTTGGCAATGGCCTGAAAGCGCTCGGCGAGCTGGAGTTGCGCTTTTCGTCCATCATGGCGAAATATGGACCCTTCCTCGAAGTTGCCGGTCGGGTGGTTGGCGCTGCCGCAGGTCTGGTTGGAGCGTGGTACGACTTCAAGCAGTATCAGGCCGAGAGCAAAGCGGGCCATGGCATGCTGGCATGGCTATATCTGGGGTCCATGGCTGCAAGTATCCTTCTGTGTATCGCCACCATCGCCGGAGCCACGTTCCTGATATTCCCGCTTATCCTTATCCTGATTGTCATCGGCATACTGATAGCATGGAAGAAGCACCGCGAAATCAATGAATGGCTGAGCAAGTGCGTCTTCGGTACTGGAGAGGAAAAGTTCTCTGAGCAGGATGAACGCAAGCAGTTTGAAGCTCTGACATCGTAAGCGAGAAGATATGGCGTATGACCACATGACCCGGGTGGCCTTGAACCGACCGGTTGACGAAGAAGAAGCGGCACGGCGGATAGACGTTCGCAAACCGGTCGCGGACGAGGCTGCCGACGCCAATACCGTGTTCGGCTTGAACGATGTGTACCTGGAGGTTTGTGACGGCTCGTATTCGCAGATTGGATGGTGTCTGCTTGCCTCCCTGATTGGTTTTCCCGCGTTCATATTTTTCACGGTTGTGGCCATACAGGGCGCTGTGGAGGTGAACCCGGCTATGGTCAGGAACGGTGAGCAGGGTGCCTTCAGCATCGGGATGTGGGTCCTTGCGGTGGTGGGAGTGCTCTGCTGTGCGTTCACGGTAGTACTTCTCCTGCGCGACTGCTTCAACTACCGGCACAAATCTGTGCGGTTCAACCGTAAGACTCGCACGGTGTATGCGTTTCGGCACAACGGCCCGGGCGGTGTCATCGCCGTTCCATGGGATAAGGCATTCTTCTTTGTACACCGGCAGCCCTCCAATGCCACGTTTGGCGGAGCCCCCACTCTGATGCGCTGTTTCGTTCTTGACGACTCCGGCAAGAAAATCGTTGACACCTTCAGCTTTGGGCTTCGGACAGTCAACGGAGCGAAAGAGTCTACGCGCTACGGCAAACAGGTGCTTTATCAGGTCCAGGCCAACTTCGAGTTCATTCGCCGCTATATGGAAAACGGTCAGGATTCGCTGCCACCTGTGAAAAAGTATCTGCCACGCGGCCCCTCTCTTCTAGCCTCCATGAACATATGGTTCTACGGACTGCGGGACATTGGCAGCGTTAACGCGGGACTCCGCATTTTTTCTCTCATACTCAGTGTCCCAGTTTTTTTGCTGTCCGTGCTTCACTACATTGCACAGCTAACCTGTCGTGAACCGATATGGCCGGAGGACGTCGAGGCAGCATGCGACAACGTCCGGCCAGCGGTGGTAGCGGAAGTGTGACTGGCGATAGATGCCACCTTATGCAATGGCCTTACAAGTCGCGAGCCCGTTTGGCCCGCGGACGTCGAGGTTGCCTGCAGGGACACATCAGCCAAGCGGCTTGTGCGCGTCTAACGCGACGCCGCCAGCGAAGACATTGCTCACGGAGATGAAGACATGGGACGTAGATTCATTGTCCAGGGCGACACAACTGACCGTAACGGTGTCGTGATGGACGGCATAAGTGGGTCATCACTGGACGGGAAGCCGCTGGCTTATATCGGCGGCGTTGTCAAATGCCATAGCTGCGACAAGGAAGGTGTCATCATCACTGACGGTACGCCACATACCGTATCTGTGATGGGCAAGCAAGTCGCTTTGGAAAATGACCTCTGTAAATGCACGTGCGACCCGCTTCCGAAGCTCATTGCCTCACAGACGCGAGGCTCGCTATCGGCATAGTGACGATTGCCGCGCTGCACTCAACAGCAGAGTCGGGGCGCTGCTTCGTCGAGCCAAGAATCCGCGTAAGCGCTGACTGCTGCCTCACAAGGAGCACATCTACCGTCTTGCCCGGACGCAATCGAAACGCGTATCGGCAGACATCTCATATTGCTCATGGCGGAAACCCGTGTCGTGACGTCACGCCCTTTCGGGCTCTAATTCGCGCGCGCAAGCACGTCCACATTTAACTTTTCGCCATACATCCGATGCAAAAGAATTGCGGTCTTCTCATCGCCACCACAACGCTGATTCTCCTCACAGCCTGCCACAGCGCATCAGACAGCCCACTCGCTCGCGCAGCCGCCACGCTCGCAAAGACGGAGGCCCCGCATGATGCCCAGTGGGTCCAGCTCGATAGCAGTGACGCGGCCGTGCAGGAGTGTGCCATCAAGTTCCCGGACTCCGACCGCCCTTGGACCGCGCGCATCGGGCTCAAGCTGCGTAATTCGTGGAAGCTGGACACGCGTTTCGCGTGAAGGTGGACAGCGGTTTCGCGCGAAGCTGGACGTTCGGAGCGCAGCGACGCGGGGGTTTCGATATTTACTCTGA
>NZ_CAJNBO010000072.1:0-6579 GCF_905221015.1 Paraburkholderia nemoris | reverse complement strand
ATAAATTATCAACATCAGTGGTACCTAATGAGGTGTTGCACGGTTTGCCTTCATAGCCTAGATCGAACGCAACGGTCATGTATCATCTGGCACCTTTTTACCGTTGCGTCGATCAATGGCTTTCCTTCAGTTATCGGATTCGCTGGTTCCAGGGCAACTGAGAAGCGTCACGCTTGTCGGCAAACCTCCGATTCCGCGATATTGGGCCAACGTCTGGCTGATCATGTCGATGGGCCACCTGGCCGAATCGACCCAAACCGGCAAGCTTCGGTACATCGAAGATCTGTACCAGCATGCGGACCGGATTCTGGGATCAAACGGTCTCGACGATGCTCTTGCTGACGTCGATGACGGCGCGCTGGCCGACGTTCTTGAATCGTGGTTTGTCTCGATCCGGAACCGGTCGCGAGCCACCCGAGCCGACGAGTTGCGCTGGCACGCTGGCCTCGGGTTTGTGACTGATGTGCTGACCTGGCTGTCCAGGAGCCGGATTCCGGACGATCGCCTGCGAGGCATCGAGGAGCGACTGCACAGGCTTTCGACCTTGTACAGCCAATTGCACGTGCGAAAAAGCAGTCAGGTTGAAACCATCCGTTCGTTGCCAGCCTCCGTCGTGGAGGCGCTTTACGATCTGCTGGACCCGGAGTCCGGTCGGAATCCGTTCAAGCATGCGAGGACCCGCTGGCGTGTTTACATTGCCTTCGTGCTGATGCTGCATCAAGGCCTGCGGCGCGGCGAGTTGCTGCTGCTCACGGCCGACTGTGTGAAATCCGGCTTTGACAGGAAACGACAAACGCTGCGTTATTGGCTCAACGTGCAGCAAAATGAATACGAGGACGCAGAAGCCGATGAGCCGATCGACACACGGTATTCGAAGCCAAGCATTAAAACAGCGCATTCTCTCCGACAGATTCCTGTCAGCCCGCTAACGGCGCAACTGGTTCAGACCTACGTTGAAAACTACCGCGGCCGCCCTAGCCACCCCTTCCTGCTCAATTCATATGTCGGCAACCCGCTCGCGACTGAGTCACTGACGAAAGCGTTTCGCGAAGTCTCGAATGTATTGCCAGACCCGGTACGACAGGAATTGAGCGATCGCAGTGACAAAGACTCCGTTATGCCGCATGACCTGCGCCACACCTGCGCGGTCGTTCGGTTACATCAATTGCTGGATAACGGTGACCCGATGGACGAGGCGCTGCAGAAGATGCGAACGTTCTTCGGGTGGTCAAAGAAATCGGTGATGCCCTCGCGCTACGCACGAGCCGTGTTCGAGGATCGGCTAGCGGACGTGTGGAATGACAGCTTTGATGACCGGGTAGCGTTGCTGCGCGCCATCCCGAAAGGACTCTGACCATGCAACAGTCCCGTAGCATCGGCGTTGCGGATGTCGCTCGCGACGCCGGAGAGTTGATTGCCGACGTGGTCTCGCGACTTCCAGCCCTTCCTCCTGTCATCCGTTACTACGACGAATTTGATGATGCTACCCGTTCGATCGCCGCGCCCACGGAAGCGACGGTATTCGAACTGTTGATCTATGGGCGGTCACATAGGCTGGACTTCGACCGCTATCCAGGTGCATACGGCATGCTGGTGAAGCAGCTCTTCCTGTTTCTACTGGGCAAAGGACTTCATGTTGTTTCCGCCTTCAAGGCAGCAAACGGAGCGATGCACTTCTCGGCTTCCGAAGTCGAAAAGCTGGTCGACGCCGGCCCGCACAAAATCGGTCGCGAATGGACCGTCATGCGTGCCCGAGACTTGCCTCAGGACGCGTACCGGTTCGGCAAAACACTGCTACGGTTGCTGTGCGTCCATCGGCTTTGCGGCTGGTCCCCGACGTATGAAGAATTTATACGCTCTTCCCTGCCCGGTCCCGCGACGGATTCGCACGCCGGAGTTCGTTCTGGGGATGTCTTTCTGTCGGTCGACGAGGAAGCTGCGATCGTAAGGCATCTGGACGAAACCGTTTCAGCTCTCATGTCGTCCGTGAATGCACCTCCAGCGCACGAGGATCTCTGCGACGCGGGCATGTTGTTGTGCGCTTACCAGTTTGCCATGCGCCCAATCCAGATCGCGATGCTGACCATGAGAAATGTACGTATCTGGGAGGACGTACCGGGTGAACCGCCGACGGTTCATCTAACCTTCCATATGGCCAAACAGAAAAGCAACTCGAAAAGAAAACCGCTTACGCGTCGGGTCAAGCGCGAGTGGGCCCCGATCTTCGTTGCGTTAAAGGCCCGACGAACGGCTGAAGGTCTCGCTGGTGCTGGGCATTTCTTTGCTGTCGAATCGAACTACGAAGCCGGAACCCGCATTGCCGCGCTCGTCAGAAAGCTGATCGACTCCGAAGACCTCGGTACAGCAACAGACCTGCGCCACACGGCGGCCCAGAGACTCGTTGATGCCGGCGCAAGCCACGAAGAGCTCGCCGAGTTTATGGGCCATTCGAACGTGCAAACAGGACTCGTGTATTACGAGACATCAGCGACCCACGCGGAGCGTGTCAACCGTGCTCTCGGCGCGTCGGACATATATCGACGCGTGGCGAAAATTGCACACGACCGGTTCATCTCCCCGGAAGAGCTCACCCTTCTTAAAGGTGAGCAGCAGATTGCCGGTGTACCTCACGGCATTCCGATTGCCGGTATCGGGGGCTGCAAATCGGGCCAGCCCGCCTGTCCCTACAACCCGGTCACATCGTGCTATGGATGCAGGAAATTCATGCCCCTGCACGACAAGGCGATGCATGAGCGCGTGCTGGCCGAGATGCGTGAAGTGGTGATCTTCTTCGACCAGAGTTCCCGCGGCGACACCAGGTCGCCGGCCTACCTGCAACTGCAACGCACGATCGCCGAGATACAGACAGTCATCGAAGAACTGGAAGCCGACAACCGATGAATCCACACTACTCTGCGTTCATTGAACTGGGCAAAATGCTGGCCCATGAGAAACGGCTGTCGTGGGACATGCCTCTCGACGAAACAGGTGCCGCATGCGACGGCGTCGGCTGGAACCTTACTGTCATTGCCGGCGACGTACCGCCGCCGACCCATTACCTGCGAGATCTTGGACCTGATGCGAAGGCGCTCGCGATCATCAATGCGGAGCGCGCTGAGCAGAGCCTGGCGCCACTGCCCCGGCGACCCCTCTCGCCGGCCTGGCAGGATCTGATCAAGGCATCCGTTACCGAACAGTTACTGTTCAAACGGAACACCACCGGACATGTCATGCAACACATCGCGCGACCGCTCCGGGTGGTTGCAACATGCGTGGAAAAGGATCCTTGGCAGCTAACCGTTGATGATCTCCGTATCGCGATTCGCATTGGAGCAGCGATACAGGCCAGCGGCAAACTTGGCGATCTGGTCATCGGTATCGTCAAGGTGATTCTTGATGCCCAACACCTCTGCGATGTGGGGCAGTTGTATCCGTCGCTAGACAGTACGCGCATGCGTACGAAAAGCGCGATCAAGGCGAAACATACCTGGTCGCAGGACGAGTTGCGCGCCGACCTGGAGGCACGCAAAAACGAGGAGCGGCTACCCGAACGCCGGGCGTTCTGGGAACTGACCCGGATCGTGATGACCGAGAAGCCGCGGACGTTCATGGACGATCTGCGGTTCGCCGCCGTGCGCACAATGATCGTGACTGGCATGCGTGCGGGCGAAGCTGCCCTGTTGCCGGTCGACTGGAAGCGCGAGCGGACGTATCTGGACTCAAAGGGGCGGCCTGCTGGCGAAGCCGTTGGCATCTCAACGTCGCTGATGGCCCGGCACTTCGCGGAAAAGCAACAGGACGACGAGTCGGACAGCCGCTTCCTGCGTGAAAACACGCAGCCTGTTCCCGACATGTTCCGGGTCCTGCTGACAGAGACGCTCGACCATGTCGCGAAGCTCACAGCTCCGCTACGCGCGACGCTGAAGCTGCAATGCGAGACGGGGCGTCTGCTTCCGTGGTACCCGGCCGACAGCCTCGTGCCCATCATCGAAATCTATACGCGGTTGATGGGTAACCCGTTCTGGCTGGATATTGAGCAGGAATCATTCATCGAGCGCTACCGTGACGACTTCGATCCGGCGGTACTCGTTGAGCTGTACGGCTATCAGATGGAACGACGCCGCAGCGGTGACCTTACACTGAACATGGCCGTCTATCAGTTCGGAAACCGTCTGGTAAAAGCGATGCGCGAGGGCAAGACTGGCATGCGCTTCCGCCATGGGAACGGCTCTCCCGTTAGCCTTCTTGAACGTATGGAATGGCACGCGACGCATCTGCACGTTGGAGAACTCGAAGAGCATATCCGGCTCAAAACGCCAACGAAGGTGTCGGACACCACACCATTGCCGCTTGCGGTCGGCGTCGTTCAGCCGTGGGAGTTTCTGTTCGTGCAGCCCAAGCGCTCGCTTGTCGAAGAGCGCAACGACGGTTTGTGCGACGTGACCCGCTACATGTCGGTTAACCGTCCTGATCCGACGTTCATTGGACAGGCACTCGGTGACTCCAAGGACCTCCCGTCGCTGTTCGAAAAATACGGACAGACCGACGAAGACCGTGCCTTGAAGATCGAGTCGCACATGCTGCGTCATCTGCAAAACACTGAGCTGTTCCGGCTGGGTGTCGCCGACACCATCATCTCGAAGCGCTTCAACCGGCGCAGCGTCGCACAGAGTTACGAGTACGACCATCGCAGCCTCGCAGAAGATCTGGACCAGATCGAGATCCCGCAGGACATCGAGATCATGCTCGGTGAAAAAGCCAGCACGGTTGCCAGGCTCATCAAGGGCGGTAAGGCCAATGGCCCGATCGTGGACGCGTTCCGGCGCATCCAGGTAACAGAGGGCGACACTGCCGCGTACGAGTACCTTCGTGCCGAAGCGGACGGTTTCCATGCCACACCGTATGGACATTGCCTGAATTCATTTACGGTCGATCCCTGCCCCAAACATCTTGAATGCTTTGCGGACTGCCGCCATCTGTCGGCCACCGATCTGCCGG
Organism: Paraburkholderia nemoris; assembly: GCF_905221015.1. NCBI lineage: Bacteria > Pseudomonadati > Pseudomonadota > Betaproteobacteria > Burkholderiales > Burkholderiaceae > Paraburkholderia > Paraburkholderia nemoris. The sequence continues at coordinate 1,581 of NZ_CAJNBO010000072.1, read as the reverse complement.
AGAACCGGCAGAACCTGATCCGGCTCGAGGGCAAGTTCAAGCTTGCCCTCGAGTCGATCAAGGCCAGACCATCGACCAGCATCGGCTGGCAAAACCAGCTTGACCACGCAGAGAAGCGGCTGACCGGCGTACAGAAGCTTCTTGCCACACCAGCGGGCGAACGCCCCTTCCCTGACGGCGTTGACCTGTCACTGCCCCGGCAACGCGGAGTACTTGATGATTGAACTGAACGAGACCACGTCGTCCAGCGACGACGACCAGATGCGTGAGATTCTCGAAACGCTGCTGGCTGAGGACGAAGATATCACCGCACGCGCTGTTGCCCGGTTACACCCATCCATTAATGCGGCGTCGTCGATCACTCGTAGCGAATCCCGGAGCAAGCTGCTCGCTGAATATCAGCAGCGGCAAGCCGAATACCGGCGCTGGCGAGGCCGCGTTGCGAAACGCTCCGGCGCCGATACCGCGGCCTCGCTGGCCGACAAGGACATCAGGATTGCAGAACTCGAAGCCACTGTGCAACTACTGACCGCTTCCCACCTTGCGATGTTGCGCGCCGTCGGCGAACTCGGTGGCTTCAGCAAGTGGGCCAGGTTCTATGAACAGTATCGCGACGCACGGGACAAACTTGCGGAGCTTGGCGCGATACCAGAAGCAACCGTATCTCCAATGCCGGCGGAGAGTCTGAAGCGCCGGGGAGAAACAAAGCGTCGATGACTGTCTAGTTGGCGTGACAATGTTTGCATGATCCCCTCAGCCACGAAATGGCTGCGGTTCTGCGGTGGAAGCCGCCTCTCTCCCGAAAGGAGTATCACATGTCCTATTGCCCCTTCTTCCAGACCCTGCACGATGAAACGCGCCCCGTGGGCAATCTCGGCAGGGGAACTCACTACTCTGTTCTGCGGGCACCGGTCTGGCACGACGAGTTTATGAACCGGCTAGAACGTTGCGCGTTCCTCGACTTCGCCATCATCTGGGATGAGGATCATGACGATCGCGTGATCGACGCGATTATGGTGCTCTACATCAGTGGCATGCTCGCGCCGGTACGGTATATCGGCGAGCGGAAAGGCACGCTCTCGGTGCTGCTGGCCCCTGATGTTGTGCGAAGGTGGGACCCGAAAACGCTGGAGCAGTATCGCGACGACATCAACGACATCTGCCAGTGCCTGGAAGACCCATGGTCGGCGAAAGTTGACAGCGCTGACGGCCACGAACATTCGATCATCCACAGTTCGGCCGAGAACGTTGCTACGTATCTCCAGAACGTCAACATGCTGTGGGAACTGGGTGTGAAACCGAAAAGCCGCCCCTAAAGTCGGCAGCGAGGGACCGACGGGGACGCAACACTGAGTGCTGCGGCCTCACGTTGCCGGGCCTAACCCTGTTGCGTCCTCGGATGAGCATCGACGCAACAAATGCTAGCGCTACGGTCACGCAACAGGAAGCACCTAAAAAAGTGGATATCCTGTGGATAAGTCGGCCGCCTTACCCGTTGAAATATAACAAAACCTGAAAACCAAACCTGAAAACCAAACCAACGCAACACCACACCATAGGTGCCAAGAATCAACAATCTGG
>NZ_CAJNBO010000071.1:0-6875 GCF_905221015.1 Paraburkholderia nemoris | reverse complement strand
CCGGCACCATGTACCCCGGCAGCTTCGACTGCAGCGCCGCCTGCAACTGCGGCGCCTGCGCCTCGCCCACCCAGTACGCCACCAGCCGCCGGCGCTCGCCCTCTCCGCGCAGCGCCACCACCGCCTGCTCCACCCCCGCACAACCGCGCAGCTGCACCTCGATCTCCCCCAGCTCGATCCGGTAACCGCGCAGCTTCACCTGCTGGTCCAGCCGTCCCAGGTACTCGATGCAGCCGTCCGCACGCAGCCGGCACAGGTCCCCGCTGCGGTACAGCCGTTCCCCGTCGTTGTACGGCGACGGCACGAAGCGTTCCGCCGTCAGCCCCGGCCGCCCCAGGTAGCCGCGCGCGAGCGACACCCCGCCGATGCACAGCTCGCCCAGTCCGCCCACCGGCGCCTCGTTGCCGTCCCCGTCCAGCACGCATACGCTGCGCCCCGGATAGGCAATGCCGATCGGCGCGCTCACGTGCTGTGTGTCCTCCGGCTGCGTGCGTCGGTACAGCGCCGCCACCGTCGTTTCGGTCGGCCCGTACAGGTTGTCGAGGCGCACGCCTGCCAGCGCACTGCGCTGCCAGCGTGCCAGTGCATCCCCCGGCAGACCTTCGCCGCCCACCGTGATCTGTCTCAATGCCGGCAGCGCGTCGCGTGACGGCGCTTCACCGAGCCACTGCTGCCACAGTGCCGTCGGGATCCGCGCGAACGTCACCTGGTGGGTCGCCAGCGCGCTGCTGAGCGCCTGCAGGTCCCATGCTGCAGCGCCGCGCATGCACACCCGTCCGCCCATCAGCAGCGCCGGCAGCAGTTCGTGCAGCGCCACGTCGAAGTTGATCGTCGACGACTGCAGCAGCGTGTCCTGCGCCGAGATCCCGTAGGTGCCGATGAAGTCCTCCAGGTGCAGCGACAGCGCGCGCTGGCTTACCGCTACGCCCTTGGGTCGTCCGGTCGAGCCGGACGTGTAGATCACATAGGCAAGCTGCTCCGGGTGGATCGATGCGGTGCGTTTGCGCAACGCGCGCAGGGCACGTGGCGCATCCGGCCAGGCACGTCCGCCGGCAACCGGAGTGGCAGGTTCATCGAGCTGCTTGCCGAACTGCTTATCAAGCTGCGCATCGGGCGGCTCATCCAGCTGCTCATTGGCCTGCTGATTGGCGTTTTCATTGGCATGCGCATTGGCCTGGTCACCAGTCTGCCTGTCGGCGCGTTCTTTGCCGTACTCACCGGCCTGCCCATCGACCGGTTCATCAACCTGCCCAGCCGCCTCCCCAATCCGCACCTGCACACAACCCTCAAGCACCGCCGACAGCTGCGCCGCGCTCGCTGCATCAACAATCACGCAGCGCACTTCCGCGTCCTCAATCATGTCGCGCAGCCGCGCTTCCGGATACGACGGGTCCAGCGGCACCTGCGCCGCGCCCGCCTTCCAGATCCCCAGCAGCGCCGCGGCCAGTCCCGCCGAGCGCTCCAGGCACACCCCCACCCGGTCCTCGTGCGCGACACCCGCACGCATCAGCGCCACACCCAGTCGGTCCGCCCACGCATCGAGCTGGGCATAGCTGAGCCGTTCATCGCCGCAGATCACGGCCTGCCGGTCGCCGCACATCTGCGCACGCGACTCGAAACGTGCAACCGTCGGCACATACGCGTACGACGCACGTTGCGCCGCGCTCTCAGCACCCGCACCCGCCCCCATCGACAGTTCACACAGACGCCGCTCGCCCGATGCGCACATCTGCTCCAGCAGCTCCACGTAGTGACCACTCACCCGTTCTATCGTCGCGGCATCGAACAGATCGACCGCATAGTTGAACGTCAACCGCAGACCATCGCTATCGTCGAGCACGTTGAGCACGAGATCGAAACGCGCCGTCCGCGTCGAGGCGGCTTCAGCGCGAATCGTCAACCCCGCGAGTTCCGTATCTTCGGTACGTCCGGCCACTTCGTAGTTGAACATCGTCTGGAACAGCGGCGAGTGCGAACGCTCGCGTTGCGGCTGAACGGCTTCGACCACGCGCGCAAACGGCACGGCCTGGTGCGCCTGCGCCTCGGCCACACGCTCGCCCACGTGAGCGAACAGTTCGCCGATGCTCATCGACATCGACAGTTCAGCGCGGATCACCAGCGTGTTGACGAAAAACCCCACGAGCCCATGCGTCTCCACGCGTTCGCGGCCACTCACCGGCACGCCGACACAGAAATCATGCTGGCCACTGTATCGCGCAAGCAGCACGCAATAGACAGCCAGCAACGCGGCAAACGGCGGCACGCCGTTCGTGCGCGCGGTCCGCAGCAATGCATCCGCTGTCGCACGCGGAACCGCAACAACGCAACGCGCGCCCTCCATGCTGCGCTCGACCGTGCGAGGGCGATCGAGCGGCAATGCAAGCAGACTCCGTTCGCCGCCGAGCCGGCCACGCCAGAAATCCAGTTCGGCGTCGGCGTGCCGGTCGCCGGCCCAGTCGCGCTGCCACTGCGCGAAGTCCGCGTAATGTAACTGCGGCAACGCCGACGCCGACGGCAACGACATCGCTTCGAGCGTGGCATCCGCGCCGCGCACACCGGCTTCGTAAAGCTGCGCAAATTCGCGGCCGAGCAGATCCATCGACCACGCGTCGGTGACGATGTGGTGCGCCGTGAACTGCAGCACGTGCACGTCTGCCGCAATGCGCGTCAACACGACACGCATCACCGGACCGCGCTCCAGATCGAACGGCTCGCGCGCCTGTTCGCCGAGGCGTTCCTGAAGTCGCGCGTGTTGTTGCGCGGCGTCGCTCGCGATTGTTTCGCCACCCGAAATATCCTCGAAGCGCCATGCAAACACTGCTTCGCGCGCGCCGGGCGCCGGCACCGGCAGCCCTGCTTGATACGGCACGCCGTTTTCCTCGCCGAAACGCGAACGCAGACTTTCATGACGTGCGGCCAACTGTTCGAACACACGACGAACCGCATCCGCAGGCAGCGTGCCCACCATGCGCACCGCGCGCGACACGTTATACGCGGAACTCGACGGCTCCAGTCGCCACAAAAACCACAACCGCTCCTGCGCATGCGACAACGGCGCGCGTGCCGGCCGCGGCGACAACGCCACGATCGGCAACCGGTCGATGGGCAGACCCTTTTCGGCCGCGCGTAGCCGGAACACCGCGCGCTTGTCCGCCGGCAACGCCGCATATTGTTTCGACAGGCCCAGCAATTCGTCCTGACGTCCTGAACTCACACTCATTGAATATCCCTTTGTTTCCTGATCCGTTCAGTCATCGAGCGTCGACAGCAGATCTTTGAACTGGTCGGCCGAATCGTCTTCTTCATCGCGCGCGGCTTGCCCGATCGCTTCGTCGATTGCGAGTGCAATGCGCCGGATCGTTGCCAGCTTGAACAGTTGCGCGACATCGACAGGACGGCCGAACTCAGCCGCCATCGCACTCGCCAGCCGCACCGCGAGCAGCGAGTGACCGCCAAGCTCGAAAAAGTCGTCGTCGATACCAACGTCGGCGACGTTGAGCGCACGGGCCCACAACGCGCACAAGGTCTTTTCGGTTGCGGTGGAAGGCGGCGTACGGTGTGTCGAAGCAGCCTGCGTACCGATTCCGTTCGCCATGCTGCGCAGTACCTTGCGATCGAGCTTGCCATTCGACGTGAGCGGCATCGCGTCGATCTGTTCGATCGTGGACGGTGTCATATGCACGGGCAACACCTGCCCGAGTTCGTGACGCACGCGCGCGGCATCGAGCGTGTTGTCGCTCACCACGAAGGCGATGAGGCGCTGCGCAGCGCCCTCGCCCGCCAGCGCAACTGCCGCGTGCCGGACACCGGCGCTGCGCGCAAGCTGTGCCTCGATCTCGCCGATCTCGATCCGGTAGCCGCGGAACTTGATCTGCTGATCGAGCCGACCAAGATAGTCGATCCCGCCATCGACGCGCACTCTCGCCAGATCGCCTGTGCGGTACAGACGCGCACCCGGTTCGCCGAGTGCATCGGGCACGAAACGCTCGGCGCTCAAACCGGCCTGCCCCACGTAGCCGCGCGCCAGATTGGCGCCGCCGATGCACAACTCACCCACCCCGCCCACCGGCACGTGACGGCCGGCGCGGTCCACCACGCGCAACACCGTATGTCCGACCGCTTCGCCGAGCGTGATCGGCAAAGCGGCGGAGACGATGCGCGCGACGCTCGACCAGATCGTCGTCTCGGTTGGGCCGTACATATTCCAGAGTTCGACGCCACGCGCCAGCAATTGCGCGGCGAGATCCGGTGCAAGCGCTTCGCCGCCGCACAGCGCGACAAACCGCCGGCCTTGCGCGCCAGGCCAGCCTCCTTCGAGCAGCACGCGCCAACCCATCGGCGTGGCCTGCATCATCGTCGCACCGCTGTCTTCGAGCAGCGCGGCAAGGCGCCGCCCATCCGTCACGACGGCGCGCGGCGCGATGACGACCGTTGCGCCGGCGATCAGCGGCGCATACAGCTCCAGCGCGAAAATGTCGAACGAGACCGTCGTCACGCTGACGAGCGTGTCGGCAGCCGAGAGGCCAGGACGTTCGCCGATAGACGACAGCAGCCGCGCCAGTGCGCCGTGCGTGACCGCCACGCCTTTCGGACGGCCAGTCGAACCCGACGTATGAATCACATAGGCCAACCGGTTTTCGTCGAACGATGAAGCGGCATCGGGCAATGGCGCATCGCGCTCGTCGTCCACGTCGTCGATGCGAACCAGCACGCGATCGGCGAAAAGCACCGCGTGCATCTGCGCGCAGGCTTCGTCCGCGACGACGACTTCAACCTGCGCATCGTCGAGCATCGCGGCGAGTCGTGCAGCCGGATACGACGCATCAAGCGGTACGTAAGCGGCGCCGCTCTTCAGCGTGCCGAGCAAGGCAGCCGCGAGCCCCACCGATCGATCGACACAAACGGCGACACAGGTGTCGTCTTTCACGCCGAGCCGCCGCAAACGTTGCGCGATGCGGTTCGACCATGCTTCGAGTTGTCCGAAGCTCAGCGTCGTGTCGCCGCTGACCACGGCGGTGCGAGCCGCAGCGGCGCCGTTGGCGTGATTCGCAATGCGACGGTGCACCGGTGTGAAGGAGACCGTGTCCAATATCTCTTGAACGGATGACGCAGCCACTGCGTGAACAGGAGCAAGCGCAATCGATGTAAGGAGTGGGTCGGACTGTTCGGTGAAGCGCGTCAGCAGTTCGACGAAATGACGAGCCACTGCTTCGACATTTACCGGTGCGAAGCGCGCTGCGCGCCATGCCCAATGCAACGTGATCGTGCCGCGCGGCACGATGGTCAACGTCAACGGATAGTGCGTGCGTTCGATCGAATCGAGCGCGTCGACGGTGAACAGATCGTCGCTCGACGACAGCGCCTCGTCGGCCGGATAGTTTTCGAATACCAGCAGGCTGTCGAACAATGCATCGCCGGTGCGCGCGGACCAGCGCTGAACCTGCGCGAGCGGCGTCTGTTCGTGCTCGCGCATTGCGCTGTTGATCTGCTGCAAAGCGGCGAGCCATGTGGACAGCCGCGCGCCGTCGGGAACGTCCGTCCACACCGGCAGCGTGTTGATGAAAAGACCGAGCATGTCCTGCGCGCCGGCGAGATCGCCTGGCCGTCCGGCGACTGTCACGCCAAACGCCGCCTGCCCGCGATTGCCGTAACGCGACAGAAGGAGAGCCCACGCACCTTGCATCAACGTGTTCAAGGTCACGCGGTAGCGTTGCGCGGTGGCACGCAGCCGGTCGCTCAGGTCTGCGTCGAATGTCATTTCGCTGGTGCTGATCGCGTCGGAGGACGGTTGTTCGCCGGCTGCAAAGACGGGTGCACCGAGACTCGCGGTGAGCAGCGCGGGTTCGTCGAGCAACCCGATTCGCTCCTGCCACCATGCGTGCGACTCGCTCTCGCGGTTTGCCGATGCGAGCCACTCGAGGTAGTTGCGATAACGCGCGGGTGCGGGACGTGCCGATGACAAACCCTGCAGACGTGCGCGATATTCGTCGACGATCTCGCCCAGCAGGCGCGCACCGCTCCAGCCATCGACCAACGCATGATGATGCGTGCGGATCAGATCATGCGCGCCGTCCGGACGACGGACGAGCGCAATGCGCATCAACGGCGGTGCTTCGATATCGAAACCACGCGCCACGTCCGCCTCGCGCCAGGCAGCGAGTTTGTTGTCGTACGTAACGGGATCGAGCGAGGACCAGTCGTGTTCGGCGAACGGCACCTCGACTTCGCGATGCACGACCTGCAGCATGTCCGCTTCCGGTGAAACGACGAAGGCCGTGCGCAGGATTTCGTGCCGTGCGGCGGCGACGCGCCAGGCGTCGCGCAATGCAGCGACATCAAGCGGGCCACGCAACGTCAGCCGCAGCTGATTCACGTAGATGCCTGAGCTCGCACCGAGTTGTGTGTGCAGCAGTAGGCCCTGCTGCGCTTGCGTGGCCGGATAGATATCGACGATTGACACCGGGTCTAGCTTCAATGCGTCGAGCGCTGACTGTGAGAGTCGCGCGAGTGGGAAATCCGATGCGTAGAGGCGCGTCGCCGGACGTTGTGCTGCGTCGATCATGTCATGCAGTTGCTGCGTGAAACGTGCTGCACATGATTCGATGTCCTGTTGCGTGAGCCGGTCCGTACGGTAGCGCCAGTTCACCTGCAGTTCACCGTCTGCTACCAGTGCGTCGAGTTGCAGCGCTTTCGCCTGCGCGTCGTTGAGACCCGCCTGTACCGAGTCGCCGCCCCGCTCTTCTGCGAACGCGAAGCGTGCCGACTCCGGCAGGCTTGCGTCGAACTGGCCCAGATAGTTGAAACCCACCGTGGCCTGCGGCAGTCCTGCCAGTGCCTCGCGTGCCGTTTCGTCCAGCGAAGCGCGTGCCTGCAGC
>NZ_CAJNBO010000070.1:0-8126 GCF_905221015.1 Paraburkholderia nemoris | reverse complement strand
GTTTGAATTCGAGCGTGTACTGCGCCCGCTTTGCCTTGACCGTCATCGTTTCTTCTCCTTGCTTGAGTTTACACACTCAGCAAGAGATTCGTTTTTCGGGGGCAAGGTCAGGGGTCTCCCGTTCGATCTTGGCCGCAATATTCACGATTTTTTTAAATGGCTCTCGCAGTCATTGAATCTTGTCGATCCCCTCATCCTGGACATCGACGGCGACGGTATCCACACGACTAACCCAGACAATTCCAACGCCTACTTCGATTTCGATGGCAGCGGCAGCCGTACGCATACCGGCTGGATCAGCACGGGTGACGGTTTCCTCGTCCTCGACCGTAACCACAACGGAACGATTGACTCTGGCGCAGAACTGTTCAGTAATTTCACCCCGCTCGCAAACGGCACGCTTGCCGCGAACGGCTTCGACGCTCTCCGCGAGTTCGACCTGAACAGAGACGGCGTCATCGACCGCAACGACGCCATCTGGTCGTCGCTGAGAATCTGGCGTGATGCCAACGGCGACGGCACTTCACAATCTGGTGAACTGCTCAGCCTTGACGAACTCGGCATTGTCTCGATCAATCTGAGTAAAGACGCCACCATTCGCACGCTTGAAAACGGCAACATGGTGCGAGGTTCCGGCTCGTTCGTGCAAATGGTAGATGGTGTTCCCGTCGAGCGGGACATGCAGGAAATCTGGTTCGGCCAGGACACGCTGCACCAGCGGTTCGACACGGCCATCCCGCTGCGTGACGACGTCATCGCAATGCCATACGTACAAGGCGCAGGTAATGTGCGAGATCTGTGGCAGGCCGCTAGCCTGGATACACCCGAAGGCGCCGCATTGCGCACACTGCTCGACCAGATCACGCAGGCAAAATCGGCGGCCTCGCAACAGGCGCTGATCGAGCCGTTGCTGAAGGCCTGGGCGGCAACGTCGAGTATGACGACGTCACAATTGCTGAAGGATGCAGGTAAACGGACCATTACCGGCTATGCCAGCGACGCCGACTGGATCGGTCGCCTTACCGTACTGGAAAAAATGTCGGGCAGTAACCGGCCCGCGGCTACGATCGGCAATGCAGGCGGAGGAACTTCGACGTCGCGCAGCAGTTACGTCGGTATCCGGGTCACGATCCCATTCTTCGAGGGTTTCGGATCGACTTACCGGATTCGCGAGGCAAGGGCGCAAGCTGAACTTCAGCAGGCGAACGTCGCCGAAACCGAGCAGCAGGTTGCGTTGAATGTCTGGAAAAGTTACGAGGCGGTGCGGGCGGGTGCGCAGACCATGCTCCAGGCGCAAGCCTTGCAGGAAAACGCGGGCTTGGCTTTCGAAGCGGCGCAGGCGCGCTACAAAGCTGGGGTGGCAGGCATTATCGAACTGCTGCACGCGCAAGACGCGCTGATCGCCGCTAACCACCAACGCATCGCAACCCAATCCGACTGGTTCGTTGCTCGCCTGAGTCTGGCGGCGAGTCTCGGCAAACTTGATTTAGGGCAAATACAAAACCGGTGAGAGTGAAGCACCGTGATCAACGATCACGCCACGTCTTCACATCATCTCCATTTCCTGCATCTGCCCCAGGCCAAAAAAACGTCCTAACTCCTTGGCTAACTCATTCAACGCGCTCATTTCCTTCTGGGATATTCGGCGTGGCTCCTGCGTATGAGACCAGTCGCCATATAGCAGCGCCACCGTCTGATCGGTGTCGTCGACTACCGGTAGCAGCACGAAGGCACGGGCGTCGTCGAACGAACGGCGGAACCATTCCGGCAATCGCGCGACCATCTTCGGGTCGCGTGCGTTCTCGATGAAAATGCCGACCGAGTTCGCGATCGCGAGATGAAACACATCGGGTTCGAACGCGGTGTTGAACGATAGCTTCGGCAGCGCCGCGTCGATCTTTGGACCGAGCCCAAGGCGCGCCTTGAAAGTGCCGTTGCTGTGCTTGACGAATACCACCGTGCGCGCAAAGCCGAGCGCCGCCAGCACGGTTTCCGCGGCCAGCGCGAGGGCCGGCGCGAGCGGGCTGCCGTCGGGCAGGCCGCGCAGATCGCCCACTCCCGCCGCGATGCGTGCTTCCGGATTGAGCGCTTCGCGCGCGATCGCGTCCGCATTGGCGCGCAGTTCCACAATCTCGCGCATCACGCCGTCGCCGCCTTCTTCACGAGCGAGCGCGATGCTCATTCCCTGCAGCACGTCCGGATCGGTATTCAGTGCGTGGCTGTATTCCTGGGCCAGTTCGGCGATGCGTTCTTCGCGCTCCCAGTCCGGCATGTTCTGCTGGGTCAGCACGTCGGCGACCGCCGTCGAATAATTGGTGATGGCGCGCAGCCACTGCACCTGGCGCGGCTGCTCGACGTCCAGCGGATCGAACTCGCCCATGCCGGAGCGGATCATGTCCGGCAGGCGCCAGCGGACCGCGGCTTCGGCGCCGATTTCGTCGAACGTGACGCCGAGCACCAGCACGCAGGCATCGGCTTCGAGGGTGCCGTCGTCGATATGCCGGCGGATCTGATCCCATTCCGCGTCGAGATAGAACACCACTAGCAGCTTGCCGATCTGTCGCATCAGCGTGCAGACCACGGCTTCTTCGCCGGCGCGCAGATCACCGCGCTCAGTGAGCTTGCGCGCGACGCAGCCCGACAGCAGCGTGCGGTTCAATTCGAGTTTCGCGTCGATACGGCGCGGCGCGCTGTGATGAAAGTGATCGACGATTTTCAGGCCGACCACCAGATGGCCGACCGCGTCCATGCCGAGCACCATCAGCGCGCGCGACACGGTGGTGATATTGCCGCCGAACGCCATGTACATGGCCGAGTTGGCCAGCCGCAGCACTTTTTGCGTCAACGCGAAATCCGACAACACGACCTGCACGAGGCCGGTGAAGTCGAGGTCGTCGTTGTTCATCGCCGCCATGGTGGTGCGCAACGACTGCGACAGCATGGGGAAATCGCCGCGCTCGCTCATTCGCGTCCAGAGCCGGTCGAGCACCGCCGCCTTTACCATGTGAGTCCCGCCAAAGCCATACATGTTCCAATGAGTGCCACACCGGCACGAGGCCGGCATCTTCCGCAGCGCACGAAGTTTGCCCGCGTCATTATGCGGTGTGCAAATGAAGCGTGCGCGCTTCGAAACGTTGTGCAAGTTCGTCGGAGGGCAACGCCTTGCAGACGAGCCATCCCTGAATGTGGTCGCATCCCATCTCGGTGAGCAGGCTGCGTTGCGCTTCAGTTTCGACGCCCTCGGCAACCAGTTCGAGATCGAGCGTTTGTGCAAGCCCGACGACTGCGCTAACGATCGCCTGATCGTTCCGCGAGGTTAGCAGATTCTCGACAAAACTCCGGTCGATCTTGAGCTTGGCCAGAGGGAATCGTTGCAGGTAAGCCAGACTCGAATAGCCGGTGCCGAAATCGTCGACGGCAAAGCGGATCCCCATCGCCGTCAGTTCTTCGAGCAAACCCTTGGCATGCGCCGGGTCGTGCATCAGCAGGCTTTCGGTGATCTCGAACACGAGGCGGCGCGGATCGATGCCCGTCAACTCGATCGCTTCGCGCACGCTGTCCTTGAAACGCGGATCGCGGAACTGCTGCGGCGACACGTTGACGGCGACGTATTGCAACGAGATGCCCCGCGCGTCCCACTGGATCAGCTGCATGCAGGCGACCTTCAACACCCAGTTGCCGAGGAAGTTGATCAGACCGATCGATTCCGCGAGCGGAATGAACATCGAAGGGGGCACGAGCCCGTGCACGGGATGCGACCAGCGGATCAGCGCTTCGACGCCGACCACGCCGTGCGTGCGGCTGCTCGTGATCGGCTGGAAGTGCAGCGAGAACTCGCCATTGCGCACGCCGTCGTAGAGATCGGCTTCCAGCTTCAGGCGCTCGGCGTCGGCAGGGTTGTCGTCCGGTACATAGAAGGCGAGCGTGTTGCCGCCGGCCGCTTTGGCTTGCAGCAAGGCGTGGTCGGCCCAGCGCAGCAGGTGAGTGTCGTGGGCGGCGTCGTCGTTGGCGTGGCGCACGTCGGGGTAGAGTGCAATGCCGATGCTTGCCGACAAGTGCACCTGCTGGCCGTTGAAGACATACGGTTGCTGGATCGCGGTCAGCAGGCGACGGGCCAGCGCTTCGGCCGCGGCGGCAGCGTCGGTGCGGCTCGCGGCAGGCTTCACGAGGATCGCGAATTCGTCGCTGGCGACACGCGCCACCGTCTCGTTCGGGCTCGTCATGTTCAATAGGCGCCGCGCCGTGTCGCGCAACATCTCGTCGCCGGCATCGTAACCGAGCGCGCGGTTCACGCGCTGATAGTCGTCGAGGTCGAGCAGCAGTAGCGCGGCCGGCGTGCCGTGGGCGTCGGCCTGCTGCTGTGCGTCGAGCAGCGCGGGGATCAGCGCCGGCTGATTGGCCAGGTTGGTCAGGCGGTCCAGATGCAGCGCCTGGGTCAGGCGTTCCTCCGTGGCGCGCCAGGCGGATACGTCGAAGCCGGCGATCGCATAGCCTTCAACGCCGTCATGCAGGCTGCGTACCACGCGCAGTTCGACGGTGATCGGGTAGGTCAGTGACTTGATGAGGCCGAGCGTGGCCTTTTCGACGTTGCCCGTGGCGGTGGCGCGCGTCAGCAGCGCATCGAGGCGCGGCACGTCGGCCGGCGCCACGAGATCGTGCAGCGTGATGGTCTCGAGATACTCGCGGTGATAACCGATGAAGCGCAGGCTCGCGTCGGAAACATAAAGGAAGCGCAGGCTCTCATCGATGTGCGCCAGCAGGTCGACGGCACCGACCACCTGTTCCAGTTGCGCAGCGCGGCTGACGCCGGCTTGCGGTTTGCCGGGGGCATGCCGGCCGAACGCACGAAACCGGTCGATGACCGTGCGCAAGGAGCCCCGGCGGGGCGCGGTGATCCTGTTCGCTTCCATGTTTGTCGCTGGCAACCTGTGTTCGTCTGCAGGCGGGGCGGCTTACTGCCCGCCGTATTCGGGCGGTTGAGAGGTATCAGGCCGCCCCATCAGAACAAGATAACGACCCCTGGCGGAAAATCTTTAGCGCCTGCTGCAAAAAACAAATGGTAAGGAAGTGGCGGCAGGGCCAGGCGGCGTCGCGAGGGCGATTCAGTTAAAGTGAACTGGCTTCGTTTCCGTTAATACGTCAAACCTGCTGTGCAGCGCCGGCGATGACCTCGCTGCGTAGCTTCCCGAACACTTGCACCGATGATCCATGTCTGAACGTCACTTTGTCAGGGCCACCCCCCGGCACATCGAGGTGCTTGAACAATGTGCCGAAGACGCCGACCCGGCGTCCGGAGCACAGTTCGTTTATCTGGGCCGCCAGCCGATTCTCGATCGTGACGGCGCGCTCAATGCTTACGAATTATTGTTTCGATCCGGTGCGCATAACTATGCCGAGGTCAGTGACGACGCCCAGGCGACGGCGCAGGTCGTGGCTCGCGCGATCGGCGGAATCGGCGTGGCGGCCGTGCTGGGCCAGCACCGCGGCTTCGTCAATATCGACCGTGCGCTGCTCTTTAACGACATCGTTCATCTGATGCCGCCTGAGCGCTTCGTGCTCGAGATCCTTGAAACCGTCAAGTTCGATGCGCATCTGGCCCGCCGGCTGACCGAATTGCGCCGCGCCGGCTTCCAGGTGGCGCTCGACGACGTCAGCGAGCTGTCGGACGAGCTGCTCGCCGCGCTGCCGCACGCCGACATCGTCAAGATCGACTTTCTGCTGGCCGAGCGGTCCGCGCTGGCCAAACTGGCGTCGACCGTCCGCAGCCATGGCAAAACACTGATCGCCGAGAAGGTCGAGACGCGCGAAGACTTTTTGCTGGCTCGCGAGCTCGGCTTCGACCTGTTCCAGGGCTACTTCTTCGCGCGGCCGCAGGTGCTGGCCGCGCCGCGCAACCGCTCGCCGCGCCCTGGTTTGCTGCGTTTGCTGGCGCTGTTGTCGCGCGATGCTGGGATTGTGGAGCTCGAAGCGGAGCTCAAGCAGAACCCGAGCGTGGTGGTGCAACTGCTGCGCCTCGTTAATTCGAGCGCATTCGGGCTGGGGCGCAATATTGCCTCGCTGCGTGAGGCCATCATCGCCACCGGCACACGGCAGATTGCGCGCTGGGCGCAACTGTTGCTGTACGCGGACAGCGGCGATCTGCCGTGGCGCGCCGACCCGCTGGTGCAACTGGCCGGCACACGCTCGCGCTTCATGGAATTGGCTGCGGGCTGGCTGCGCCCGGCCGATGACGATTTTGCCGACGCCGCTTTCATGACCGGCATTTTTTCTCTGGTCCACGTGGTGCTTGGCAGTACGCCGGCGGCGGTTCTCGAGAAGCTCGGCCTTGCTCCGCAGATTCGCGAAGCGATCGTCACGCGCGGCGGCGCGCTCGGTACCTTGCTGCGGATTGCCGAAGCGGCCGGCGAGGGCGCCGATGCCGCTCAGATCGCAGCCGGACCCGATGCGCCGCCCGGCTTCGCGGCGCTGACGCCCGAGGTGCTGGCGGAGCTAAACCTGTCCGCTGCGGCATGGTTCGGCGCGCATATCGAAGAAGCCGCCTGATGCATCCTTCAAGCAGGTTCTGACGTACCTTGTCTGTACGTGTTTCAATAGCGTATTGAGGTTGCCGAGGTTCGGCTGAACGCCGTGACCTTCGGCTTATTGCACTGACTGCGTGCATTAACGTTTCGAGGGGACTGCAGATGAAGAGAAAATTCATTCCGATGACGCTGGCGGCTGTCTTGTCGGTGGGATTCGCAATGCATTCGCTGACGGCTTCAGCCACGCTCAAGCCGGGCGATGCCGCGCCGCCGTTTACCACCGAGGCTTCGCTGGGCGGCAAGACCTACTCGTATTCGCTTGCCGACGAATTGAAGAAGGGGCCGGTGGTGCTGTATTTCTATCCGGCGGCCTTCACGAAGGGCTGCACGATCGAAGCCCACGAGTTTGCCGAAGCGGTTGACGAGTACAAGAAATATGGCGCGACGGTGATTGGCGTATCGCACGACAACATCGACACCTTGACGAAGTTTTCGGTGAGCGAATGCCGCAGCAAATTCCCGGTGGCGGCCGATGCCGATTCGAAGGTGATCGGCGCTTATGATGCCGGCTTGCCGATGCATAGCTCGATGGCCAATCGTGTGTCGTACGTGATTGCGCCGGACGGCAAGATTATTTACGAGTACACGAGTTTGTCGCCGGAGAAGCACGTCGAGAACACACTGAAGGCGGTGAAGGATTGGGCGGCTGCGCATAAGCAGCCGTAACTGTTGGGATTTGCGCGGCGGCGCGGTTTGCGTAATGGTTTTGTTGCCATGAGGCCTCGGGCGTTGCTCGTGCTAGCCTGAGTTTTTTGCCGGGTGAGCTTGCGATGCCGATTATTGTTGTACTCATTGCGCTGATCGCGCTGGTGTATGGCGCTGTGCGGGCGTTTTATGCCTTGCAGGCGGCTTTTGGGTTGGGTGTTGCTGTTGGGGTTGCGGTTTTTGTTGGGTTGCTTTTGATTGCTGCGGTGGTTTATTGGTGGCGGCGGCGGAAGGAGGTCGCTCCTAATGTTCGTGATGGTGATTGGACTCACGAACTTAATGGCACCTGGGGGGCGGTGCGGCTCGCTGCTGGTAAGCGGTTTTGTGAGGTTCGCCTTGGCGGCGAGCTGGGGGCTTATATTTTTGCTGATCTGCTTGGGGCTGAGGTGCGGTGCCATGATGGTCTATGGCAGGTTGCTTTGATGGTCAAAGACCCTAAGCATCAGGTTTGGGTTTTGCCCATGCTGGGCGAGCGGCAGGCTAAGCAGTGGCGGAGGATTTTTTTGCTTGCTGTTGGGCAGAGGCTTTAAGGTTCTTTTTTGCCTTTTGCGGCGGCATTTGGCCGTGTTCCTGGGGTGTTGGCCTTTCATTGAGTTGGTTGACTGCGCGGCGCTTATTGTCTGTGTTCTTCGGGCTTTGGCCTTTCCTTGAATTGTTAGTGGTTTATTAGTGTTCCCCCTGTGCGGGGGGGCACCTACTTTTCTTTGCCGCCGCAAAGAAAGGTAGGCAAAAGAAAGCGGCGGCGGATTCAACCGGTCGATGCAACACCTCTGTTCCAATACGGAAATGGAGAGTGGAGCACGATGGGACGACAAAGAAGACCGTGGTTGAACACCGCGC
>NZ_CAJNBO010000069.1:0-10553 GCF_905221015.1 Paraburkholderia nemoris | reverse complement strand
GTCCGTGCTTGCGCCGACGGTCAGGTTCTGGCCCGCAGCCGACTGCTGCACCAGACCGATCGAGCCGCTGGACAGCTGGTTCTGCACGTTCGTGATGTCCGTCGTGTTCTGAGCGATATTGGTCGTGTTCTGCGTCACGCGGCCGTCGAGGTTGGTGACCGCAGCGCCCACGCTGGTGACCGTCGTGCCGCCCACGGTATAGCTCGGCACACTGACCGTGCCGTCCGCATTCACCGTCGAGCCGCCACCCAGGGCGCTCGCCACCGAGCTGCTCGCGCCATACAGCTGGCCGCCGTTAATGGCATCCACGCTCGTCGCGTTCACCGCACCCGCAGCCACGCCCGTCAGCACCCGGGAACCCGCCGTGCCGGCGAAGTCCACCACCGTGCCGTCCGTGTCCTTCGCCACCGTGATGTTCCGGGTGGTCGCGTCCTGCTGCACCAGACCTGTCGTACCATCGTTGAGGCTGGTCGTCAGGTTCGTGATGTCCGAGGTGTTCTGCGCGATATTGGTCGTGTTCTGCGTCACACGGTCGTCAATGTTGGTGACCGCAGCGCCCACGCTGGTGACCGTCGTGCCGCCCACGGTATAGCTCGGCACACTGACCGTGCCGTCCGCATTCACCGTCGAGCCGCCACCCAGGGCGCTCGCCACCGAGCTGCTCGCGCCATACAGCTGGCCGCCGTTAATGGCATCCACGCTCGTCGCGTTCACCGCACCCGCAGCCACGCCCGTCAGCACCCGGGAACCCGCCGTGCCGGCGAAGTCCACCACCGTGCCGTCCGTGTCCTTCGCCACCGTGATGTTCCGGGTGGTCGCGTCCTGCTGCACCAGACCTGTCGTACCATCGTTGAGGCTGGTCGTCAGGTTCGTGATGTCCGAGGTGTTCTGCGCGATATTGGTCGTGTTCTGCGTCACACGGTCGTCAATGTTGGTGACCGCAGCGCCCACGCTGGTGACCGTCGTGCCGCCCACGGTATAGCTCGGCACACTGACCGTGCCGTCCGCATTCACCGTCGAGCCGCCACCCAGAGCGCTCGCGACCGAACTGCTCACGCCATACAGCTGGCTGCCGTTAATAGCGTCGGTGCTGGTCGCGCTCAGTGCGCCCGCTGCCACATTGGTCACCGTCACCTGCGTGCCCGCGTTACCCAGCGTCACGCTGTCGTGAGCCGGCGAGTCGTACTGCACCGCGTCAGCCAGCGTGCCGTTGATGGTCGTCAGCGAGTTGTTGATCGTGCTGATGTCCGTCGTGTTCTGCGTCACCCGGCCATCAATGTTGGTCAGGGCTCCGCCCACGTTGGTGAACGTGCTGCCGCCGATCGTGTACGACGGCGCGCTGATTGCACCGGTCGTCGCGTCGTAGGTCGAGCCACCACCCAACGCCGCCGCCGCAGTCGAGCCGCTCTGGTTGACCTTCGCGTCTTCCGATTGCAACTGGCTCACGTTCACCGCGTCCGTCGCCGCCGAACCGGCGGCGACGTTCGTGATGCGACGCTCCGCACCGGCCGAACCCACCGAGACCTCACCGTTTTCCACCGACGCCGTGCCCGACAGCGTAGCGCTGCCCGGGTTGTAGCCCGCTGCCGTCAGATCAGCCGTGGTCGTCGAAAACGAGCCCAGTGCCACGGAGTACCCCGCCGTCGCGACTGCTAGGGGGCCGATCGCGCTCGAAAACATCCCGCTCGCGACTGCTTGGGTGCCGATCGCGCTCGAATACATCCCGCCCGCGACTGCTTGGGTTCCGAACGCGTTCGAATACTGCCCGCTCGCGACTGCTTGGAAGCCGATCGCGTTCGACTCGATACCGCTCGCGACTGCTAGGGGGCCGATCGCGCTCGAATAGTCGCCGCCCGCCTGGGCGGAGTAGCCGATCGCGTTCGAAAAGACCCCGGTCGCGGTCGCAGAGTTGCCGATCGCCGTGGCGCAGGCCCCAACCGGCGATCCCACCGTCGATGAATTGTTTCCGATGGCGATGTCGCAGATGTTACTAACGGTACCCGCAGGGTTGGTGGCGGTGACTTGGGCGGAGGCACTGTCGGCAAAGACCAGCCCACCCGCTGCAACGCCCAGCGCCAGCAAAGCGCTCAGAATGCGCCGCGACGACGACTTTTTACGCCCCTTAGCGAATTCCGATGCAGCGCTCCACGTCCCGGTGGAGGCATTCCATACAACGCGATAAGACTTATTCATAATGTGATCTAGAATCCAGATAGAGGTGACAGACGCCAATCGACTAAGTCACCGGAACATCTGGTAGTCCTTTTTCGAGGCAGCCAAGTTACGCTCAATGAGCGCATAACTGAACTTTAAATTGCTTGCCGCAACAGGAATGTAAGACTCGGCCTAATACACCGAAATTAAACTGAGACCCGTCTTAATATCATCGCTTTGGGTGGCTAGGCTCGATTGCATGAAGGGCCTTACCAACCAAGAATCTCGGCCGGATAGCGGCCTTGAGTCGGCGGTTTTTTGAGTCCGACCTTGGTTTTCGTGTCGCGTTTGACCAGATCCAGCGCGATACGGCGCAGGATCGCGAAGTTCTGCGCGACGTTGCCCACGCGCACACGGCACTGGTCTTCGCCAAAGGTCACATCAAGCACACAGTGGAGGTTGTGCTCAGTAGGCCGGAGGAATTTCACCTCCGGCCTCTCTCAGAACGGTGCGTGAACTTCTCGATTCACACCGCTCCCGTCAGGCAACCGCGCAAACAAACAGCCCGAAAGAAGGTACGGAACCGGCGTCACACGGATCTGATCTTTAGTTATGCAGGACAATTCCCGATATATCAGGGGGAAAATCACCTGCCGAGAAATGCGTCGTGCCAGCATGCCGTGTCCAGCACCAGGCATGACAACACATCTTCCATCGTGCCGTATGACACTCGGGCGCCGGCGTGGGATGGTCATTGGCGTAGGGCGGGAAATCATTAACTGGCGCACCGCCCCCTGTGCGGAAACAACGGACTTGGGAGCCGCTCGCGCGGAAATCGCACACCGCGTCCGGGGAAAGGGACGGTGAACGCCGCTCCTTCTGCTGTTTAACTGATTTTGTAATTGTTGAGGATTGTAAATTTTCTGAAACCTGTCAGCGATCGTCCTCCGTATGTCGTTAACCGGAAGGATGTTCATGGACATCCTTCCCAAATCTACGGAGATAACACGAATGAAATCGAAACTTGTCGCGCTTGCTTTCCTTTCCCTCACGCTTGCCGGTAGCACGTTCGCGCAGGATTACGATCATCACGAAGCCGATGCGCATCGCGCAGCCGCTCAGCATCGCGTGCATGAACGCGAGCGCATGCACCGCGATGCCCGTGATGACCGGATGCACCATGATCAGATGGCCAACGGGAATCACGACGATCAAATGGCGCGTTAAGGTTCCGCGTTCCCGGTCGACATCGCTGTTCACCACGGACTATCGGCGTAGCACGCCGCTCGCGTGCCGCCGTACCTGGCTGTTGTTGTTGCATGCGGATGGTGACTGACTGGGCACGGCTCAGTGCACGCCCGGCAATCGCTCTGTTGGCCGGCGCCATGCTGTATTGGTTGCCACCCTGACAGGCGGTAACCTCGTCAGGAGCAGTACTCGCCGCGTGGGGCGGGAAATACCACGTACTCCTTTCATTACAGCAAGATTTTGTGATGCCAACGAAAAACAGTTTTCCCAATGCCGTCCTCGCGATCTCCGCGATTTTTCTGGGACTGTCTGGCTGTGCCGGACCGGCAAGCCAGCGGATGTCATCCGATTCGTGGATAGAGACGGGTCGCATCACCGGCAAGAAGCTGCTCGCCAGCGTCGACCAGCCATCGCCCGCGCCCGTCACCGCGGGCATGGGCGGGGGCGCCATCAGCGGTGGCGGTGGTGGGTTCGGCGGCATCGGTCTGGGGCTCGATCTGACGAGCCAGTTCAGTCATCCGCCAAAGACACAAAACATCTACGAATACGAGCTCACAACCGCCGATCGTCAGGTCCTGAAAATCAATAGCAATGTCGAACTGAAGGAAGGAGACTGCGCAAAGGCCATCGTCACGGCCCCGCAGGGAATGTCAAAAATCGAGGCTTCGTCTGCGTGCTGAGAACGCCAATGTCTGACTGGCAATCGGGCGGCGGAACACGGGATTTCCTGTTCCGACATCATCTGTGAAACCGCTTCGGTGAGCTGCTTTGCGTCAACCATCACCCGATGATCTCCTCTATCTCGTGCGGTTGGGGGGCGATCTGCTGCGCTTCGCCCGCCTGCAGCTACGCGATGCGGCGGCGGCTGAAGACGCTGTCCAGGAAGCACTCACCGCCGCGTGGGCACAGGCCGACCAGTTCGCCGGCCAGTCGGAGCATAAAACCTGGGTGTTCGGCATCCTGCGGCACAAGCTGGTCGACACGCTGCGTGCACGACAGCGCACGGTGAACCTGTCATCGCTCGGAGCGGAATTCGACGGCGAAATGCTGCTCGACCGCGAACTGTTCAGGGACAACGGGCACTGGACGGTGCACGGGAAACCGTATCAGTGGCCGTCGCCCGAAGCGGCGTTGCAGCAACAGCGGTTCTGGCAGTTGTTCGAGATCTGCCTTGATCAGCTAACCGAACATATCGGGCGCGTATTCATGATGCGGGAATTTCTGAATCTCGACATCGCCGAGATTTGCGCCGAGCTGCAGTTGAGCGCAAACCGTTGCAGCGTTCTAATCTATCGCGCGCGGCTGCGCACGTGCCTGACCGAAAAGGTTCTTCGAGCCGGAACGTGACCGTGGAACGGCAAGATGACGCGTAATTGTCAAAAAAAGACAGATGAAAAACGGTCGGCGCTGCGCGTGAAGACTTCACCGCAGCAGCGGAAATTCCGCAACTGGACACGCGCTACCGAAACCGATCATCGACCGGGCATGGAATGCGCAATTGCGGTTGTGCGGACGATTCCGCAAACTTGTGGCCAAAGGCAAGAACGCACATGTTGCAATCATCGCTATCGCCTGCGGACTGGTCGACTTCATCAGGGACATTGGGCGGTTGGGCATGAGCATGGCCACGCCACACCGCACGCTACCGGAGTGAAAGGAGGACATCACTACTCAGCAGGCTTACAGCCATCAAAGAGTTTCCTGAGGGCGGTGCAGCCCGGTATTCGAGCGCCCCCGCGTCCGCGTTCGGCAACAGCATCAGCTGACTTGCGTAGCAAGGAAGCGACAGACTTATGAGACGGACCTCTGTAATGCGGCAACCAATCCGCTCATAGAAGCGTGATCCACCGTCGAGACTTACTGCTACGCCGCCCTCAGGAAATTCAAACCCATCATGAACCGAATGTTGAAAACCGATGCCGGCGACTCTGCACTGACCGTCCTGCGGATGTCTTGACAAACCCCGTCCCGAAGGAGGCGAGCCGGTTTCCGTGAACGGCCAGCGGTGGTGTTCGTGGCGTGCAACGATCCGTCGAACGCAGTTTGGGCACACATACGTCGATATACCCAGTCCGGATTGCATCACTGACGACCCGGATGATGACCCGTTACCAACGTGGCAAGACTGCTATGTGATGATGCCGAAAGGGCGCATTAGAAAGGATGCCGAGAAAGCGGAGGTTCAAGGGGCGTGGGCAGCGTGGGACAGCGACAAGACTGGTGGGCAGTCTTACTACATGGCAACCATAATTCAATGAATTTTTAAACTCAGAACACTGGACCAATGCCTATTGCCAGCGTTTTATCCAGCGTGGCATCCACCATCGACGTAAAGGATTTTTTCAGTCATGTATGACGACGCGGCAATCGCCAGAAAGATGTAGCCCCCGAATTCGGCGATTTCACCGCGCCGTCCCATCGATGTGCGTGTCATCGCTCGCTGCTGATAGGGCGAGGGGGATGTAGTGTCCACGCCGTCCATGAAATTGTTGATGTAGCCCGGAGCAACCGCATTCACCCTTACACCTCTTTGTGCCCATTCGACTCCCTTCGTTCTCACGAGCTGGTCGATGCCGCGTAGGGCGTAAGCCCTGGAATGCCGGAGCTGCCGGCGATTGGCGACGCCGATGATGATGCTGCCCTTGCCCTCAGCGAGCATCGCACGGCCCGCATACCTGGCGCAGAAATAGGCGCCCTTCAGGTTGACATCGAGAATCCGGTCCCACTCACCGTTTTCATAATCTTCAGCCGCCTTTATCGTGTCGATGCCGACATTGCAGATCATGGTGTCGATGCGTCCGAACAGGTTCACGGTGTGAACGACGAGTTGTTCGCACGCGCGCGGATCCGAAACGTCGGAGGCAACGGTTTCCATCTTCAATCCCTTGGCGGCCAGTTCTGTCTGGGCAACGACGAGTTCAGCCTGATCCCAGGGCGCAACCACAACATGAGCGCCCCGCTCGGCAAACATGATGGCCAGACCTTTGCCGAGGCCGCGACTGGCGCCGCTGATGCAAACAATCCCGTTTTCGCCGCTAAAAAGATCGGTGGCGAACATGATGGATTCTGGTGAAAGGGTTAAAAAATAAAGCGATTGCGAATCCGGCCGCTCCGCTCACGCCGATTCGGCGGTTCGCCTTCGGGCATGCCGGCGCCATCCGCAGCTATGCCCGTTTCGCGCGTCGCTGTTATCCGACGCTTGCAACGGTCCCGGTCATCGATCTGCCCGAACTGTCTGGGGCGGCCCCTAGGCGAATCACACACGCGCTTCATCGGGCAATTCGGTTAAGTCCTCCGCTGTACCAGACGAGAAACTACCCAGCGGTCAATCAGATGAGCTTTCCAGATGGATGCTACCAAAAGATGGCACTGCGGATCCTGTTGTCGATGGCCCGGTCCGCTCACCATGATCGATCGCAACCCACCACAGGCATCACACTCGGTAAAACAGTGCCGGTCGTCGGCTTCCACCGCAATATCGCCGAGCAGCTCGTCCATGATGCTGTCGAGTTCGTCATCGGTCGTGTAGTGTCGGGAACCTGCAGCTCGTGCTCGTCGGTCGGCAGTCGCTTCGCGTGATATTCCGCCAGGCACCAGCGTTCGATATTTTCGCGTGCGCGCTTTTTGCCGCGCACGAATTTTCTGTTGTTTTCCACCATGATGCGCACAACATGATGGTCGCGATCTTCTCGCCGGCCGGTATAGCCGGCGCGATCGCCCGCTGTGCGCCGGGGCGCAGCGCGTAGACGTTGGCGTGACCCGGTTACGCCGTTACGGCGTGCTCAGGCGCACGGCCCACCTGGTCGATGGATCCGGCGTCCGTGGAGCTTCCCGCGCCCCCGTCATTGGCCGCGGCAGGTGCATCATGGGCGTAAACACCGGGCGGCGGCTTCCAGCATGCGTTGCTCGCCGGCACGCGCGTAGATCGACGTGGTCAGCAGCGACGCATGCCCGAGAATCTGCTGTCCACCTTTACGCGAAACGCGTGTCCAGCTTCCGCGAATTACGCACGGAACTATCTCTCAGCGGCGCCTATCGGCAACTCCCATTCGGCTCAAGAAATCTTTTTAACCGCTATGAGGAACAGGTCCGTAAAACCTATACCTTTGTGCAGTCCGTGCAGTCCGTGCAGTCCGCGCAAGACCCGCGGGAAACAGTCACCATCACGGGGTCGACACCGCTGCGGCAGCTCATCGACCCGGCATCGGTGGCAGGCGGGTCATACACGCTGTCGTGAACGGGTTCGGCGCTCGGACGTATCTCCGTCGGCATGAACAATCTGCCGCCCAGCGTGGCGCAACCCGGTCCCGTCACGGTCAGTAACGTCCCCTTCGAGGCGGGCGGGTTTCCTGATCGACTTCCAACCCGGCGGGACGCTGGGACAGGTGCAGATCGTGCCCGGTGTCGCGGCGTTCTCGTTCATGCGGCGCCCCTCTGAAGCAGAACTGTTGCGCTGCTATCGCAAGGCGTTTGTGATCTATTTGGCCGGGTCGAATTCGGTTGTCGGCGAGGTATTCATCTACGGTAGCGAGACCTATCTTGTCCTGCCCGTTACGCTGCCTGTACCCATCGGTGCGCGTCCTTCATTCCAGGGTGGCGGTTACGACAATCTCGCTTCAGACACCACCAACGCCGGCTGCGTCAGCAGTGTTGCGCTGCTCAACGGGCCGGTCGATTACGCGACCAGCCGCAATGCTGCGTTGAAACTCAGTGTGACGACTGCGCTATCGACTGCTGGCTATGGGTGCCGTCTTTACACCCAGAGTACCGCCCTTGCTCACCCTACCCGGCTGATGTTCGAGGACTGAGCGTGAACTGCATGAAATTCCTCCGCCTGATCGCGGCCTCGCTGGCGGCCGTCCTGTTCATCGGCTACACGGTGATCCATATCGAAGGCGACAACAACCTCGTCGACGACATCGTCGGGCACGGCGGCACGCTCGCCGTGCCCGAATCGGCCGTCAGCCGGCCAGCGGCCCGGTAGCACGCCGTTTTCCGGACCCGTCTCATCCAGAACCCAGAAGAATACTGCCGCACGGACAGCATCGCGACATAGTACAAATCAGGATGCCTTTCCCGTCCGGTTCCCCTTTGCCGGGGGCGCATACCAGATATTATTAAGACTGATCTGATGCATGTCGTTGCCACGCCTGAGCACGCGGACCCGCTGGCTGGCAGTGGGCAGGGTGCCTCATAAGGAGTTCAAAATGAAAGCAAAGGCCCGCGGTACCGGATGGCGCACCCATACGCTGCTCGCCATGACGGCGATGTCTTGCGGCCTGCACAGCGCAGGGGCTGCGACGGGCGGCACCATCTACTTCACCGGCATGATCGTCGCGCCCGCGCTCGAGGTGTCCAGCGTCGTCCTCCCGCCGGCATCCTCCGTGCGCGTCACGACCCAGGCAGGCGCTTCAGCCTCAATGGTGGCGGTCACGTTCAGGGTGCCATCAGGCGGGGTCCCGGGTGTGGATGTCTCATGGCAGGTGAATGGCGCCACCGCATCGCTCGCGGGTGCCGCTGCGCCCGACATGCCCGCAGCACGCTTTGCCGACGGCCGCGGTCATGTGGTTGCGCCGGCGCCCGATGGGCGCTATCACGTGGGGAGCAACGGCGCGACGCTGCTGCTGGGCGCGAAACCTGGAGACCCGCTGTCAGCCGGCAGGGCGCTCACCGTCGTGCTCAGCTATGACTGAGCTTTCGTGCGCGTGCTGCCGCGTGCCGTGGTCTTGATCATCGCGGGGTTGATGCAGGCCAGGTGAGACAGCGAACGGCCTGTACGGCCGGCTCAGGGGCGACCGTCTGCAGGGATCGGGCTTCGTGCGCAACGCACCGCCCTGGCCCCAACCGGGTCCTGGATGCGCTGCGAAGGCACCCCCACCTCCTGCAACGGAAGCATCATCCCTTGTGGTGATGTCGCGTCTGCGGCCCCTGATTTCCTTTCCAGGATCGAAACCGCGCAACCCTCATTTTTCGCCCCCCTTTTCCGGTCGTCCCCAGCGGCCGTGAGCGGGTGGTCGCGACGCACGTGGCCAGGCCTGACGCTGCCCGCAACCGGAACGTCTCGCCTCACGCGCTCGCCAGCGTCAGCCAGCCCCCCGCCTTCGCGCCCAGGAAAAAACAGTTTCTGACATTTCCGACTGGTCCTATTCCACAGCGGGATGCCGTTCTGTACGTTACGCTTAATTCAACAGGGCGTGCACGATGGAACCGTTTCGTGATCTGGGCGATGAGCAATGGGCGCGTGTCGCGCCGCTGCAGGCCGGACAGCGGGCGTCCGGTGGCCGATACGCGTGCCGTGCTCAACGGCGTGCTGGGGGTGATGTTCACCCGCTCGGCATGGGCGAAGGTGCCAGCGCGGTATGCGCCCGGTGCACCGTGTCACCGGCGCTTCTGGCAGTGGCACGATTCAGGGGGGCCGTGGTCGACGCATTGGCCGGCTCACGGATACGTTCATCGGGGGATTTTCAGGTGGCAAATCAGATGGCAAAAAAAGAGACCTCGGCGGCATACCAGGCGCTGCTCGCTTTCTCGGACCTGGAGGAACACAACCGGCAGCACTTCATTTCAGGAATGAACACATTCCTGCTCTCCGCCCCGCAATCCCGCCGCCATCTGGTTGAACAGTGGAAACAGCATCACGAGCGGTTGACCGGCGGCAAGGTGCAGGCGGCGGCTGAAGCGCCCCAGAAGTGAGCGGCCTCATGGCGGGCGATGCCCGTCTGCGCATCGCCCGCGTCCCATCGTCAGGGGGACGACCCGATGTCGACCTCGATGCGATAGCGGGTGTACCCGTTCGGCCCGAAGCTGCAGTAGTCCCAGCACCGGAAGCCAAGACGCATCGCGTACCGGTGCGGCACCGCCAGTTCCAGCGTGTTTCCCTGCTGGAGCTCCGGCAGGCTTGCGTGCCCAAGCGCGAGCCTGCCCGCGGACGTCGTGTCAAACCACGATGCCGCACCGGCTGGCTTCCAGCCGGCTTTCCTGAACTCGCCCTGCAGTTGCTCCAGCAGGGCAAGCGCGTCGTCGAAAGGCTGGGCCTCAGCCATGGGGGACGCGGTGATGGCGGCCACCCGTGCATTGCGCCAGGTGATTTTTGCGGACCGCGTGGCGGGAAGTGTGAAGCCGTTGATGGGGTCATTGAACACGATGACGAC
>NZ_CAJNBO010000068.1:0-10576 GCF_905221015.1 Paraburkholderia nemoris | reverse complement strand
TGACTTTCGCATCTTGCCGTGGAGTAGCTCGCCCTTAGCGGTGCAACCCGGTTTCCGATGTCACGGGAAAGCGATCGCATGTATTTCAGTAATTGTTGCCAGCGTCCGGGCGTTAGGGCTACGCTGAAGAAGCCGCCGTTTCGCCGACGGTTTGCTGCTGAACTGCGGAATGCGAGATCAGCGACGTGACTGGTTCCGTTTCGTGGCCCAGAAGGGCCTTGCAAGCGGGTCTCTCGACCCACTTTGGCCGCTCATGGGCGCACCTGTGCCATCAGCCGCGTGCGGCTCATGTAGAGGTTGGCCAGCGCGAGTGCAGTAAAGGCGCGCGTGGCGTTCTTCGCGAGGCCGCGATAGCGCACCTTGCCGAAGCCCCACAGCCGCTTGACCACCGCAAAGACGTGCTCGACCCGGGCACGTATCCTGGACTTGTTGCGATTTTTCGAGCGTCTGGTTTCATCGACTTCGCCACTGCGATTGCGCACACGCTGGTTGGTAAAGTCCTTCGCTTGCGGTGCCTTGCTGGCGATGAGTTCCTTCTGGCTTGCATAGGCGCTGTCACCGTACACACGCCGCTCGGCGCCATGCAGCAGGGTCGGCAGCGGATGCTTGTCGTGCACGTTCGCCGCCGTCACTACCGCGCTGTGTGCCAGTCCCGTCTGGCTATCCACACCGATGTGCAGCTTCATGCCGAAGTACCACTGCTGCCCCTTCCTCGTCTGATGCATTTCGGGGTCTCGCGCCTTGTCCGCGTTTTTCGTGGAACTGGGCGCACCAATTATGGTGGCATCCACGATGGTGCCGGTGCCTACCTTCAGCCCGCGCCCTTGCAGTATCTCGCCCACCTTGGCAAACAACTGTTCGCCGAGCTTGTTGCGCTCCAGCAGCCGGCGGAACTTCAACAGCGTCGTGCCATCGGGAACACGCTCGCGCCCCAGATCGATCCCAACGAATCGCCGCAAGGCGGTACTGTCCAGCAGCGCTTCCTCGCACGCTTCATCGGCCAGGTTGAACCAGTGCTGCACAAAGTACATGCGCAGCATGCGCTCCAGACCCACTGGCGGGCGACCACCTTGCCCCGTCGGATAGTGTGGCTCGACAACCTCGCACAACTGCGTCCACGGCACGATCCGCTCCATCGTCTCGAGGAACACATCGCGTTTCGTTGGCCGACGGTACTGTTCAAATCCGGCGCCTTGATCGGCAGCCATTGCAAGGGTCTGTTGTTTCATGCGCATCTAACGATTGAAGGCTCAGTGGCGTTGACCTTTTTCAGCGTAGCCTTAGGGCCGGAAGGCCGTTCTGGACGCGACTTGCCACTGTCATTCGTTCGCTCACCCGCCGTCCCTTAGGCGGAATCGCGAGCGGCCCCACTCGAAGGAGTCCTCTGCATGCCCAGTCGTATTGCCGACGTTCCCGAAGCCTTCGCAGAACACTTCCTCTCATCCTCTCTCACGGGCCTGCTCGATGAGTTCGTTGAGAGCGTAAATCTTGCCCACCGGATGCACTATGAACAGTTCACCCGGCTTATCGCGATGGCCGAAGCCTTGAACGCCGGCGCGATGTGTGCGGACGAATCTGCCGCGCTGTTTGGGCGGCTCAGTGAAACCTCGATCCACTTCGAACTGAACACCCAGATCAATGCGGAAGCATTCCGCAGCCTCCACAACCAGCTGCTGCGCAGGCTGCTCGGCGCGACCCCGCACGACACCGACCACGGCGGATTCTTTCACGCCTGCCGCCTCGGCCCATCCACCACGACCCGGCACTGACCGCTGTTGCCGTTCGCCGTCACCGTGCCCTCGTCCCGACTGCACTGCGGGCTTCTGATCGTCTACACAGGACCGGATCATGTCCCAACGCCCTCCGCAAGACCACAGGCCCACCCCGCGCACTTCCCGGCTCGAAGAAACCGTCGCCGACACGCTGCGCATAGGTCAGCACTACGCCGATCTGTTTGCGAAGCTGGTCAAGCTCGCCGCCACCATTCAATACATGGAGGCGTCGAACCTTGACAGCACGCCCCTCGTGACGCAACTGCGCAGCGTCGCGGAAGAGGCCCGGGCGAATCTTGAACTCGAACTGGACCAGCTCCGGCAACGCTGCAACGGGTGGACTTCCGAGTCAGAGACACTATCCGCAGCAGAAGGCGGGATAGAGCCTTGCGCCTTCGCGCTATCCACAACGCCCCGGCACTGATCGCCTTCGTCGATTTGCAATCGGCAGAGTCGATCAGTATTCCTATATGTATGTTCTGGTACACCACGGTTCTTTCGTGACTGTTCAACGGTTTAGATGATCTCTGGAGATGGGCAATGCAACATCGGAATTCGTCCACGCTTGACAGGCTGCTTGACAGTTTTACGCACGAAATTTTGCAGGCCTGCCAGCGTCACTACGCGCAGCGTTCGAAGATTTTCGCGCTGGCCGAAGCCATCGAGCGCGGTATGGAATCGCCCTCCGAGCGCGACGCGCTGTTCGCGCTGCTGATGGAGGCTGTGATCCGCTTCGAGCTGAATGCGCAGGTTGATGTGGAAGCGTTCCGGCGCGTGCACAACCGCGTGATGCGCAGCCTGCTCGACGGCCACCACGGCGGTGAACATCGGGTGGATGCGTTTAACACGAGCGCACGCGCCTTGCCGGTACGGAAGCCAGCATAACTTTCCATTGGTTTTAGTCGCAACCAACCTGCCGCCGCAATCGGATAAATCCGATTTTCAAAAAACGTTGTTGCACGACAACGTTCAACGCTATTTGACTCGTTTGTTACCGAGACCTTTCGATACCCTGCAGGCTATTTATGATAGCCCGTTGTGTTCGCAACGAAAAAGAACATTTGACAAAAATGCGCGTGATGGCCATCGCTGATGGGCTGCATGTCGCTACGTACCGATTCGAGGGAAGGAGGAGTGTGTCTTTATTTGCTTGGGCCATTTTGCCGGCCAAGGTCACTGCAGCCCATTTTCAATCTGCGTCACATTCTTGCCATCGTTGTGTCAGGCCGCAGATGCTGAGCCTGACGGCTTTGCCGTACGCGCCAACGTATGTGCACGGACCTGTCGCGCATCCATTCTCTGACGGCGCTTCCGGTCGGAAGGCACGGTTCATATGAACTTCACGCAGCTTTTGGAGCAGAGGGCGCGTGAAGACGCCGACCAGCTCGGGTACCGGTATCTTCCAAACGACCGTGAGGAGTTCTGCCTGACCTACGGGCAGCTCGCGGCCGGCGCGCACGATCTGGCCGCCGTCATCAGGCGGCACATCCCGCCTGGGCAACGCGTGGTGCTGCTGTACCCGGCAGGACTTCAATTCATTCAGGCTTTTTTTGCGTGCCTCTTGGCGAACGTGGTGGCAGTTCCGCTGCCCATGCCGAAGTCCAATGATGTTGCCCATCGGCTGGACCACGTTATCAAGGATTGCGAGCCTGCGGCGATCTTCACCGAGACTGCCTTTCTTGAGCAGGTCGGCGCGATGCTGCCTGACGCATACCGCGCCGTCGTTGCGACTACCGACGGCAATTTCGACTGCGCGAAGATCGTTCGATCGCAAGTCGTCGCCGAACCCGACGTTGCTGTTCTGCAATACACCTCCGGCAGTACATCCAAGCCGAAAGGCGTGATGCTGCGCAACGCCAATTTGTTTGCGAACCTGCGTCAGATCGAGTTGGCTTTCGGGCATACGCGCGAGAGCACCGGCGTCATCTGGTTGCCTCACTATCACGACATGGGCCTCGTAGGCGGGATATTGCAACCGCTGTTTGCGGGCTTTCCGGTGACGCTGCTGTCTCCCATCTCATTCGTCCAACGTCCGCTGCGGTGGCTGCAGGCCATTCACAAGTATCGGGCGACTACTAGCGGAGGCCCGAACTTCGCCTACGACCTGTGTGTCGCGAAGGCCGGCACCCTCGAGCCGCACATCGATCTTAGCTGCTGGGAGCTTGCCTTCAATGGAGCGGAGCCTGTGAAGGCGAGCACGCTGGACGCCTTTAGCGCCACATTCTCCCACGCAGGGTTTCGACGCTCAGCATTTGTCCCTTGCTATGGCTTGGCAGAGGCGACGTTGATTGTTGCTGCTGTGCCGAAAGCCGAGGCCCCTCTGATTGTTGAGTCTTCCGACTCGCGCATCACGGCGCGGGGCGTCAGTGCGCCGACCAGGGGGCAGTTGGTTTCCTGCGGGCAGCCGGCAGAAGGCGGACACGTTCAAATTCTGCGCGTTGACTCCGAAGAGCAGTGCCGGGAAGGTGAGGTCGGAGAGGTGCTTGTCCATAGTCCGAGTGTGGCGAGTGGATATTGGGGGAAGAATGACCGGTCGTTCCGACCCGGCTCGCCGGCCGGGGTTCGCACGGGGGATCTTGGCTTCAAGTTGGGCGGAGAGCTATTCATCACCGGTCGCTTGAGCGACCTGATCGTTATCCGCGGCAAGAACTTCTTTCCCGAGGACATCGAAGCAACCGCGCAGATCGCAGAGCCGCTCCTCGCACAGGAGGGCGTCGCCGCCTTCAGCGTGGAAGGCCATGCGACCGAAGAATTAGTGCTTGTGCAGGAGGTGAGCTCACGCACGCTTCGCGCCGTGGATCTCATCGCCATGCGGGACGAAGTATCACGCCTCGTGATGCAGCGTCACGGCATCGGCGTGAGCGCCTTCGTCCCCGTCAAAGCCGGGAGCCTAGTTCGCACCAGCAGCGGAAAAATCAGCCGCTTCGCATGCAAGCAGCTCTATGTGACGCAAAAGCTTCTACAGCTGCCCATGTAGGCGGCGCTCCATTTACCAAAACTGAAAGGCATCGTGCAAAAAATCCTGCTTATAAATCCTGCCCTCGCGCGTGCACAGCAGCGCGTCGCATTCTTGACGATGGCTGTGCCGGCGATCGGTGCGGTCGGCGCTGTCTACTGGGCGCTGACGTTCGGCGTGAGCGCCGCATCTATGGTGGTTTTTGTAGTGCTGTACCTGTTGACGACGGCAGGGCTCACAGTGGGCTTTCACCGGCTGTTCACGCACAAGGCATTCAAACCCACTCCTGCCACCAAGGCAGTGCTCGCTGTGCTGGGTATGATGGCTGCACAGGGGCCGGTGCTGTTTTGGGTGGCCAGTCATCGTCGGCACCATGCGTTCAGCGATACGAAGGACGACTGCCACTCTCCGTGCATGCACGGCACGAGCGTGGCAGGCCGGATCAAGGGTCTCTGGCATGCGCACTTCGGATGGATGCTCAAGGGCGAAATCACCAACGTCCCGATGTTTGCCAAAGACCTCCTTCAAGATCATATCGTGACGACGCTGAACCGCTACTACACCCTTTGGGTGCTCTTGGGTCTGGCGATCCCTGCGGCGATCGGAGCGATCGCGCCTGGCGGATGGGCAGGCGTGATTGAAGGGCTGCTGTGGGGCGGGCTGTTCCGGATTTTCTTCGTGCATCAGATCACGTGGGGTCTGAACTCGCTTAACCATGTATTCGGATATCGCCGCTATTCGAGCGATGACAACAGCCGAAACATCGGTTGGCTCGCACTCGTCACCATGGGCGAGGGCTGGCATAACAACCATCACGCCTATCCCAGCTCCGCGAAGTTCGGGCACAAGTGGTGGGAACTCGATCTCGGCTTCGGCGTGATCCGCGCACTGCGCAAGTTCGGTTTGTGCACCGACGTGCAGTACCCCAACGCCGAGGCTCTGGCCCGCAAAGAAGTCGCCACTTCATCCAATCTAACCCAAGGAAAACCATGAACGACCAAGAAATGCCGGCAGTCCAGTCCGGCCTGCACGCCACGCAAGCTCAAATCGAAGAATGGCTCGTCTCCTACATCGCCGACTTGCGCGGCATGAAGAAGGAAAAGATATCCCGCACGACGATTCTGAGCAAATACGGCCTGGACTCCGCGTCCGCCGTCACGCTGAGCGGCGACCTTATGGACTGGCTGAAATACGACATCGATCCCACGCTGCTCTACGAGCATCCTACGATCGAGCTGGCGGCCGCGCACATCGTGGTCATGGGAAGGACGGTAGCAAATGACTGAGGCGATTGCCACTGCTCCCCAGGCCGAAGGCGGTGCGTCTGCGCAGGCCATTCAAACGCACTACGACATCAGTAACGATTTCTACGCGCTGTGGCTTGACCCGACGATGGCCTATTCATGCGCGCTTTGGGAAGCGGGCGACACCCTGGAGAAAGCGCAGCTGAGAAAGCTCGATTTTCACTTGGCGCAGGCGCAGGCGACCGACAAAGGCAATCTCCTCGACGTGGGCTGCGGGTGGGGGGCCCTTCTCGACCGAGCCGTGACGAATTACAACGTCAAGAACGCTGTGGGCCTGACTTTGAGCCAGGCGCAGACCGATTGGGTCAAGGCGTCGAAGCGCGACAACGTGTCGGTGCTCTTGGAAAGCTGGAGTGACCATCAACCCTGCTCGCCCTACGATGCCATCGTGTCGATCGGCGCGTTCGAGCACTTCGCGAAGGCGGGGCTGTCAAAAAGCGCAAAGGCCGATGCCTACCGGAGTTTCTTCAAGTGGTGCCACGACAACTCCACGGCCGACTGCAACCTTTCCCTGCAGAGCATCGTCTACGAGAACTACGACGAGGGAAATCCCAATCCCTTCGTTGAAGAGATCTTTCCCGAATCCGAACTGCCACGCGCGTCCGAGATTCTTGCGGCCTGCGACGGTCTCTTTGAAGTCGTCGCGCTGCGTAACGACCGCGCTCACTATGCCAAGACCCTGCAATGCTGGTACGCAGGCCTGCGCAAGAACCGCGAGGCGGCTATTGCGATGATGGGCGAAGTCGTCTACGAGAAGTACGAGAAGTACCTTGGCGTTTTTGTGGTGGGTTTTCACACGGGCACGGTGAATCTCACCCGCATCAAAGCGCGCAAGATCGCAAAGCCGGTTGTGATCCGATAGTGGGCGTGCTTCGAGGTTCCATGACTGGTCAGCCGCGAGCCGGACAAATCCACGTTTTCGTGGTGTGGCAGTCGTCGCGTCTGCGCGCTGGCGCGTTGCTGCCCGGACTCTCGCGGGCGGAACAGAAGATGTCGCGCACCTTCATCAGCGGGCAGGCCAGAGTCGAATTCATCGTCTCCCGGTTTTGTTTGCGGCTGCTGGCCTCCAGGTATCTAGGTGTGAGCCAGCGCGAGATCGAGTTGCGCAAGACCGCGACGGGTCAGCCGCGGCTCGTGAATCCACGTCGCTCGCGCGACCACCGGCTCAACATCAGCCTGTCCCACTGTGCTCGGGGCATTGCGATCGCACTAGCACGCAAGGCCCGTGTTGGCGTAGATCTTGAGACGCATCAGCAGCAGTCGGCGACCATTGCGGCCGTGGCGCGCCTGTTGACCGGAAGGGAACGAACGCTAACGGAGCCGAGCCAAATCTGGGACTGCTGGGCCCGCAAGGAAGCCCTTCTCAAAGGGCTGGGCTTGGGTTTGTCTGGACTGGGCAGCGTTCCACCGCTTGAGCACCAGACTAATGCCGCGAGCACGGGAATAGCCGTATGGACGGTAGCCTCCCTGTCCGTGACGCCGGATTGCTCGCTTGCTTGCGCCGCCGAAGGCATGAGGCGATTCCGGCTTTTTACTTTCAGATCATGCAAAACCATTAATCGGAGCTTCTGAATGCAACTCAAATTATTTCGCATCTTGTTCAGGCTGCTGGACGTCATTTCCTCCAGCTTGGCGGCCCGCCTGGCCGTCGCGGTGTTTTATGCGCCGCGGAAATTTCCAGCCGCCAAATGGGAAACGGCTGGCATCGCGCTGGGCAAGGACGACGTGCTGCACTTTGATGAGGAACGGCTCGCCGCGACAGTGTGGGGCGGTGATGGCCCCACGGTGCTGCTAGTCCACGGCTGGCAGGGGCGCCGGAGCCAGCTTGCCAAGATCGCGATGGACTTGTCCGAAAAGGGCCACCGCGTCGTTACCTTCGACGGGCCGGCGCACGGATCATCAGCCAAGAAACGCACGACGCTCGTGGAGTTCTCCGAGGCCGTGCAGAGCGCAGCCAAGCAATTCGGCCCGCTGCACGCGATTGTCGGCCACTCGTTCGGCGCGGCGGCCGTCGCCATTGCGTTGCGGAAGGGGGTGCGTGCTGAACGTGCCGTCCTGATTTCTTGCCCGTTCTCGCTGCGGCACGTAGTGAGCGGATTCGCTAAGTTTGTGGGCTTGCCGTCCCGGTCGCATGAAAAGATGTATCCCCTGATGGAGCAACTGCACCGTTGCCCCGAAGAACAGCTCTCTTTCGAGACCATCGGGCCGGACTTAGCGACGCCCTGCCTGTTGATTCACGATGCGACTGACCAGTACATTCCCTTGACTGACGGCGAGATGGTATCTCTTACCATCGAAGGTGCCGAACTCGTTTGCACCAAGGGCCTAGGGCACATGCGCATTTTGCAGGATGACGGGGTGGTCGCGCGCGTTTCGCAGTTCGTTTCCGAGCCGGCGACGCAACTGTCCATGTCGGCATGAACACGGCGATCTTTACGCCTGCGGGCGGACTCTATTCGCTCTTAGGCGTCCTGTTGTTTTGTGCAGGGACGATGCTGGGCATTCCCCACGGGCTGACGAAACGCAGCGGTGACACGAAAAGAACCGAACTCTGGCGCGTGGCCCACCTTTCGACCTGCGTGGGAGGTGTTTCGCTTATTGCGCTGTCGGTGGCGCTGGCGCAGCTGTTTGGAGCTGATGCGGCATATACCCTGGTGCCGTTCAGCGTGGCAGCCTATAGCTTTTTTCTCGCCTGCACGCTCAGCGGCTGGCTCAACAAGGCATGGGACGATGATCGAACCCAAGCCAGCGTTGCGCTGATCTATCGCCTGCAGATTCTTGCCTCGGCGCTATCGATCGTAGCAGTCGGTGCCTTTCTGCTAACTTTACTTTTGAAAGTCCTGTCATGACAGCTACCACATTCGATCAAGGGGAAGTGGTTGTCTTGCGTGGCCAGGCTTACCTGCGGCGCTTGGGCTATTTCGTGCTGACAACTTGCCTGGTGGTGACCGGTACGGTGATCGCCGCGCAGCAGTTGTTTCTGTCGCCCTGGGATGCCTTCTACGTCTTGCCGGTCGCATTCATAGGGACGGCGTTGGGTGCCAATACTGGGTACCACATGTACTTCACGCATCGGACGTTTACAACGCACCGATTCTTCAGAGGTTTTCTGGCCCTCTTGGGCACGCTGCTGTGTCAGGACTCGGTAGTGCAATGGGTGGCAAACCACAAGCGGCATCATCGGCACGTCGATATTGTGGATAGAGATCCGCACTCTCCCTGGCAATTCGGCGACAACCGGTTCGCGGTACTGACCATTGGATTGTGGTGGGCATCCATGGGGTGGAAATTTGACCGGGTTCTCACCTCAAAAAAGTTCTACGCTGGCCAGTTGCTCAATGAGCCAATGCTGAGGTGGTTCGACAAGCATTTCGTCGCGATTTCCTACTCAGGCTTCTTGATCCCGTGTGCGCTTGGATGGGCAATAGGCGGTCAGGAGCTAGGCATCAAATGGTTTGCCTATTTCGGTGCTTTCCGGGTGTTCGTGGGCTACTTCTTCACAGAATTTGTGGTTAATGGACTGTGCCACTGCGTGGGCTCTTCCAAGTTCCAGACCAAAGGGCGATCGACCAACTTGGTGTTTATGTCGTCCTTGACGCTCGGTGCCACACTGCATCACAACCACCATGCATTTCCTCGAATTCTTTCCCCTGCGATAGACAAGGAATTTGACCCGATGAAGCTACTCTACTGGGCTCTTCAAAAGCTGGGCGTTATCGCCATGGTGCCTGATCCGGCACCTCACGAAATAGAGGAAAAGCGGATTCACGGCAAGCTTTGAGCAAAAAATTGACGGATCGCGTAGAGGTGTGTGCGCGGCTTCGACGGCGGGACGCTGCTCGCGGCCGAGAAGGGTTTTTACTGGCGTAACGAACTGCAGATACCCATCGGCCAGACCGGCCAGTCGCTGTATGCCGGCATCGATTACGGCCATGTGTTCGGGCCGAACACCGCATTCCTGGCCGGTACGCAACTGGCGGGGGCGGTAATCGGCATACGCGGCAGTGTTCCAGCGAAATATGGCGCGCTGGCGTACGATCTGTTTGCCGGCACGCCGATCTACAAACCCGCCGGATTCGATACGGCACGCGTCACGCTGGGCTTCCAGATGACCGCGCAATTCTGAGGAAACTGAGGAAACCCTGTCATGGCCAATCACCCCTACGCTCGCCGGAGCCTCCCGAGGAACCGCAAGCCGGCCACGGCCGCGTCCAACGATCACGAGCCCGAAACACAATCCCTGAATTCCAGTCCCGATAGTGAACGCCAGGCTGAAATTGAAAGACATGAAACGCCCGGGCCGGGTGAAAGACATGAAACGCCCGAGCCGGAGTGGAAAGCACATCGGCGACATCGCTCCTGAGAACCCGGTCATCCATCGTCACCAGGGGCGGTGTGGTCGATCAGCGCGAGCGCCGCAGTCTGCGCTTCACCGGCATCGGCCCGCCTGATCGCGTCGACGACGCGTCCGTACAGTATCAGCGTGTCCGGCCAGTCCTGCTTGCGCTGTACTGCCTGCCGCCCGGCCACCGCGAGCGCGCCGC
>NZ_CAJNBO010000067.1:0-11518 GCF_905221015.1 Paraburkholderia nemoris | reverse complement strand
ACAAGATTGAGTATCGGCAGCGTGCCGCCGATGATGGTCGCCATCTGCTGGAAAAACTGGTTGCCGCTTGCCGCGACAATCCGCATGCGCAGCAGTTCACCAGCGGCCTGATAGCCGGGCTCGCCTGGGCAGGTCGCACGAAACACGTCAAACGCTTCACCAATGGCCGCGATCTCTGCGGGATCGCCACGGGCCGCGGCCAGTGCTGCGGCCCGTGGCTCAATCAGGAGGCGCAACTCAATGACATCGCGCAGAAAGGTTGAATCGGGTTTCCCGCGAAACCGCCAGTTCACCACGTCCTCATCGATCATCCGCCAATGATGCGCCGGCAGGACGTGCGTACCGACCTGCCGGCGCACATCGAGCATGTTGCGCGTGCGCAGCACCGAGAGCGCTTCGCGTATCACGGTGCGACTCACGTCGAATTCCCTGCACAACTCATCCTGCCGAGGCAATCCGGCACTGTATCTGCCTTCGACAATTCCCGTCACGAGTGCCTCCAGCACCTGGTTGACCCGTGAACGATCCTTCTGCTCCTGTTCCATGACGCGCCCCTCGTTGCGGTGTTTTACGCCAGCTTCGCCTGTCGATCGTGTGCCCTCATGCATCGTCCTGCGCTGCCCGACACGAGCCGCTCAGTGGAATGCCATTCGTGCGCTACACCATGTGACAGGGCAGGCCCTGGTTCGAACCAGAATCATCGATTTACACCACGGCTCGCAGCTGTTTCTCACTACGAAGATTCTCACGGCCTCCCACTGCTCAGTGAAACTGGTCTGCCAGCAGTGCGATGATCTGCAGTGCAGGGCGCGATGTATCGATATCGCCATGCTCGTCGACGACGGCAACACGCGTCTGATCCGACGTCGTCGGGCGCACACCAATGCGATACTGCTTTGCAGCCTTTTCTTTTCTGCCATGGAATATCTGGCTCCAGAAACCCTGTTGCGCCGAACTGAGATCCGTCGGGTCGACGTAGCGGATGAGATAGACGCCCCGCGAGCGATCCCGATCCTCAATCGTGAAGTTGCCGCGCTCCAGCGCGAGCCCCACCTGAATCCACGCACGGCCATATCCCTCACCGAGCGTCAGCTCCGGCACTGGATGCGGCGAACCCACATCGCGGTTGCCTGGAGTCGGCGGCCTTCGAGGCGCGAGTGAAAGATCCTGCGCGACGGCGGCCGATGTCCCGGGCGGAATAGCAAGGGGGGCGGCCTTCGTTTTCGAATCGCTCCTGTACCCGTATTGGGAAGATGGGACTGAACCGCAACCAGCGGCCAGAGCGCCGACCAGTAGCAGTGCTGTCAAGCTGCATGGAAAGTGAAGATGTGCCATGTCCACAGACTCCTTCCACTACACCACGAGACGCTCTTGTCATGACGATATTCACGAATCAGCCTGCTACCTGTTCTACCGGGTTCGCGACGATTCGCTGCCGTGTAAACCAATGCTCCCCCTCTTTCGCTCAGCTGTGGTCCACTCCCAATGCACTCGCGCCTGAGCCTCACCGGGTCCTCCTGAATTCGATTCCTGCAGAACGCCTTGCGGACTCCTGAATGCAGACAGTTGTGCAAGAAGTACCACGGCAGCCCTTCGCGCTGTCGACACGGCTCGCAGTGCAGCCACCACTACCGCAGATCGTGGGCACACATCATCCTGTAAAGCGTGACCCTCGATATGCCAAGGGCCGTTGCGGTTTCGTTCAGCCGGTGACCGTGGCGCAACAGGGCTGCTTCGATGGCGTGCTTTTCGGCAGTCTCGCGGATTTGCGAGAGTCTCACCGTCTGTCGCGCGGTGAAGCTCGCAAGGTCGAGATCTTCCGCGGAAATCAGCCTGTTTTCCGCCATCACGATCGCGCGGCGCACGCGGTTGATCAGCTCGCGTACATTGCCGGGCCAGTCGTAGTTGTACATCGCCTCGATCGCCGACGACGCAAAACCATGCACCTTGCGGGCATTATCGGTCTTGAACTTGTACAGGATGTGATGGGCGAGAATTTCGATGTCCTTGCCACGCGCACGCAGCGGCGGTTCGTCAACGCGCAGCACGCACAGGCGATGGAACAGGTCGGCGCGAAACCGTCCTTCGCGTATCGCGTGTTCGAGATCGACATGGGTGGCCGAGATGATCCGAGCGTCGACGGGAATCGATTCATGTCCGCCAAGGTGCTCGATCTTACCCTCCTGGAGAAAGCGCAGCAGGCTCGCCTGGCTTTCCAGTGGCAGGTCACCGATTTCATCAAGCAACAGCGTGCCGCCATTCGCCGCCTCGATCCGGCCAATCTTGCGCTGGTTCGCGCCGGTGAAGGCGCCACGCTCGTAGCCGAACAGTTCAGACTGCAGCAGATGAGGTGGAATCGCGCCACAGTTAATGGCCACGAATGGCGCCTTGCAACGCAGTGAGCGCTCGTGTATTGCAATCGCCGTCAGCTCCTTGCCGGTGCCCGACTCGCCGGAGATGAAAACGCTGGCGTCGGTATTCGCGACCTTTCGGATCATGCGAAAGAGTTGCTGCATCGCCTCGCACGTTCCGACCATTTCGTCATCGCCGGCGTGCGTGACGACAAACTCGAAATCGGGTTCACACAACGTCGCCATGCCGAACGCGTGACCTGCAACGGAATCGATCGATTCGTTGGACACGGGTATCTTGACGTAGTCGAAGCAGTAATTGCGGATCAGGCGGCGCACTTGCGGATCCGTGAGGCGCGCCGATGTAGCGAGCGCGATCCAGCCGATCTGCGGCTGACGCAGGCTCGCCTCCAGGCCTGCGAGGTCACGCACCGGAAAGCTCGCCAGATCGACGATGCCCGCACACGCGTCGTCGGGTTTAGGCAACCCCGCCACTTCACGCACCGAGCGCGCGATCGAGATGTGCCAGCCCCGACTCTGCAGATGAGCGCTCAGTGCTTCATCCGGTGTCCGTGTGACGTAGAACAGCGTTCGCCCGGTCCGCAAATCCGCAATCCCGGTTGCCTCGGGCGATCCGTGAGGGTGCGCTTTGGGGCACCCCGCAGGGGCTTCCTGCGAGCAGGCAACAGACAGATGCGAGCCCGGGTGTGGTGTAACACTGGTCTGAAAGTAAGATTCGCGCACGATGAACCTCATGTCGTTAGCACATCAGAACGTGTAGGGAAAGCGCACGCCGACCACGAAGTTTGGCGCGTCGGGCGTCAAGCCGACGGAAACCGAGCCGTTGATCGTCAGATGCTTGTTCACCACGTGATTCAACCCGAAGGTCAGTGCGGCAGCAGTGGTTTCGCTGCCCGGCACCTTTGAATACGAGCCGCCCGGCGCCTTGGTCTGCGACTCCGGTTCGAGCGCCATCGTATAGGAAATGCTGGCCGAATCCTTGTCGGAGAAGGCCAGTGCGACGCCGCCGCCGAACTGGACGATGTCGCCGAGCCTGACGGTCGCCGGTTCGGTCTGGCCCACCACGGACGAGATGTCCGCGAACGAACGGGCAATGTTGTAGGTGTAAGAGAAGCTGCCGAACAGCACGACCGGATCGTATGTCTTCAGCAGCGACAGGCCCGCCGTGATGTTCCAGAAACCGGTGCCGGTGGGCAGTTTGGTCGGCGCTACCAGGTTGGTGTTGCCGGCGTCGACCTGCTGGACCTTGATGCCGAACGGCGACGAGCCAGTGGGGGACTTGACGCGCAGGCTGCCCACCACATCCGGCAGGCTGCTGGTTTCCTTCAGGAACTGATAGTAGATCCCGAAATTGACGTCGCCGATATCGCTCGAATTCGCCGAGGCATCCGACAGCGTATTAGCCGAGCCGCCTGCGCCGCCGATGATGAAGTTACTCTTGCGGTA
Source organism: Paraburkholderia nemoris (assembly GCF_905221015.1). Classification (NCBI taxonomy): domain Bacteria; kingdom Pseudomonadati; phylum Pseudomonadota; class Betaproteobacteria; order Burkholderiales; family Burkholderiaceae; genus Paraburkholderia; species Paraburkholderia nemoris. The sequence continues at coordinate 7,700 of NZ_CAJNBO010000067.1, read as the reverse complement.
GATATACGGCACGTCGACGTCGACGCTGATCCGGTCCGTCAGACCGTAGCGCGTATCGAGGTCCGCCATCACCTGGTGCGATTTGGTTTCGCCCAGGTTGATGTTGCCGAGGAAGATCGCGTCGAGCGCGAGGAAACCAGACAATTGCAGCTGGCGGCGGTCGTAGTAGGTATCGCTGATACCCCAGTCGAGAGTCAACTTGTGGTCGAACAGCGGCGCGTGTTCGCGTTGCGCGACAGCTTCTTCGGCTTGCGTGCGCACCGGTTGCGCGGCTTTCTGCGTCTGGCCGACGGTGCCGGTGCCGTCGGTCGCAGGCGGCAGGCCGCCCGTGGCGCCGCTGCTCGTGCCGCCCCCCTCCGGTGCAGGCGGTGTGACCGGCACGCCGGTCGCGGTGCCATTGCCGGCGCCCGGCGCGGGCGCGCCGGGGTTCACCTGGGCCAATGGCGGCAGGGGTACCGGCAGGCCGTCCGCGCCCGGTTGCTCTGCGACCGTGCCGTTACTGGCGGGCGCGCCATAGCCCGGTGCGCCACGGCCGCGCTGCGACATCTCGAGCTCGGTGACCTGGCGCTCCAGCGAATGTATCTGCCTCTGCTGCTCGTCGACCACGCGCATCAGCGTGTTCAGACGCTCTTCAAGCGATTGATCGGCGAGCGCCTGCGCGCTGGCTCCCTGCGAGAGTGCGAACAGCATGACGGCGGCCGGAATAGCCGCCAACGCCATGCGCGGCGCCCTGGTCCTTGAACGTGTGATCATTTTTTGTTCCCCCGGTAATACGGCAGCGCGTCGCCGGTCTCCTGATGCATCGCGCTGTCGCATCTGTACTTCGTCTCCTGCTCCTGCTACTCCATGTCGACGGGTGGCGGCCCGCGTTATCTCCTCACGCTGTTTTGCAGCGCCTGCAGGACGCCCATCTGGCGGAGCATCGCGGCCGACATCGGTTGCGTGAGCAGATGCAGCTGCAACTGGTTGGCGACCTGCTGGTTATTGCCTGCGATCTGCAGGAGCTGGGCGATCATGCCCGCCTGCTGCGCGTTGCCCGGCGCGATGGTTTGCGTGGCAATGCCCGCGGGCGTTTGCAGCGAAACCGAGATTCCGCCGTTGCCGAACGCGACGCCGGCTTTCACGGAGCCGGACGGGTTGCTGGCGAGGGCCGACGTGGCGTTGTTATAGGAACCGTCGGACAGGCTGCTTGCTGTTGCGTTGAAGTCGATGACAGTCTGGTTGGCGCCGAGGTTGCCGTTGCCTGCCACCTGGGTGACCTGGGACACCCCGTTGACGTTTACGTTCTGGCCACCTGTCGCACTGGCGTTGTGATTGGCGCCGCTGCCCGCGTTGCTGCCCGGGCCGATCACCGCCGCGGACGAACTGACCTGGGCACTGACCTGGTTGAGCGTGTTGGTCACGATGGCGAGCGCACCCGTCGCCACGGCGGTCGTGCCATTCGGCATCTGCCATTGCGACAGCAGGGTGATGACGACGCCCGAAATGATGTCCCCAGCAATACCTTTGCCGGTCTGGTTGGCGAGGATGGCGTCGTCGACGGGTTGCAGCTTGAGAGCTGCGACGTCTTCAAACACAGTCGACGGCAGCTCGGCAGCCTGCGCGACTGATGCAAGGCCGCACGTTGTGAAACACAACGCACAGCCAATGGCGATTAAGTTTCGGTCCATGGTGGGTCAGAACAGCTCTGCCTTGATCAAACCGTATTCAACAAAGGGAGTCGCGGCCGTACCGTTTTCCAGCGCACGTTCACGCAGCTTGAGCGCGAGCGACTCGTTACCTTGCAAGAGCGGTGAATCCTCCATAAATGGCTTGCCGACGACCGCGAACACGAGGCCGTTCCATTTCCTGACGAAATCGTCTTCCATGACGATGCGGTTGCCGAGCGCTGGGTCGGCAATGAAGATGCGGGCGTTTTCCGCGTGCTTGACGATCACGAAGTGTTCGTAACCGTCGGTGTTGATCAGCACGAGAACGGGAATCTGCAGGTGATAGAGCGCCTCGACCGTGACACGAAAACCGCGCCCGCGCAGGCCGATCGTCTCGACGAACTTCTTCATGTCAAGCATCGAGAAGCCGTTTTTCACCACCACTTCCGGTGTCGAGAACACCATCATGCGGCGGATCATTTCGGGTTCAGGAATGTCGATGCCGTAGCCATATTTCAGCAGTGTGGCGAGTGCGGCGGAGCCGCAACTGTAATCGAAACGCTGGGCGACGATGTGGTCATAGCGCAGATCGCGGATCGAATGCACGTTCATGCTGAACGGCACGCCTGCTGCGGCATACATGTTGAGCGAGCTCTGCGCGAGACCCACCTGTGACAGCAGAAGTCCGGCCCCGAGCGCCACCCATGACGCACGCATTCCCCTGCTCGTTGCGAACATAGCGGTCCCCTCAAACGGTGAAAACCGGTCAGCGCGAAGGCTGACCGGCGTTCTCCTGCAATGAAGCTTTCTAGTGCGACACGCTCGCTACTGCGAGGCCATTGTGCTGGAGGTTGCCTACACCCGATGCGATGTTCACCCCGATGTTGCCGGTCGCCCCTGCAAGCGCGCCCGCACCAAGCGTGGCCGAGCCGGTGAAGACGCCACCCACGACGGCGTCAGCAGTCTGGCAGTTCTGGTCACTGGCGATGACTTCGCCACCATCGCGCCTGCTGTCGCGGTCCCTGCTGTCCGTCGTCGCCGATACCGCCAGGCTGTTGTTTTGCACGTTGCCAAGACCCGACGCCACGTTCACGCCGATGTTGCCGGTTGCACCGGCCAGCACGCCGGAGCCGACCGAGGCGAGGAAGTTGAAGTCCCCCACCTTGCCCTTGCCGGTCGACGATTGCGTCGAGTAGATCTGCGCATTGCCGAACACGGGACCGACATCCATGTTCGCCAGAGCGGCGTCATTGGACTGCGCATTATCGACACCCGTGGCCATGTTGACACCGATGTTGCCTTGCGCGCCTGCCAGTGCGCCGGCGCCGATCGACGCGGTCATGTCCGTTGGCTTTTCGGTATTGATGTGCTGGGTGATGGTACCCTCGACCGAGACGTGGCCTGAATTTTCCTCGAAGTTATGGCTCCAGCCATACGCGTGGGCGCTCGCCGAGAAGTCGGAATCGGTGTGGTAGCCGCTGCCACTCTCCGAGCTCGTGTGCATGCTCTGCCCGCCCGCCGCGAAGCCTCCATAAGCGAGGTTGTACCCTGCGGAATTTTCATGGAAGCCGCCACCGAAGTTTTCCGATTCATGCGTGTTCAGTGCGCCGGCGAAGCCTGATGCGAAGCCACCGAAGATGACGCCGCCGCCGCCGCCGAGACCGGCGATGAATCCCGCAGCCAGATACCCGTTCGCCGAGGCGTGGGTGTTCTCGTAGTGGTAGCCGCCATACGACGCGCCAAAGCCCTGTGCGAAGCCGCCACCGGCAACGAAGCCTGCGCTCCTCGACCAGCTGGACGACGACGTGTTGGTGTGACCGTAGGAGTAGCTATCGTTGGAATACGACGCGTGCACATTAAAGCCGCTACCGCCGCCGCTTTCGTTATCCCACGCATGCGTCGTATCGATGGTCGTGGTCACCGTGCCGGAGACGTAGCTCTGCGGTGGCGTTTTCATGTCGACGCCACCGATGTCCGCGTTCTGGGTGTTGTTGATCGTGGCGCCGGAGCTGCTCGACACGTGCACCCCGCCGTGCAGCGTAATGAATCCGAATTCATCGATATCGGTAAAGATGTTGGTGGCGGTAAACAGCTCGGCCCGGTCGCAGCCGACGCATTCGGCGTAGGCCGACCCTGTTACCATCGTGGAAAGGACAGCCGCTGCAATGAGAGTGCGTTTCATGATGACGCTCCGATTAGAGAGTGTGGCTCGTTAGAAAAAAGTGCCCGCCGGGGGACGGAGCACAAAACTGTTCGAACTGATGTTGCCTGTACCGGCTGTCTGGTTGATCTGGACGATCCCACTGACATTCCTGAGCGCGTCCTGACTGATGAACGCCTCACGACTGTCGTGGCTGTCGCCGGATCTGCCCAGGCCGCCTCCCCTTGCGGTCGTAGCGGATAACACGCCATCCGCTACGACCACCGCTTCAACCGGCGCAGAGCCGACAAGCGCACTGTTCCGCTGAAGATTCCCCACACCGGCCGACTGATTCACTTCGATAAGGCCAGAGGTGTTTGAAAAAGCATTGCTGCCGATCGCGGCTTTCGCGCTCGTCGTCCTCGCATCCGTTACCGAGCTTTGCGCGCCCGCGATCAGGTTGATGGCCACCGGGCCGCTCGTGAACACACCCTGATTCGCCTGCGCGTTGTCGAGGCCCGAGGTCTCGTTGATGGCGACGATGCCCATGGCGCCCAGCACCGCGCCGCTGCCGATCAACGATTGCGCATCCACCTGTGCGGGCAGCGTCTGGCCATGGGCCGCGAAGCTCGCGAGGCCGAGGAATGCCCATACCTTCAGGGGCCAGCGCGGCCGCTTGCGTGACGGAAGGCGCTTCGCTGCGGGTTCGCGTGACAGTTTCATTTCATCGCTCCTAGTACCGCGCCAAGCGGTGCAAGTGCGCCGGTAACCGACTGGGCGATCGAGCCGCCAATTCCGCCGACGCCGCCCATCGAGGCGCCGCTCCCAACCGGCACGTTGCTGCCGGCGTTGCCCGCGAGCAGGTGTTCGACCCCGCCGACACCATTCGCCCCAACCAGCGAAGGCATCATGCCGCCGCCACTCACGCCAGACGAACCGTGAGCACCGTTCAGGTCGAGATCGCTCGCCATCGAGCCCATTGCTCCGTTGAAGGCAGCGGCCGGGAAGGTCGTGGCTTTGACCGCCACCGGATCCTGGCTGCGCGGCACGGGCACGAAGGCGTCGCGCGGCGTGATCTGGCGCTCGATGATCAGGTCACCCGGATTCGTCGCCTCCTGTGCAGTAGCGCTCATCGCGGCACCGGCTGCAAGGATGCCGAGGAGCGTACACAGCAGCGTTGCAGCAGGGCGGCGGCTGGGTGGCATCAGGGTTGTGGGGCTCATGTCGATTCCTTGCTCGGATGATCGGTCAGGGCAGCTAGCGCGCGTCGTTTCACTGCTTTCTCTGGTAGGTCGTGACGTTGCCCTGGGCCGAATGCGCCACGTCGACAGGAACCGGCAGTGGCGACGGCGGGGCGATTTCGTCCCACAGCGTCACGCTGTTGCCGTTGCCGCGCATCAGTTGCGGCGTCGTGGCGACCATCAACATGCCGCCGAAGCCACCCCGTTGCTGCGACAGCACTTTGTCGTCGAGCACCAGATCGGTCGTCGCGGCGGCGTCGGCGGGAATGCTCAGCGCTTCGCCGGCGAGGCTGCTGTCTGCACGCGTGTCCACTGGTTGTGCTGCGTTGTCGGCCACCGGCGCCGAGGTTGCCGCCGCTGCGGGCGTCACGCTCGCGAGGGTGGCAGACCCGGTGTCGACGGAACTGGCGGAAACGGGCTCCTGGGCGTTGGCGCCTGAAGGCAATGCAATCAGGACCAGTGTCACGGCAAGTGCCGCGCACCGCGCAGCGCAAGGCAGGACGTTGTGCAAGTCGATGTGAAAAGAGATTCGCATGATGTGCCTCCTGGGTAACAGACATCTAGCGAAACGTGTGCCACGGCGCGCAATCGTTTGCTGGGCACGGGCGCAATGAAACTGTATGGCGTGCGCAATGGCGGAAAAATGCTAAAACGTATCGAGGTTGAACAACTCACACCAGAAATCCCCGAATAGGAATGACAAGCAACGTGGAAAGACACCGTGAATATCTCCCAAAAGACATCCCGATTAAAGATGCGTAAACCTTTCAATACGCCCGCAAGCCTTATTCAAGGCGGAAGCCGCCATTTTTTTGATCGCAATCCACCGTGAATTCGACGATCGGGCGAAACGTTTCACTCTTGCACAGGGATGGATAACCCATCGCCGGCCTCTTCACTCCATTCAATGACTTAGTAGTACTATATATTGTAACATTTAGACACAATTTGCATTGCAATTGAAAGGAACAACGTGAGGCCATTTGCGCATCGCCCCATTGCATGAGTACGCGATGATGAGCGAAACGTGAGCCTCGCAAGAAATGTCACGACCATCGGGGAGCGTGGTTTCATGTTCCGCCAGACCTCAGTCTGACAACTGCGAGGTGCATCGTCGTGCGGCTCCGACAGGCCGGATCCGTGCGCTGCCATCACGGTACACGCAACCCTCCCTGCTACTTTTTATCGCCCGTTACAGGATCGAAACGTTTCACAGAGCGCCCGGACACGGCCCCCGATGCTGTCATAAACTTCAATCCGGCGCGGCTTCACGCGAACAAAAAGGTGCATGCCACCTCGCCCCGGAAAATGACAGGTCACATGACGCGCTATAGATCCTGGACCATACGCGCACAGCCGCATCGGGACCCGCTCGCGTTTCATACGCGCTACACGCGTCTGTACAAAATTTCTGCCGGGCATCCCCGACCGGAGCGTTGATTCCATGGGCCGCAAGCCCGATCACGGCCGCTGCATTTTTCTCCGGCGTTTCATTGCTGAAGCATCGTGTCGGAATTCAGGATGAGTGAAGCAGGCATGTGAACCGCTATCAAAATTGCCACTGCCAATTCGCGCGACATAGGCCCGGAATTCAATGATCCGGCCCACCATCAAGCGTAAAAAAATCGACTGATAAGTCGCATCTCAACTGAAAAATGGACGGCCGTGCGGTATCAGATTTTCCGACCCGCATGCCAATTTTCTGCGGAATTGTGAGTTGGCGTTGCAGTGTCGAAACGTTTGGACGCGTTCTGGATCGTGCAACGCAATGCGTTTCATAAGCGCGCCATAGCCAGCACCGGTCTGGAGGGACTGGCACGCATATCGCTGCGTGTGAACCGGGCATCCGCGAGTACAAAGCGGGCCTGGTTACTGGACGCCCGACTGCTGCAGACACGGCAGTCACCCGCGCCCGGTATGAATCAGACAGTTCGTATCTGCCACAACGCACGAAATGCACGACCACATCTGCTACGTCGATCTGACATCAACCGGCGCCCGACCAGTGAGAGGGAGGTTCATCCGGTCGGCAATTCAGCCTTGTACGGGCCCGGACACCTGATGCGGAGTGCCCTTCCTCCCATCACACCGAATGCACAGTGTGATGGGGAATGAAGGCTGACAAGGCATTGCCGTTTGACAGGGAGAGTAAAAATGAACAGTAAAACATTAAATAAGCACTACTACACGTTGTCGCGGTGTGCCTCGACTCTGGCTGCTGCCAGCCTGATCATGCTGACGACGAACACCGCGCTGGCGGCACCGGACCCGGCTACACGTGCCCAGCAAAGCGGATGCAGTGGAGACGCCGGCGCCCCGGTTGATTGTGTCAGACGGACCGACCAGCTGGCCGGCACGGGTAGCGCAGTAGCGCGGGGCAGCGCATCGGCGTCCGGCGACAGTGGCAGTGGGAGCGCTGCGAGTTCAGGAACAGGCGGGAGCGGAGGCAGTGCGGCCGCTACGTCGAGCGGTCCAGGCAACAGTACCGGTGGTGCCGCGGTGGCGACCGGCGCCAACAGCAGTTCCGGCTCCGGTAATGGCTCCACAAGCGGCAGTGGCAGGAGTGGTGGGTCTTCTGGCGGTGGGTCTTCTGGCGGTGGATCTTCTGGCGGTGGATCTTCTGGCGGTGGATCTTCTGGCGGTGGATCTTCTGGCGGTGGATCTTCTGGC
>NZ_CAJNBO010000066.1:0-11569 GCF_905221015.1 Paraburkholderia nemoris | reverse complement strand
GCCGACGGTTAGAGGGATATCTTCGTATGCTGCATGGGATGGAATATCTGATAGCGTGCCTTTCCAGACTAGCGGAGCGGCAGCTGGGACGCCAATGCGGTGAACCCTGGCTATGACAACGTTGCTGCGAATATACAGATCGAGGACTACACTCAAATCACCTGAGAGCCGTGCTTTATGTCGTTCCCGTTACACCCGGATTCCGTTCATCGTTTGTACGCACCTCGAAACAACTGGAGTGATCAGATCATGACAAGCCCAATGCCACTTGTTGCCCTGGTCGATGATGACGAATCGGTCTGCAGGGCATTGATGCGCCTCCTTCGGCTTGGCGGCTATCGTGTCGAAGCGCACGGGTCGGCCCAGTCGTTTCTTGAGCGCTGCCGCCATGGCCCTGACCTGGACTGCCTGGTGCTCGATGTTCACCTGCCCGACGTGAGCGGCTTACACCTGCAACACGACCTGGCCATAGCGAACGGCGCCCCCCTCCCCATTGTCTTCATCAGCGGGTACTGTGATGTACCCGCCACGGTGACCGCCATGCGGGCCGGAGCAGTAGATTTCCTGCTCAAGCCCATTGGAGACATCGAACTGCTGGATGCGATCGGTCGCGCCGTCATCCGCTCGACGCAACTACGCACACAGGCCCTCAGGCAGCAGGTCATCCGGGAGCGCATCAGGAAACTTACCACGCGCGAGCGGGAAGTACTGCAAGGCGTCGTGAGCGGTCAACTGAACAAACAGATCGGTTATGCACTGGGAATCGCGGAAAAGACCGTCAAGGTTCATCGTGCGCACGTCATGGCAAAACTTGCGGCTCACTCATTGGTCGACCTGATTCACCTTATGCAGGAGGCCAGGATGAGCGAGTCTGCAGGATTCGACGCATCGCCCGATCGTACGGGAATCAATCTGCCAAATCCTGAACCAATGACAGATGCACCCTGCCTGGATCGTTTCGACGCCTATCGGAAACAGGGTGGCTTGCGCAGAGAACGGGTGTGATGTCTCTGCTTCCGCAATTATTCGAATAAGCATGGCTGGGAGCGGACTCCTTTGGATCGCATTCTCAATTGAAGTCGTTAGTGTCCGCCATTCACCGCACGAGCGGGACGTGCTGCAAGGCGTCGTGAGCGGTCGACTGAACAGGCAAGACCCAGGAATTGCGAAAGAGACCGTCAAGGTTCACCGCACGCGCATCACGACGAATCTGACGGTTCATTCAGTGGCCAGCGTGATGCACCTCATGTTCGCGCAACAGCCTTTATGAAACATCTTCTTATCAGACACGCTCGATGAAACTGAAGCTCAGGCGCTCCCGCCAATGCACGGACCGGATGCATGGGGTTCGGTGCGAATGCCCATTGCAGAGGGCTCTGCGCCAGTCGCAACCGCACCCCAGGATTAGCACTCCCTGTAATTTTCTCGTTGTTCCTCTATAAATCATAAGGTGGCCTGTCAGGCCCTTTCGAACCGGCGCATCCGATGTGTGGACGTATCGATCGGCCGACTGATTTCACCGCCATGGCCCCGAGGGCAGGTTAAGATGAACAGGATCGCACCAACCGGTCGCGTGATTATCCATAGCGGACAGGATCCCGCTGTACTCCGCGTCAGCGTCGCCCCCCTCCAGACAGGTCTGCTGGTTCCTCCCATCCATGCGCATCGGCGAATCCGGCACGGCGGTCGGTGGGGTGGACCGCATCGCCGCGGTTCGTGCGCTCCCGCAGATTTGCTGTTTCTGGTCCAATCATTGCATTGTGTCTCTGGTGCCCGTTACTGTACGGGAAATAATTTACCCGCCATTGCCTGTTGTCCTCCTGGGCTATTCCCGCGCCCAGCCCCGGCATCGGGCTCGCCATGGAGGTGCATTGTGTTGAAGCAGACTCTTGTTCGCACGTTGTTCCGCGCATCCCTGATTGCGACGGCATTGCTCCCCGGCTATGCGTGCCTGCAGCCGACGGCCAACGCCGCGACCGCGGCTCCGCCGCCTGCGAAGGAGAAGCCGGCTTCGTCGGCCAACGATTCCGCACCGGTTGACTTCCCTACGCTGGTGGAGCGGTACGGCCCCGCCGTCGTGAATATCAGCGCGGCTGCCACTGACAAGCAACCGTCGACATCAGCCCCTGCGGCCATTGACGCAGACGATCCCCTTGTCGCGTTCATCAACCGCGCGGCACCGCAATCCGATAGATCTCAAGACAGCTCACCGCGCGCCATTATAGGTACGGGTTCCGGTTTTATCGTGAGCCCTGACGGCCTCATTCTGACCACCGCTCATGTGGTGGATCAGGCTGACGAAGTGATGGTCAGACTCACCGATCGACGCGAGTTCAAGGCAAAGGTCGTGGCGGTCGACGCCCAGAGCGACGTCGCAGTGGTTCAGATCCATGCCACGAAGCTTCCGACCGTCAAACTTGGCGATTCGTCGCGGGTGCGCGTCGGTGAACCGGTCCTGACGATCGGGTCGCCCGACAGCTTCGAGAATACCGTTACCGCCGGCATTGTCAGTGCCACGTCTCGCACGCTCCAGGACGGGAGCAGCTTTCCCTTTTTTCAAACCGATATCGCCGCTAACCCGGACAATTCGGGCGGCCCACTGTTCAACCTTGCCGGCGAGGTGGTCGGTATCGATGTGCAGATTTACGCGGACTCAGACAGGTACCCCAGCCTGGCCTTTGCCATCCCGATCAACATGGCGGCCAAGGTGCGATCGCAGGTGCAAGCCACGCAGGCGACCTCTCCGGGCGGCCTTGGCGTGGAAGTACAGGACGTCGGCCCCGGCCTCGCGGTCGCCTTTGGCCTGCCGCGACCGGCAGGTGCGCTGGTCAATTCCGTCGCGCCAGGCACACCAGCTGCCGCGAGCGGCCTCAAGCCAGGCGACATCATCATACAGATCGGCGACAAGCCGATTGATCGCGCGGTCGAACTCGGCCAGGATGCGGCTGACCTGCCGCCCGGCACGAACGCCACACTCAGGCTGATCCGCAATCGAAAACCAATGACGACAACGGTCATGGTCGGTGAGTCATCGGAGCACTCCGGCGTGCGACAAAACGAAGGCGGCACAGCGGATCGTCTGGGTTTGATCATGCATTCGCTGAGTGAGGACGAGAAGCGTACGACCGGCCTTGCCGTAGGCCTGATGGTCGACGAGGTTGACGGGCCGGCGGCAAGCGCGGGCATCCAGCCCGGTGACGTCGTCCTGTCTCTGAATGACACACTGGTCGAAAAGCAGGGGGACGTGACTACGCTGGAAGCAAAGGCAGGGAAGCAGGTAGCCGTGCTGATCCAGCGCAAAAACGCGCGCAGTTTTGTTTCGGTCCGGGTTAAATGAACCATAGCCGCAGGCAGGCTCGGTGGAGTGATCCTGATCGCCGCATCTTCGATGCCGGCGTGACCATTGACGCAGGCAAGCCCAGTTGCTCCAGACGATGCAGTCTGGCGCCATACGAATACGAGGTTGAAGTTGATGTCGTGCTTGCGAGCCACGACAGAGACGGATGCTCCAAGCTCTCGAGTTTTTTGCGACGTGCTGTTTGAACTCCAGCGCCGCGAGTTGCTTACTGTTTGACGGCGATCGCTTCGTTCGCATAATGTCGCGCAACGCGCTGTCAGAGGGCAACATTGCCATGATGCAGGCGAAAATCAGGTTCTCCCGCTCGTCAGACACGGCGGCCGGGGTCGGCCCGTCTTTCGGTCAGGAGCACTCACAGGAACACCCCATGGCTTCGTATCAGGAGCTCTTGTCGCAACGCGAAGCATTGATCCGGCAGATCGATGCGGCTCGCCAAGCCGAACTAGGGAAACGCTGATCAATGAGCCTGTCGTCCGCATAACGGACGAGGCAGGTTGCAATTTTCAGATTGACGAAGAAATTTGACGACACACGAGGTGAGTTTCGTTCGTATTCGGTCCTCACTTCCCGCGTTTTTCACATACATGACGGATTGCTCCCTTGAGTCGACCGCAGCTGATTTTTCGCGATCACCAGGTTCGCCAGCGCGAACAGACTGAACAGCTGCGCCGTGTTCTTGGCTAGACCCTTGTAGCGGACCTTGCGATGACGAAACAGGTTCTTCACGACATGAAACGGATGCTCGACCCGCGCGCGGATCTGCGCCTTGGTTCGCTCGACCGCGATCACATAGCTGCCAAAAGTGCCATTTGCGGGTACGGACATTGCACGACAACCCCTTGAACCGCTTCAGGCCCTATTGGACCAAAGTCCAATTGCTGGCGCGCCGCGCAAAGGCTAGCCTGATGAGAATGGCGCGCCGGGAAAGTGGCAGTGCCGTGCTATGGCGACAAGGAAGAGTGATGAATACACTGAAGCAGCAGAGTCTGTGTCATCTGCAGGCACTGGGTCTGGGTCTCCTTGTCCTGTTTTGCCTGAACTCGTGTCATGGCGGCGGTGGCATTGCGATTACCCCTCCCGCAGGACTGCACTATGAGCGCAATGAGGTCGTCTACCAGTTGGGGACCCCGATCGAACCCAACGCCCCTTACAGCAGCGGCAGCCCGATCACTTCCTACGCGATCACGCCTGCCCTGCCGGCCGGTCTCGAGATTAATACGGCAACGGGTGTGATCAGTGGCACGCCTCAGGCGCTGTCGGAGCCGACCCTTTATGCCGTCACCGGCAGTAGTACGGCGGGCGTCGTCACGGCGGGACTGGTGATTTCCGTTACGGCGCAAGCGGTCCCCCCGGAGAACCCTGGAGTGCCGCCTGAGAACCTGGGCTATGTGGCCCAGCATGTCGTCTACACCGTCGGTCTGCCGATCCCGCCAAACGAACCAACCGTCCAGGGCGGCGATGTCACTGACTATGCCGTCCAGCCCGCGCTGCCTGCAGGGCTCGCCATCGACCTCGTCACGGGGATCATTCGTGGCACGCCAACCTTGGTCAGCGCGCAGGCCAGCTACACGGTGACCGCCAGCAACGGCGCCGGCGTTGCGAGTACCGTACTGCAGATCAGCGTCGCCGCCCCGCCGCCTGTCGCGCCGCTCTCGCTGAGCTATCGGCAATCCGTGGCTTTGTATGCTGCAGGCGAGCCGATCCTGCCCAACCTGCCGCAGAGCACGGGCGGAGCCATCAGCACCTTTGACGTCAGCTCCGCGCTGCCCATGGGGCTGAGCATCAACGCCGCCGATGGCACCATCGCGGGCACCCCGCAAAGCACCCAGCCGACGGCCAGCTACACAGTGACCGGCAGCAACGGGGCAGGCTCCGTCGCCGCGACCGTGACCATTACGGTGGTGCCTCCAGGCACCTTCGATCTAACTGGCTCCATGATCAGCGCTCGCGCGCACGCCACCGCGACCCAGTTGCAGGACGGCAGGGTCCTTGTCGCGGGGGGAGACAACGCCAGCGGCAATTTTCTGAGCGATGCGGAGATCTACGATCCAGCCACCGGCACGTGGACTGCAACCGGTTCCATGAGCAGCACCCGCTCCGGCCACACCGCGACCCTGCTGCCGGACGGCAGGGTCCTCGTTGCGGGTGGCAACAACAACGTTGTTCTGAACATGGCGGAACTCTACGACCCCGCTACCGGCACATGGACCGCAACCGCTCCCATGACCGAAGCTCGCAGTTCAGCCACCGCGACCCTGTTGCCGAATGGCAGGGTCCTCGTCGCCGGGGGCAGCAGCAACGTTGTACTGAACACGGCGGAACTCTACGACCCTGCCACCGGCGCGTGGACCGCAACCGGCTCCATGAACAGCACCCGCTCCATCCACACCGCGACCCTGCTTCCGGACGGGAAGGTTCTTGTCGCGGGTGGATCGAGCGGCAGTGCGCTGAATACGGCAGAACTCTACGATCCCGCCATAGGCACGTGGACCCCAACTGGTTCCATGACCGAAGCTCGCTACTACGCCACCGCGACCCTGCTGCCCAATGGGCAGGTCCTCGTCGCGGCGGGAGACAGCAACGGCAGTGCGCTGAACACGGCGGAACTCTACGACCCTGCCACCGGCACGTGGACCGCAACCGGCTCCCTGAGCAGCGCTCGCTATGCACACGTTGCAACGCTGCTGCTGGATGGCAAGGTCCTTGTCGCGGGGGGACGCAGCAGCGCTCCTCTCAACACGGCGGAACTCTACGACCCCGTCATCGGCACGTGGACCGCAACCGGCTCCATGAGTACCACTCACTCCGGCCTTACCGCGACCCTGCTGCCGGATGGACAGGTACTCGTCGCTGGTGGAAACGGCACCAGCGGTACGCTGAACACTGCGGAACTGTATGTTCCATAAGTCGGGTAGCAGCGGCGTATTACTGCGCCGCCCCCTTGAACGTAGCGTGCGACTTTCGCCGCACTACGCTCGAGCCGTTCTAAGCCTATTTGGCATGAGCCGGCTTCACCACCGAGAGTCCGAAAGGGCAAGGTCGACCTCGTGCGCGCAAGGCGGGCCGCCAATGTCCGGAATGTGTAGGTGCCGGCAGAATCGCTGATGCTGTAGCGGAGTTTGGGCGCGGCACCGGACTGACGTCCGATGGCAACAAGCAGTTCGCGGTCGGGGCTGGTTTCGATGACGTAATCAAGCGCGTTGTACTGGAAAATCATTGGCGGTGTATCGCGGCCAAACAACTCGCCGCAAAACGCGGGGCGTGCCATTCGAGTCGCCCCCGCCGCTCGCGGAAATGAGCCGGCCTGTCTATCATATGCATCCTTGATTAAATAGAGAGTCAGCCCGGTGAAGCGACAATGGGATGAGGCCGAGCTCGACGCGCACTGGACTCTGACCGCAGAGGAGCAGGCACTGCTGCCCGGGCGAACTGGCCATGGCCGGTTCGGGTTTGCCATACTGCTCAAATATTTTCAGTACTAGGGCCGGTTTCCCGACTCGCGCCGTGAGGTGCCAGCCGAGATTGTGCGTCACCTGGCCCAACAACTGGCGATTCCCATCAAGGCGCTTGATAGTTTCGACTGGCAAGGACGAACCGCAAAGCGTCAGCGCACCGAAATCCTGTCGTGGCTCGGTATCCGGCGGATGATGGCGGCGGACTGGGACGCCCTGGCGTTGTGGCTGCGTGCCGAGTTGCTACCGGGCAGCTGTTCTGCGGGCTTCATATAGCAACCACTATCGCCGCATGTTGCCTCACCTGCTTGATGCGCTGGAATTTCGCAGCAACAACGAAGCGCATCGCCCGGTAATCGACGCACTGAACCTTCTGCGCCAACACCGCGACAGCCGCCAGCAGTATTTCGCCATCGATGAAGTGCCGATCAAGGGCGTCATCCGCGACAAATGGGGGGAGATCGTGATCGACGAAGACAAGGGCGGCAAGGAGCGCATCAACCGGATCAACTACGAAATCTGCGTACTGCAGTCGCTGCGTGAGCGGCTGCAGTGCAAGGAAATCTGGGTGTTCGGCGCCGAACGCTACCGCAATCCTGACGATGATCTGCCGACGGACTTCGGTGAGCGGCGCGAGGCTTACTACGAAGCGCTTGGGCACCCTGCGGATGTCGAACTGTTCATGGCCAGTATCCGGCAAACGTTGATCGATACATTGACCACGCTGAATCAGGGACTGCCCAAAAATTCGCGCGTCACCCTGCGCCCAACCGGCAAGAACCGTATCTGTCTCACGCCGCTCGACGCACAACCCGATCCACCGAACCTGCAGCGTGTGAAAACGGAGATATTCAAACGCTGGTCATCGAGCGGCCTGCTCGATCTGTTCAAGGAAGCAGATCTGCGCATCGGATTCAGCGATGCATTTCATAGCGCAGGTACGCGCGAAGTCGTAGATCGCGCGACGTTGCAGCGCCGACTGCTGCTCTGCCTTTATGGTCTGGGCACCAACACCGGACTGAAGCGCGTGCTGACGGATGAACACGCAACCACCTACAAGGAACTCCCCTACGTTCGCGAACGTTTTGTCCGCAAGGACGCGCTGCGCGATGCCATTGCTCGAGTCGTGAATGCCACTTTCGCCGTGCGGCAAACCGCCATCTGGGGAAATGGCAGCACCACCTGTGCGCCCGACTCCAAGAAATTCGGAGCATGCGACCAGAACCTCATGACCGAGTGGCACATCCGCTACGGTGGTCGTGGCGTCATGATCTACTGGCACGTCGAACACAAATCAGTCTGCATCTACTCGCAGCTCAAGCGCTGTTCGTCGTCCGAGGTCGCGGCCATGATCGAAGGCGTGCTGCGGCATGACAGCGACATGGAGATACAGAATCACTATACCGACAGCCATGGCCAGAGCGAGGTTGGTTTCGCGTTTTGCCATCTGCTCGGCTTCGAGCTGCTTCCGCGCCTCAAGGCGATCGCCTCGCAAAAACTGTATCTCCCGACTGCGGGCAGTGGCACTGACTACGCGAATCTTGAACCGGTACTGACGCGTCCCATCAACTGGGCACTGATCCGGCAGCAATACGACGAGATGATCAAATACACGACGGCACTGCATCTCGGCACCGCCAAAGCAGAAGCCATCCTGCGGCGCTTCCAGCGCAGCAACCGGCAGCATCCGACTTATCAGGCACTTGCTGAGCTCGGCAAGGCGATCAAGACGATTTTCCTGTGTCGCTATCTCGACTCGGAGGCTCTTCGTCGCGAAATTCATGAAGGGCTCAACGCCGTCGAAAACTGGAACAGTGCAAACAGCTTCATCTTCTTCGGCAAGGGCGGCGAAGTCGCCACGAACCAGCTCGAAGATCAGGAATTGTCGGTGCTGGCCCTTCACCTCCTGCAGATCTGTCTGGTCTACGTCAACACGCTGCTGATCCAGCAAGTGCTGTCGGAGCCGCGTTGGTGGCGAATGATGCAGGCCGCCGACTTCCGCGCACTGTCGCCGTTGATCTATGCCCAAATCAATCCATATGGCCGGTTCGATCTGGACATTGGCAAGCGGCTATCCATCGAAGCGTTAGCGGCACTGGTCTTCGCCAAAGGCCACATCGAGCACCCAGTGGAGGTTATTCCCAATGCGCCAGTGGGCGCGCACCGCATGGGCGATGTGTGCCGCGTCGGGCGGCAGGCTGGAGGCGTAGTAGCCGCGTTCGGTGGTGACGGTGTCGCCGATTTCGCGCGTGGACTCGACCATCACGATCGAGCGCAGGCCCGGCCACAGATCAGGCTCCTGCTGCCAGCGCGTGAGAATGTCGCTCACAACACACCGGCGCGTCTCTATGCGGCCGGGATCCTTTTCGACCTCGCGATGCTCGCTTGTATAGTCCGCGTAGGCCTGCGGCACACGTTCCATGGCGTCGAATGCCTTTTGCACCCGCTCCAGCATGGTGCCCTGATTGCCCTTGCATGCCAGCACATAGCCCGCCCCTGCCTTCACGATGCGTTCGGCGACGTCACGCTGACAACCCATCGCATTGATGGTGACGATCGCTCCCTTGAGCAGCAACGCGTCGAGCAGTTCCGGGATCGCCGTGATCTCGTTGGATTTTTCCGCTGTACGCACCTGACCCAGTGCCATGCCCAGCTCGCTGCCGTATGCCGCGACCAGATGAATGGCGCGCTCGCCACGTTGACGTGAGCCGCGCACGGTCTTGCCGTCGATCGCTACAACCTATCCGGCCAGTGCCGGGCACAGACCGCTCATCCAGCGGATGAAACACGCTTCGAACTGCTTCGGATTGAGCGCTGCGAACACCCGTCCGAACGTGTCGTGGGAGGGGATGCCCTGTGCTAGCGGCATATGCTGGCGCAGCCAGTCCAGCTTCTCTTCACCCCACAACTGGATCGACACCCAGCCGTCCGCGCCACACAGGACCGCGCACAAGGCAACCATCAGCATTTCCGTCGATCGTAGGCCGGCGTCCGGCTACGTGGATCACGAAGATCACCAAACGCTTCTTCAATGCTCAGGATGCCTTCTTCTTCCATCTCTTCCGCCGCGTAAAAGACGAAAGTAAACCCTCGAACCGCTCCAGTTTACAAGCACTTTTGTAAGTCCGTGATTGCTAACGCGGCTTCATGCAATCACCCTGCTGAAACGGTCATCAAAAACTTAAACTAGGATGGGTCTCATTATAAATATGAGTTAATAGGACTCATCCCGTATTTATGGGGCATCGAAATATCCAGAATGCAGGTAAGCCACAGTGAATCGCAATCCCGTAGTCATCACAGGGAGCAAATCACTGCCATCTCTTTTATCTGCATTCTGGACCCTATCATGAACAAGAGCTATCGCGTTGTATGGAATGCCTCCACCGGGACGTGGAGCGCTGCATCGGAACTGACCAAGGGGCGTCGCAAGAGCAATCCCCGTTCGCGTCGCGCACTCGTTGCTGCGATGGTACTCGCGGCCTCATTCGGCGGTGGGGGTTTTGCGCAGAATGCGCGAGCCAGTACCCAGTACGGGAATGGCGCGCAGGTAGCATGCTCCAACGATGTCGCACTCGGTGACAACGCGAAGGCCTCCTCACAGCCGGTGTCAGCGTGTGGTGGTTTAGGAGCCACCGCGGTCGGATCTAGCGCGCAGGCGACGAATACGAACACGACGGCGATTGGCGCTACTGCGCTGGCGTCGGGAAACGGCGCAGTTGCGGTCGGCATGGCCTCGCAATCGACAGGTATATACGGAACAGCGGTCGGCACAAGTTCGGTGGCTTCGGGGTCTGTCTACTCAACCGCGCTTGGCGCGTATGCGCAGGCAGTGGCTCAGCAATCAACCGCGATCGGCGCGAATGCGGCAGCGTCGGCTGCAAACTCAGTTGCACTGGGCACGTATGCGGCAGCGTCGGCTGCAAACTCAGTTGCACTGGGCACGTGGTCGACTACGACGGCCAACCTGGCTGCTGCGGGCTACAACCCGGGTAGCGCGACGCTGTCGGGCACCGCGTCGGGGGCAAACGGTGAGGTCTCGGTGGGCTCGGCCGATGCGGAGCGCCGCATCACGAACGTGGCAGCCGGTTCGGCGGCGACGGACGCGGTGAACGTGAGCCAGTTGCAGTCGGAAGACGCGAAGGTCAACCAGATCGGCACGAACACCGCATCGTCGCTGGGCGGGGGCTCGACCTACGATCCGACGAATGGCACGGTTTCCGCGCCGAGCTACAGCATTGGCGGCAGCACGTTCAACAACGTGGGCGGCGCCCTGACCAACATCGACGGCCGCACCACGCAGAACACGTCGGATATCAGCACGATCAACAACTCGCTGACGACCATCAACGGCACGCTGGCTGACGCGGTGCAGTACGACTCGCCGGCCCACACCAGCGTGACGCTGGGCAATGCGGGCACGCCGGTGGCGGTGACCAACGTGGCAGCGGGTGCGGTGAATGCAGCCAGCGTGGATGCCATTAACGGCGGCGTGCTGTATGGCGTGAGCAGCTCGGTGGCGAGCGCCCTGGGCGGCGGCTCGACCGTGAACGCGGATGGTACGGTTTCCGCGCCGAGCTACAGCATTGGCGGCAGCACGTTCAACAACGTGGGCGGTGCCCTGACCAACATCGACGGCCGGGTGACGCAGAACACGACGGACATCACGAACGTGCAGAACCAGCTGTCCAGCGGCTCGATCGGTCTGGTGCAGCAGTCGGCTGCGGGCCAGAACCTGACCGTCGGCGCAAGCACGGAC
>NZ_CAJNBO010000065.1:0-14879 GCF_905221015.1 Paraburkholderia nemoris | reverse complement strand
GACTGTCCATGTGGCGACAACTGATCGGGTCGGCGCCACAGGAGGGAATATACAAGTAGGCAAAAGAAAGCGGCTAGAAGCCCCTGCTAAGCGGGTCCCGCAGCTCGCTCACGGTAGTGGCGCGACTGGAATCTGTGTTCGTGCCACGACATGCTCTCGTGACAAGGGCGTCATACTTCCGGCGGCGCTGCGCGCGCCGAAGAGTCGTTCATAAAACCGATCTCTGCGGCTTTGTTAGTAGCCGCCTTTTGTCGGTGTTGCCATTGGCGCTGTCTTTTTGTATGCGGCCGCGAGGTCCGCTGCTGCTTTGCTTAGTAGGCCCGTGTCTGTTCCTACCGCCACGAATGTTGCGCCCGCCGCCAGGTATTCGGCTGCTATGCCCGGGTCCGGTGCTAGTACGCCCGCTGCTTTGCCGGCTTCTCGTACCTTCCTGATGCCGCTGCAGATTGCTTCGCCTACGCTTGCGTCGCCTGGTTTGCCTAGCAAGCCCATTGATGCGCTTAGGTCAGCTGGGCCGAAGAAGACGCCGTCGACGCCCTGCACGTTTGCGATGGCCGTTAGGTTTTCCATCCCCTGCACGGTTTCTACCTGGACCAGTACGCACAACTCCTGCGATGCCGTGGTCAGGTAGTCGGGGATTCGGTTCCAGCGCGACGCTCGTGCCAATGCGCTTCCCACGCCACGAATGCCATGTGGTGGGTAGCGCGTTGCTGCGACTGCTTCCGCAGCTTGCTCCGCCGTGTCGATCATCGGGAGCAGCAGGGTTTGGGCGCCTATGTCGAGTAATTGCTTGATCAGTGCGCTGTCGCTTCGTACGGGACGGACCACCGGATGCGATGTGTAGGCGGCCACCGCCTGTAATTGCGCCAGCGTGCTGCGCACGTCGTTCGGTGCGTGTTCGTTGTCGATCAACAACCAATCGAAGCCGGCCGTGGCCAGCAGTTCGGTTACGTAGGCATCGGCAAGCGCGGCCCATAAGCCGAATTGTGGCTTGCCTTCTGCTAGCGCGCGCTTGAATGTGTTTTGCGGTAGGGACATGTCGATTGACTCAAATGAGCTCAAATGAAATTTAAGCCAATGCCGCCCAGCGGGCCGTAGTCGACGTGGAAGGTGTCGCCCGCTCGCGCCGGGATCGGGCTCGTGAAGGAGCCGCTCAGAATGACGTCGTTCGCGTTCAGGACTTCGTCGTAGGGGGCGATCTTGTTTGCGAGCCATGCGACGCCTGTCGCAGGGTGGTTCAGCACGGCGGCGGCCAGGCCGCTTTCTTCTACGGCGCCGTTTTTATAGAGCAATGCGCCAACCCAGCGGAGATCGACGTCCAGCGGACGTACCGGTCGGCCACCCAGGACGATGCCGGCGTTCGCCGCGAAGTCGGAGATGGTGTCGTAGACCTTGCGCGGCGCCTTCGTCTCGCGGTCGAATTGTTCGATGCGCGCGTCGATAATCTCCACGGCCGGGGTCACGTAGGCCGTGGCGTCCAGAACGTCGAAGAGCGTGACACCGGGACCCTTCAAGGGCTTGCTCAATATGAAGGCCAGTTCGACTTCCACGCGCGGCGCTATGAAGCGATCGGCGCGGATGTCCTGGCCGTTTTCTATGAACATGCTGTCGAGCAACGGCGCGTAGTCGGGTTCGTCGATCTGTGACGAACGCTGCATCGCGCGTGACGTCAGGCCGATTTTGCGGCCCTTGATCACGTGGCCCTCGGCCAGTTTGAGCTTCACCCACTCACGTTGGATCGCGTAACCGTCCTGTACCGTCATCTCGGGATACTTCGCCGAGAAGTGGCGCAGTTGGGTGCGCGTCCTCTCAGCGTTGTCGAGTTGCGCGGCAAGGTCGCGGATTGTCTGTTCGTCTAGCATCATGGTTCTCTATTAGCGGCTGCCAGGCCCAGCTACCGGGTCGGAATACTGGGCCGGAGGGTCAAGCTCGGGTATCAGACCTTAAGTCCAAGCCTCGGGCCTCAAGCCCAAATCGCAGGCCCAGGTTTCAGCCTCAAGCCCATGTATCAGGCCTTAAGCCGCGCGTGCAGATTGTTGTGTTTCCACGTGCCGGCTTCGCTGAATTCATTGATCTCCAGCGACAACGCCAGGCCGTGTTGTTCAAAATCCGCGGCGAAGTGCTGTTTGATCGCTTCAAACAACGCGTCGCCGGTTGCCCTTTTTACGGCGTCCGAGCGGCCGGCGGCGATCTTCAGGTTCGCATGCAGGAAGGCGGCATCTGGCCGGCCGTCGGCGATGCAGTATTGGTCGCAGCGCAAGGCGCGCACGCGGATGCCGCCGAGCGGAAAGACGCGTTGGTCGTTGTCGCGCTGCGCGGCAAGGCAGCCTGCTAGCGAGGTGCAAAGCTGCCCGATGCTTGCTTCATCAGCTAGATTGGCGCTGTATTCGAGTGTCAGATGTGGCACGGTAAGCTCCTTTCTCAGGACTCAAGCAGGCAGGGGCGTCACGGGGAAGATCGCGTTGATCTGGCCGGTGCCCGAACTGCCGAAATACGGTGTGACGACTTCGACCTTGCCGTCGTAACGGTCCCAACCGAGTGCGCCGAGCAGCATCGCGGTGTCGTGCATGCCGCCTTCGCCCCAGCACTTCTCGTTATAGAGCGGCAGCATCTCGCAGAAGGTCTTCCAGTCGCCGGCTTCCCATAGCTCGACCACCCGGCGATCCATCTGTTCGAGAAACGGGTCCCATACCTTGTGCATGAACTGCTCGGCTGTGCCGTTGTTGGCGAAGTGGTGGCTCAAGGAGCCGCTCGCCAGAATCGCCACGGTGCCGTCGTAACGTTCCTCGATGGCCTTGCGCACCGCGAGGCCGAAGCGCGCGCTCGTTTCGAGGTCGTGCCACATGCACCAGCCGGCTACCGAAACGGTCTTGAAGTGCTGGTCGCTGTTCATATAGCGCATCGGCACCAGCGTGCCGTACTCGAGTTCGAGCGTGGTCTCGCTGTGCGCGCGGCTCTTCACGCCCATTTCGTTGGCGACTTCCGCGATCAGATCGCCGAGCCCGACATTGCCGGGATACGCGTACGGCATGTTCTTGATGAAGTGCGGCAGTTCGTTGCTCGTATAGACGCCCTCGAACTTCGGCGCGCAATTGATGTGGTATTCGCTGTTCACCAGCCAATGCACGTCGAAGACGACGATCGTATCCACACCCAATTCGCGGCAACGCCGGCCGATTTCATGGTGGCCGTCGATTGCCGGCTGACGGCAGCCCTTATGCGGACCGTCGAGTTCGGACAAATATAACGACGGGACGTGAGTGACTTTTGCTGCCAACGCGAGTTTGCCCATCGCGGTCTCCTGTTCTGTGTGGCGCGAGGCCTGATGCCCTCGCACGCAAATAACCGGCGCTTCAGATGCCCCAGCGCGGAATGTGATGGGAGCCGAGCGATACGCACACGTTTTTCGGTTCGAGGAACACTTCATAGCTCCACGTACCGCCTTCGCGGCCCACACCCGATGCCTTGGTGCCGCCGAACGGCTGGCGCAGATCGCGCACGTTCTGGCTGTTGACGAAGCACATGCCGGCTTGTACGGCTGCAGCGACGCGAAGCGCGCGGCCGGTGCTCTCGGTCCAGATGTAGCTCGACAGGCCGTACGAAATGTCGTTGGCGAGTTTGATTGCGTCGGCTTCGTCGTCGAACGGAATCAGGCAGGCAACCGGGCCGAAGATCTCTTCCTGCGCGATCCGCATGCGGTTGTCGACGTCGACGAATACCGTCGGTTGCACGAAGTTGCCTTTGCGCATGGCTTCGGGCAAGTCGGGCGCGTCGAGTCCGCCGCAAGCGAGCGTGGCGCCTTCCTTCGGACCCAGTTCGATGTAGCTGCGCACCTTGGCCAGATGCCCCTGGCTGATCATCGGGCCGACGATCGTGCTGTCGGCCAGCGGATCGCCCACCGTCAAACGTTTTGCGCGTTCGACGAAACGCTTGGCAAAGCGCGCGTAAATCGAGCGTTGCACCAGAATGCGCGAACCGGCCGTGCAGCGTTCGCCGTTGTTGGAGAAGATCATGAACACGGCAGCATCGAGCGCACGTTCGAAATCGGCGTCGTCGAAAATCACGAACGGCGACTTGCCGCCCAGTTCCATCGAAAACTTCTTCAGGCCCGCGGTTTGCACGATGCGGTTGCCGGTTGCCGTCGATCCGGTGAACGACACCGCGTGCACATCCGGGTGGGCCACCAGCGGCTCGCCAGTGTCTTTGCCGAAACCGTGCACGACGTTCAGCACGCCGGCAGGAATACCGGCTTCGAGCGCGAGATTGCCGAGCATCGAGGCGGTTAGCGGTGACAGTTCGCTCATCTTCAACACGGCGGTGTTGCCGAAGGCGAGGCAGGGTGCGACTTTCCACGTTGCCGTCATGAACGGGACATTCCACGGCGAAATCAGTGCGCAGACGCCGACCGGATGGAACAGCGTGTAGTTCAGATGCGTATCGGTGGGATATGTATGGCCGTCGACCCGCGTGCACATTTCCGCGAAATAGCTGAAGTTGTCGGCGGCGCGCGGCACGAGTTGCTTGCGCGTCTGCGAGATCGTCTGGCCGGTGTCCTTCGTCTCGGTCTCCGAGATGTCCGGCACATTCTTCGCTATCAACTCGCCGAGCTTGCGGATGATTTTTGCGCGTTCCGCCGCGGGCTTGCCGGCCCATGCCGGAAACGCTTCTTTGGCCGCGCGCACAGCGGCGTCGACTTCCTCCGCACCGCCGCGAGCCACTTCAGCGAGCACGTCTTGCGTCGCCGGATTGACGGTCTCGAAGTAGTCTTTCGCGGCGCTCGATTTGCCGTTGATCAGATGGTCGATTCGCATTGTGTTGTCCTTTCTCTTTAGCTGTCGACTGGAGTTCGCGCTTTAGCGCGTTGCTCGGGTCCCATGCAAAGCTTGTCGTGCCAATCAGGCGCGGCCGAAGTCCGCGTCGGATGCAATCGTATTGACGAGACGGCCAAGGCCGTCGATCTCGCAGACCACTTCGTCGCCGGCATTGACGTTGACGATGCCTTCCGGCGTGCCGGTCAGGATCACGTCGCCGGGTGCGAGTGTCATGAAGCTGCTCAGGTATTCGATCAACGCCGGGATACCGGTGACGAGATCGCGCGTGTTGCCGTGTTGTTGCCGCGTGCCGTTCACGAAGGTGCGTAGTTCGAGTTGCGTGACGTCTTCAACATCGGCTGCATCGACGAACCAGGGGCCGAGCACCGTGCCGCCGTCGCGATTCTTCACGCGCAGGTTGGGGCGGTAGTAGTTTTCCAGGTAGTCGCGGATCGCGTAGTCGTTGGCGATCATGTAGCCGGCCACATGCTGCATGGCGTTTTCACGCTTGACGTTCTGCGCGGTTTGACCGATGACGACAGCCAATTCGCACTCGTAGTGCATGAAGGTGACATCGGCGGGGCGGCGCGTGAAGCCACGGTGACCGATGACCGCGCCCGGGCCCTTGAGAAAGACCAAAGGCTCTTCCTGTTTGTTGAATTGCAACTCCTTCGCGTGCTCCGCGTAGTTCAAGCCAAGCGCGAAGATCGTGCCGACCTCGATCGGCGCAAGCCACACCACTTCATCCTCACGGCGCACGCGGCCGTCGGCGAGGCGCACGCCGTTGGCATCCGGATAGGCTTCGTGAATCGCTCCTGCATACGCAACACGGCCGCGCATCATTGCTGGTCTCCATCCTGTTCTGCTGCACCGACAAACGACACATCGAGCGGCGGCAATCCGCCAATCGATAGCGTGGCCGTATCACCGATATGGGCAACTGGCGAACCATGAGGCACGCCGAGCGTAATGACGTCGCCGGCACGCAGTGTCATGAAATCGGTTACGTCCGCAAGCAATTGCGCCACGTTGCGTACCGACGACGCAGTACTCGCCCTGAAGACCTCGCGTCCTGGAAGCGAAACCCTGATCGCCAGATTGTCCGGCGCCGCAATATGACGCGCTGCAACTACCGCCGGTCCGATCACGCAAAAACCGTCGCGCGCCCGGAACCGCACCGAAGGCCGGTACACACTCGCATGCGGCACGCTCAGATCGGCGACCAGTGTGTAACCGGCGATGTAGTCGAACGCTTGATCCGCGCTAACGCGTGTTGCAGTGCGGCCGATCACGATACCCAGTGAAGCGCCGACTTCCACGCCCAATGCGTCGTCAGGTACGACGACACGTGCGCGATGACCGGCGAACGTATTGCGCGGCTTCAGATAGAGGATCGGCGCTTTGGGCGGGGCTTTATAGGGCGCGGCATGCACCGCCTCGCCTAACGCTTCCAAAGCAGACCGGTCGTTCAGCAAGGTTCCATAAACAGCGCCGGAAACCGGCGCGCGGCAGGCAATGCCGCGTGCGAGCAGCGCGGCAACGGTGCGCGCATCCACGTCGCGAGGCAGCGCGTCGCCTTCGGCATGCAGCAGGTGATCGGCAAGTGCAAACATAAATTAGCTGTCTCTCGGCAAAAACACTAACATGTTAGTAGTATTGCGCTTGATATCATCCACGGTCAATAGCCTGTCGGCTGATCGCGGGTTTTCCCTTAAGCTTCGACAGCTGCTTTTAATTCATTCGCCATGTCCGCATCCGCTTCTACCCGAGTTTTGCACCGCAACCTGCCGATGCTGTTGCTGCGCGCCAGAGAAAAAATGATGGAGCGTTTCCGGCCATTGATTACCGCACACGGACTGACCGAGCAGCAATGGCGTGTGATTCGCGCGCTCAATGAGCACGGGCCGATGGAGCCGCGTCACATCTCCGATATCTGCACGATTTCGAGCCCGAGCATGGCGGGTGTGCTCGCGCGCATGGAGAGCATGGAACTGGTGACCAAGGAGCGTTTCGCGGAAGACCAGCGCCGCGTGCTGGTGTCGCTCACCGAGACGAGCGTGGATCTGGTGCGCGTGATCTCGAAGGATCTCGAGGCGCACTATCGCGAGCTGGAGCGCAAGGTGGGCCCGGAAATCGTCGAGCGCGTGTATCGCGCGGTCGACGATCTGCTTGCCGGGCTGGAAGAGGAGGGCGAGTGAAGTAACGCGTTGTTGGTTGATTTCAGGCGATGAACTGCGCTCGCGCAGTTCATGACTATTCTCCTACCAGCCCTGAAAACGCCTCCACTCGACACTGTCGCCGTTCGCCGACACCGCGTGATACTCGGGAAACTGCGCACCGGTCGCGCACGCGTGATTGGGCAGAATGCGCAGCTTCATCCCGATCGGAAAGCGCTGCGCGATATCGTCCACAGCCGCGCCTTCTTCCGACGACGACAGAATCCCGTGCTCCTGATTGGCACCGCTCACGAGAAAACCGCCTAGCGGTGTCCCGTTCAATAAACATGGCTGGCCGTAGCCGAAATCGTGCGGCTGCTTCGAGGTGCCGCGATCACGGCTCATCGCCATCCAGCCTGCGTCGAGAATCGCCCAGCCTTTATCCGCCTGGTGCCCGATCACGGTGGCGAGCACACTGAGCGCGATATCTTCCAGCGCGCACACGCCGACGTTGTGCATGACCAGATCGAAGAAAACGTAGACCCCGGCTCGCACTTCGGTCACGCCGTCCAGTTGCCCGGCGGCGAGCGCTGTGGGCGTCGACCCGACGCTCACAGCCGGGCACGGAATGCCTGCGTCGCGCAGCCGTTGCGCCGCGCGCACGCAGCCGGCGCGTTCCTGCTCCGCCAGCGCGGCGAGCGCCTCCGGCGTATGCAGCTCGTAGCTGGAACCCGCGTGGGTCATCACGCCACCCACCTTGACGCCGTTCTCATGCAGAATCCGGCCGACTTCGAGCAGCGTGTCCTGTTCCGGTGTGATCCCCGAGCGGTGGCCATCCGTGTCGACCTCGATCCATACCTCGAACGATTCGCCGTGCTGGTCCGCGAATGCGGCGATGGCTGCGGCGGCGGTCGGATTGTCGACCACCAGCTTCAGATCGCAACCCTGGCGGCGCAGCGCCAGCGCTCGCGGCAGCTTTGAAGGCGCAATGCTGACCGCGTAAAGAATATCGCTGACGCCGGCCGCAAAGAAGGCCTCCGCCTCTTTGAGGGTCGAGACCGTGATGCCGCGCGCACCGGCGGCGATCTGCGCACGGACCACGTCGATGCATTTGGTGGTCTTGACGTGCGGACGGAATGCGACGCCCAGTGCGTTCATATGTCCCTGCATTCTCGCGATGTTCTTCTGCATCCGGGGGATGTCGATTAGCGCGGCAGGGGTGTCGATGTGCTCGAGTTTCATGGTTTCACCGGGGAATGGAATGGCTTTCGGTCTGGCCGAACTGGCTGAGCCATGGGACCAGCGAGTCGAGTGTGGGCGCCTCGATCTCGGGCGGCTGTGCTCCCGCCACCAGCGGCAGACCCACGCGGTTGTGCCAGTATGTTCTCAACCCGAGCGCGGCCGTGCCGAACATGTCGTAGCTGGACCCGGCCACGAACGCGGCCTCATGCGCGTCTACCCCCAGTTTGCCGAGCGCGAGCCGGTAAGGCAACGGGTCCGGCTTGTACATGCCGGCTTCTTCGGCGGTGACGATAGCGTCCCAGCGGATCGGGAAAATCTCGGCAGCCTGCGTGCCGAGGCGGATGGAGCAATTGGTGACGATCGCCAGTTTGCAATGCGGGCGGAGCGCCTGCAAGGCATCGAGAGCGCCGCTCCAGGGGGTAAGTTTCAGCCAGTCGGCTTCGAGCGCGAGCGCGGCGGATTCAGGCAGTCCAACTTCGGCGGCCGCCTCGCGCACCAATTGTTCGTACGCAATGTAGCGGCCGCAGCCGTAGGTCAGGCGCAAATAGGCGGCGCGCCACGCACGGCCCAGTTGTTCTGACCCCGCGGCGTGATTCCATGACGTCCACGAATCGAGCAGGGCGGTCAGGAGGTCGAAGAGGACAGCCTTGGGGTAGGCGATCGGAGTCGATATGGAGGTCATGATTTAACCGGCGAGGAACGGTGAGCCGATTATAAAGTTTCATGGCTCGCGTGGAGTTCAGCCAGGGTAACTCTAAGATTCAGTTTGAATGAACCTTCCATCGCGCGACGTGATTCGCCACATTTCGTGCGTTACTTTCTCCACGGCGGCAGCGGCCTGAATCTACCCTGCAGGTACTGCATGAAATGCCGCGTGCGAGCAGGCATTCCCGTTCGCTGATGCGTGAGGGCGATCACGTCGGCGTCCGGTGCCTTCCAGCCTTGCAGCAACCGCACGAGTCTTCCCTTCGCGATGGCTTCGGCCACGTCCCATTCGGAGCGCAGGATCACGCCGCGGCCTTCGCAAGCCCACTGGCGGATCACATCGCCGTCGTTGCAGCTCAGATGCGGAGAAACGCGCACGCTGCGGCGCGTGCGGCCCTTGCTGAACTGCCACAGCGAGACGTCCTCGTTGTTCTCGCGCAGCACGATGCACGGCAGCTTGCTCAAATCTTCCGGTGACTCCGGTTGACCAATACGTTTGAGCAGCGCAGGCGCGGCGCATACGAAGCGCGCATTCGGCGCAATCGCATAACCGACCAGATTCGATACCGGCAAATCGCCGATATGCACGACGATGTCGAAGCGGTCTATCGTTTCGGTCAAGGGCTGGTCGGACAATGTGAGCGCCACGTCGATATCCGGGTTTTGCTGCTGGAAGTCGGCGATGGCGGGCGCGAGGTGACGCCGGCCGAATCCCAGCGGCGCGTTGACTTTCAGCGTGCCGACCAGGCCGCCCCGGCGTGTCTGCAGGTCTTCGAATAGCGAGTCGAACTGCTGGACCAGTTCGGCGCCACGTTGGCACAGGAGCATGCCTTCTTCCGTGAACTGCAAACGGCGCGCCGTACGGTTCACCAGCTGCGTGTCCAGTTTCTTTTCGAGCTGCTGCAGGCGCTGGGTCACCGCCGAGGGCGACAGCCCCAGTTTTCGCGCCGCGGCGATCAGGCTGCCACTTTCGCGGATGGTCAGCAGAAACCGGATATCGGCCGAGTCGTTCATGGCGGCAACTTTTGAGTTCGGGAGTCTGGCAGCTTAAAGCGTTTGGATGCGCTGTTCCAGTGCGTCGCAAGACGGTCTTGCAAGGTAGACTGATACCTCCGTAACGAAGTCGACAGCTTGACTCGCTAAAGTGGGTGATAGAGCCAGGTGGGTGGGCAACACCTGCCATCCGTCGAATCGTTGTTACTTCCATTTGAAGAGAAGTCCCATGCCGTTGTCACAAGGAACGAGTCCGGGCGCCGCCGCGCAACAAAATGCCCTGAAACAGGGGGTATTCCTGCACACTGGCTGGCGCAGCGCAGGAACGTGGGTCTGGTCGCGTCTGCGCGCACTCGATTCCGCCACCGGATTCTATGAACCGTTCAGCAACGTGCTCGCCGATCTGAGCCTCGCCGACGTTTCTGCGTCCCGCCCTACATTAACTTCTGGACACCCGCCGCTCGCCGCGCCGTATTTCGAAGAATACCGGCCGTTTCTCCAGGAGAGCACGCGTGGCGTAGCCGGATACAGGAAGCGCTTCGGCACCGATCGCTTTGCGCCTGCACCCGACGCGGAATTCCCCGCCTTGCAAGCCTATCTGGCCAATCTGTGCGAACGCACCGCCGAGCAAGGCAGCGTACCCGTCTTCAAGTTTTGCCGTTCGTCGGGCCGGTTGCCGTGGCTCAAGCAAGCCTTCCCGCAGGTCATGCATGCAGCCGTGTTGCGAAATCCCGCTTCGCAGTTCGCCTCGGGGTGGCTGCTCAATCAGCAATGGAGCAATTCGTTTTTCGTGGCCGCGCCGTTTCGCGTGCTGGGTCTGAATCAGACGGAGCCGCTGGTCCGGCAGGCCATCGAAATCTGCGGCGTGAGCTTGCCGCCTGGTGTGCCCACCTCGGATGACGCCTACGCCATGGCATGCGAACAATACGCGCGCACGGCGGAAGGCAACAACGCATATCGGGCGTTCGTCGCGCTATGGATTCTCTGTGCGTTGCGCATGGCCGACGGCGTCGATCTGATGATCGACATCGACCGGCTGGGGCAGTCGCGGGAGTATGCGGCCGGATTGCGCGCCGGGTTCGAAGCGCAGACCGGTCTGTCACCCGACTTCAGCAGCGCGCGCGATCTGGTCGAGGAAACGCGTCGCAGCGCGGCGCGCATGGCTGGGATCGACGGCCGGTCGATGCGAGCCGTTCATTCCTCGGCGCTGAAATTCCTCAAAACCCAGAACGGCGCGGACGCAGACTTGGTCGAGCTCGTCCGCGAAAAGATGGTGCTGGCCAACGAATTGACCGAGCAATGGCGCTGAGTTGGGCGTCTTTTCCTGACGTTGCGCCGACCTCACCGGCCAGTACAGTTGCCACGCAAAAAACAATACAGTGAGGCGCGGTTTTATTGTGCTGTATCGGGAATATGACCGGCGCCGTCGATACAGTTGGCGGATCAACCCTTGCGGCCTATCCCGAACACGAGGAACGAAATGAATGCAGTGAACGAACAAGCGAAGTTGTCGGTGCAACAGTTGGGGCATTACATCAGCGGTGCACCGGCTGCGTCGACCAGCGGCCGTTTCAAGGACGTGTTCAATCCCGCCACGGGCCAGGTGACCGGCTCGGTCGCTTTGGCATCGGTCGAGGAAGTGGACGCGGCGGTCAAGGCCGCCAAGGCTGCCTTTCCCGCCTGGAGCGAAACCGCGCCGATCAAGCGCGCCCGCATTCTGTTCAAGTTCAAGGAACTGCTGAACAAGCACCACGACGAACTGGCGATGCTGATCACCCGCGAACACGGCAAGGTGTTCACGGACGCACAAGGCGAGGTGGTGCGCGGTATTGAAGTGGTCGAGTTCGCTTGCGGCATTCCGAATCTGCTGAAGACCGATTTCACCGACCAGATCGGCGGCGGCATCGACAACTGGAATCTGCGTCAGGCGTTGGGCGTTGTGGCGGGGATCACGCCGTTCAATTTCCCGGTGATGGTGCCGATGTGGATGTTCCCGGTTGCGCTGGCCTGCGGCAACACGTTCGTGCTGAAACCGTCGGAGCGTGATCCGTCGGCGTCGTTGCGCATTGCCGAACTGCTGAAGGAAGCCGGTTTGCCGGATGGCGTGTTCAACGTCGTGAACGGCGACAAGGTAGCCGTGGATGCGCTGATCGAACACCCGGACGTCGCGGCGCTGTCGTTTGTCGGGTCCACGCCGATCGCCGAATATATCTATACGGAAGCATCGAAGCGCGGCAAGCGCGTGCAGGCGCTCGGCGGCGCGAAGAATCATCTGGTGGTGATGCCGGACGCCGACCTGGACCAGGCGGTGGACGCCCTGATCGGCGCTGCCTACGGTTCGGCAGGCGAGCGCTGCATGGCGATCTCGGTCGCGGTGGCGGTGGGCAATGTCGCCGATGAACTGATCGAGCGCCTGGTGCCGCGCGTGAAGTCGCTGGTGATCAAGAACGGCGAGAACCTCGACGCCGAAATGGGTCCGTTGGTTACGGCCGAACATAAGGCCAAGGTGGCCGGCTATATCGACGCGGGCGTGGCGGAAGGCGCGAAGCTGATCGTCGATGGCCGCGCGCATCCGGTCACGAATGCAGATGGCTTCTTTATCGGCGGAACGCTGTTCGACCAGGTCGGCGCGGAGATGAAGATTTACAAGGAAGAAATCTTCGGTCCGGTGCTGGCGGTGGTGCGTGTGCCCGATTTCGCGAGCGCGGTCGAGTTGATCAATGCGCACGAGTTCGGCAACGGCGTGTCGCTCTTCACGTCGGATGGCGGCGTGGCGCGCGCGTTCGGCCGGCAGATTCAGGTGGGCATGGTCGGCATCAATGTGCCGATTCCGGTGCCGATGGCATGGCACTCGTTCGGCGGCTGGAAGCGTTCGCTGTTCGGCGATCACCACGCGTATGGCGAAGAAGGCGTGCGTTTCTACACGCGCTACAAGAGCATCATGCAGCGCTGGCCGGATAGCATCGCGAAGGGTGCTGAGTTCACGATGCCGGTGGCGAAGTAAGCAATAGAACTGTAGTGCTGTAGTTAAAAAGCCGCGCCTGATTTTTCAGGCGCGGCTTTTTTAATGAATCAGCAGCGTGCACGCGGCACGCAGTGGCAAGTGACAAACAATCAGGCCTGGTTCAGATACCAGCGCCAGTCCTGTTCACCGACTTCGCCCATGAATTGCCGGTACTCGGCGCGCTTGATCGCGAGGAACACCTTAAGGAATTTCGTGCCAAATACGTCCCTCGCCCAGTCTGACTGTTCGAGTGCGTTCAAGGCGCTCAACCAGTCGGTCGGCAACAGTGTGGTGGCTTGCGCATAACCGTTGCCTTCGATCGGCGCGCCCGGGTCGAGGCGTTCGAGAATGCCGTGGTGCGAGGCCGCGAGAATGGCCGCGGCAGCGAGATACGGATTCGCATCGGCGCCGCACACGCGATGTTCGACGTGCCGGCTCGGCGCCGGACCGCCCGGCACGCGCAGGCTGACTGTGCGGTTATCGACGCCCCATGTCGGCGTGCACGGCGCATAGCTGTTTGCCTGGAAGCGGCGATACGAGTTCGCGTTCGGGCAGAACATCAGCATCGAATCGAGCAGGCCGTGCAACATGCCACCCACGGCCTGGCGCAGCAGTGGCGTGCCGGCTCTGTCTTCAGAGGCAAACAGGTTGTCGCCGGCTTCATTGGCGAGGCTCACGTGCATGTGCATGCCCGAACCCGCGATGTCGGCGAACGGCTTGGCCATGAAACATGCGCTCATGCCGTGCGCGTTCGCGACCCCCTTGACGATGCGCTTGTAGCGCACGGCGTGATCCATCGCTTCGAGCGCGGGGCCGTGTTCGAGTGTGATCTCCACCTGGCCCGGTGCGTATTCGGAAATCGCGGTGCGCACCGGAATGCTCTGTTCACGGCAGGCATCGTAGAGATCCCTCAGGAACGGCTCGATCTGTTCGAGTTCGCGCAGGCCATACACCTGGGTTGTTCGCGGACGGCGGCCGTCGGTATCGAGCGCGGGTTGCGGACGACCTTGTGCGTCGAGTTTTGCGTCCAGCAGATAGAACTCGAGTTCGCACGCCATCACCGGAAAGAAACCCTCCGCTTGTAGATCATCGACGATGCGCGCAAGCAGTTGCCGCGGATCGGCGACGCCAGCGGGCAGGCCTTCTTCGGGATGCATCTGAACCTGCACGGCGGCGGTTGGCATCTTGCGCCACGGCAGGCGCACGAGGCTGCCCGGCAGCGGATAGGCGCGGCAGTCGATATCGCCCACGTCCCAGACGAGGCCGCTGTCCTCGGTGTCGTCGCCGTTGATGGTCAGATTCATGATCGCGCTTGGCAGCGGCCGTCCGCTGCGATACACGGCGAGCAGCTCTTCACGATGAAGCAGCTTGCCGCGCGGCACGCCGGCGGCGTCGACGATAAAGAGTTCGATCAGATCGATATCGGGATTCTGTTCGAGGAAACTCAGCGCTTCCTGTTCGTGGGCGAATTGCATGTCGGTTCTCTCTGCGCATTGGCGCGTGCCTCGTCCTCCGCATCAGGTGCGCGGAGCGACGAAAAAATCGGAAGAGCCGCGGATGGCGGCGTCGGATTCAGCTCAGACGAGCGGATGCAGAGAGAACAGCGGGGGACGTGCGTGACGGCAATGCCAGATCGCCCAGAAAGCGAGAATCACGTTCAGCAGGGGATTGAGGCGCGCCGTGGCGAGGCGCGCGTGCGCGCACGCCGGATCGGCGTGGCAACTGCGGCTGGATGACCATGCGGCGGGCTTCATGATGCACACGAGTATAGCTGCGGGCCGGCCGCGTTGCTCGACGAAATAACGGGGCGCTTCGTTGTGTTTCGTTGCGCCTCGTTGCATTTTGCGCAGTGGCCCCTAACAGGCCGCGGAAATACACCCCTCCAGAAGCAACGTCCTTCGCTGTGCGCGGCTACCGCCGCGCAATTTTCTGCATTGCGAAATTTCAATGCGAATCCCGCTTGTTTTT
>NZ_CAJNBO010000064.1:0-14979 GCF_905221015.1 Paraburkholderia nemoris | reverse complement strand
GTGAACGTGTCGGTGCCGCGCATGATCTCCTTGGGGGGCGGGTGAGCTTCTTACATCAACGCTTTGGCTATCGGCTGCGATGACTTCAGTGCGAGGTATTTCCGCGGCCTGTTAAGCGTCTTGCGCATCATCCAGGTCTCCTTCCGGTTGCTCGAGCCAGTCTAGCGCAAGTAAAGCCTTCCGCGAATTGGAGCTGAAAAGCGGAGTGAGGGCTTGCGCTTCGCCGCTATCGTCGCGCAACAGCAGGCCCTGCTGAGCAGTGGGACGCTCTCGCCCGAACAACACGCCTGGTGGAGGCAATCGCACAACGCGTGCAGCGACGTCCACTGCATCGACACCGTATTCGCGCGGTGGAAGGTAATGGCAAAGTCTGTCGAAACCACTTCGCGCGCTGCAGTGGCTCCGGTTGTGACCTCGGCTACTGCCATGGCCCCTGTCGGACCTGCTTCGGAAGCAATCGTCCTTCCTGCATCCCGGGCCTTGCCGACACACGCCGCTCCAGTCAATGCTCTAGCCTTTTCTAACGCGACCGTGGCATATTGCGACCACATTCACTAGGAGGCCATCTGATGGCAACGACTTTGGAAGCAATCCAGGCGAAGATGGATAAATTGAAGGCCCAAGCGGATGCGCTGATTGCAAAGCAATCGTCGGGCGTCATTGAAAAGATTCGCGAGTTGATGGCGAAGCACGGCCTATCCACCGCTGACATTGACGCGCACGCTGGCGGCAAGCAACGCTCCACGAAGGCAGTTGGTAAGACCATGAGCAAAGACAGCGCTACCGCAGTCAAGTATCGCGACCCGAAGAGTGGTGCAACCTGGACCGGACACGGCCGAGCACCAAGTTGGATTGCTGCCGCGAAGAACCGAGACAAATTTTTGGTTGATGAAAGTACGGCGACAACGAAACCGACTTCTGTTAGCAAAACGAAGGCTGATGGCAACTACCTCCGTGGGCCGCAGCCGGCGATGTACCAGGACCCAAAGTCGGGTGCGACGTGGAGTGGACGCGGCCGCGCGCCGGCGTGGATTGCCGAAACCAAAGACAGGAGTAAGTTCCTGATTGCAGGCGGCGCTAAAGCAACTGTTGCGACGAACGCAGTTGTTGTGAGCAAGACGAAGACTGCGGTGAAGAAGGCCTCGAAGGCAGTTGGCGCGACCTCTACCAAGGGTCAGCCGAAAGGTCCGCAGCCGGCTAAGTATCGCGACCCGAAGTCGGGCGCGACTTGGAGCGGGCGCGGTCCGGCTCCGGCGTGGCTATCTGGTGCCAAAGACCGGGCGAAGTTTCTGATTGTTGGCGCCAGTGCGGCGGTCGATGCGAAACCGGCGCTCACGAAGGTTGTTACGAAGAAGGCCCCGACTGCGAAGAAAACTGCTGCCAAGAAGGCCGTGAGCGCGAAGGTGCCGGCGAAAAAAACGCCGCGCAAGAGCGTGACCGTGCCCGCTCCGTTGGCCACGGTAGAGTCCGGCGCCGAGTTAACGACCTAAAGGTAATTGTCAGATGCCCGGTGGACCAGCAGTTCTCTGGTTCCACCGGGTACACCGGGCCGACGACGTTTTATTGCGCCTGTGCTGCCTGACGTTCCGCGGCTTTCTGTTGAGCGTGCTGCGTCGCAAGGTGCTTGCCGACCACGCAGCCGCCGACCGCACCAACTACAGCGTGGTGCCCCGCGTAGTGCCCGGCGACCCCACCTACCACCGCGCCCTTGAGGCAGCCTGCGGCGTTTGCCGTGCCCGCCGTTGCGAAGACCAGCGTCGTTGCAATCAAGGCGATTCGTATCGGGCTAGCTTTCATTCGAAGATACTCAGAGGTTGGACTTCTCGGATGTGGCGCTCTCCGGCGTTGTTTCAATACCCGCGCCAATCACGACGCTCTCGCCACTCGTGCTCACGCCATTCATGACGGCGCCATTCACGTTCACGCCACTCGCGACGTTCGCGCCATTCGCGGGCTCGCCAGTCGTCGCCACCGCCGTACGCGACGGCGACAGGTGCGGGAGCATACACGACGGCAGGTGGCGGTTCGTAGACCGGCTCTGCCGGCGCATACACGGCTCCGGGGACACCCAATCCGATGGCGACATCGACGTGTGCCGATGCTGCTGTTGATGCTGCCAGCACTGCCAGGCCGAGCGCTGCGCCGAGAATCTTCTTGTTCATCTTCGCTACTCCTCGCACATTGAGTGCAATGTCAGTGACTACGGCTCGGAGTGTAAGGAGCGATGTCAGATACATGTGAAACGGTGGTGCGAGATTCGTAACGTGAAGTTAAGGGCGAAGTTAGGTATAGCGTCATACCAGCCGAGAGAACAGCCCGCTTCTATCGGCCTTCTCGACGGCGACATCGCCGCAGACCGAGAACACTGTTTCATCCGGCACTGGTACGATACCTCGATGTCGCACCGGACAAAATCGCTTCAACAAGGCCACCACTTCATGACAAGCGAAATCATTTACGCGGACGATATCGGCGAAGCGCTTTGGTTTAGGCTGAAGCGCTTTGCAAGCCATAAGCTTTGCGAGAAAGTCATCTTGAAACGGTCGCCTGGGATATCGGAGGCCGACTTAAAAGACAAAGCCACGGGGATGGCGTGGGCGATGAGGTCGGCGCTGGGTTACTGGGAAACGAAATCTGGCGGTCTTAACTCCAGGGTACTGTCCCGTTACTATGCGTTGCTTCAAATTTCAATCGCCGAGCAAATAGCTCTCGGGGATGCCGGCGTTACGCTAGCGTCGGTGCAGAAACACACTGAACAAGGTCACGGGCTTTTTACGCTCACCGATGGAGAGGCACCGTTCCCGCACAACTACCTCATTGGTTGTTTGCCCTCTGGTCACTTCGCGCAGTATTGCAGGGCAAGAGGTCTTGACCTCAAATCGGCAGTGTTCGACAAGAAAGTGAGAAAAGTCGCCGATGCTACTCAATCGAGTCGCTTTGTCTCCCTGGGAGACCTGCTGTGCCGGGTTCCCGAGCTCCAGTCAGTGACACATGAATATTTGGGACGACGCCCGCTTTCTTTTCATGTCGGTAAGACGTTTTTTAGCGAAACCGAGCGACAGATAGATTTGAGTGGTGGCTCGTTGAACGGTTTTCTCTACGACCCGAAATCTGGTCTCCCGGCGGAAACGATGACCACTGCAGTCGAGCTTCTGCTGCACGGCTACGAACTTTCGGCCGAAGAGGCAAACACATTTGGCCTTCCCATTTACAACTTTCGCGATGTGACTGATGAAATTACGAAACGGCCTCGACCGGTCGGCGAGGTAGGGCACAAGACCTCGTTGCAATGGCACGACGTGCTGCCGTTACATAAGTCTGGGTACTGTGGCACCAGCGTCATGTCGCCTTTTTGGGGATTGACTGACATCTTTACGCTACATCTCACCATCCTCTATGCATTCTCAATTGTTGTGCGATATCTACCTAGCCTATGGCACGAAATCGAGGATGGAAATTTGGACCATCTTCGCGCACTGCTGGAGCACTACCTCGTCATCGTAGATAACGTGCTGCCGCAGGTCGCCCTCGAGCGCGTAACCGGCCAACGGGTTTTTGCTGTAGCTTCCGGCTCGTTATTCGGCCCGACGTAATCTTGCGACTCAGTGAAAGCCTTCGTGTTGTCGACGCGACAATTGAACAGTTTGGTCGGTCTCACCCACCAATGCACCTGAGGACCTTCGTACCGTCGCGAAGCAGCATGGAGGATTTGCCCTCGAGCCGCAGACGAACAGGAGTATTGTTTATATCGTCAATGAAGATTTCGGTCCATAGGACGTTGAGCGCACGAAGTGCTGGCGGAGAGCGCTGTGACGTTCAGTTGGGTTTGGCCACGAAGCATTGACGGTTCTGGTCCTGGATAGACAGCGTGCTGTCGGGGCTCAAACTAGGAAACTCTCGGGACACGACGACAGTCTATTTTTGGTTTTCCAGCAGATTCGTGATGGCTTCCCAGTACTGAATCAAGGAACGCTCGACCGGTCCCGCGTCACTGGTCCAGTTGGTCCGGCCGACTATTTCGGTTGTCTTTGTATATATCTTTTTCATTCCCCCAAGTTGAACGAGCGGCGCAGGGCCCCTACCGTTCACGAACATCGACCGAACCAAACAGCCAATCCACATTGCCTTGTTATATTCCTGACGGGTGTGAGAGTAGTCCACTTGATGTGCGAGAATTTGTGTGACTGCGCGGTGAATGGAGTCCACCTCGTTTGTTAGCCGTTTCAAAAGTTCTTTCTGCTTGGGAGCGGAGCAGCTCAACAGAAGTGCCACGATTTGCTCGGTGAACATCCCTTCGCTTTGGACGTCGAATAGCAGGCTGCCTTGCTTTTCAGAGTCGTTCCAATAGGCAAAAAGCTCATCCACCCATGCTTGCGCTACGTTGTCGGGAGAAAGTCTTCCGGATTCAACCAAGGGTGCGACTACATCAGACAGAATCCATGGCTGGGCCTCATAGATTCTGCGCAGCGGATTTCGCATCGAATTGAGGAGAGCATCCAGCGCGTCTTTGTCAACATGTTGCGGGAGTATCTGAAGCAACTCGGAAATCATCGCGACCCGCAATGGTGTTGTGCCGCGACCACTTCGCGTAAGAAGCCATCCTAGAACGCAAGCTTTCTGAATTTGAGAAAGATGCCCGACGGCCTGAATTCTGGGGAGTAGCTTGTGGTCGCCCTGAAGGAGCGTTTCTAGCGCGACAAATCCCAGCCACCGGACGTAGTGATTGCTGCTTGATAGGAGCGCGTCGAGCTGTACACTCGAACAACCGAACTCGGTCCCGAGGGATATGTACGACACCGCTTGGGACAGCAACAGCTGGCAGCGACGATTGAGGTAATTCGACCCCGCCACCTGCTGCTCAATCCATCGAACTAACACCAAGGGGGCGAAATACCACAACACCTTCAATGCATATCTGTCACCCCACGAGAGCATGGTGAAACGCTCACGAGAGGTTTGAAGATAGTAGCGACGTGACCGCAAAAGCTCTTCGTGCGAGCCTTGCATCTCCTTCATTGCGTCTACAATCGGACCACTATGCAGCGGTTGAATAGCATCAGCACGGTCCGGACGAAGGTACTCCACAAGCAATTTACTCAGGGTATCGTTGGGCGCATGTGGATTGGTGCCCAACTCTGTGATGTAAATTCCTGCCGGTGAGTTAGCCAGCAAGGTTCCCATCGCGTCCCACCATGAGTTGAAATCGGATACATGCTGTCCATGCAACCAGAACTTTTCCGGGATGTGGTCAAACTTATCTGTATGAAATCTCTCGTTTTCGTCGAGCAAGGCAAGTTCTTGAAGAAAGCCTTTTAGCGCGTCCCCAGCTACCTCGGCCAGCGAATCGTACCCAGTCCACCAAGAAAGTACGTCTCCTGCACGCTGCATGAAAAGGACATCTGGATGTGAGCCTGTCTCGTTCACCTTTGGCTCGTCGTTCGAATCAAACAGTACCATCGCGTCGATGCCCTCGCGTGGCTTATCGGGTGCGCGTTCGGCTACGCGCTGCAACAGCTTGTCGGTGTAGTCGCAAACTTGCCGCAGCACGTCGAGGGGAATCGGTGTGATGAGCAAGGGGAAATTCTCATTTGCCTTCTGAATGGAGTTCGACAAGTGGAACCCCACCACGGGTTCCATTTTGGCGTCTCTGATGACAATCATCCGGTCGTGGAGAGTTTCGTGGGGAAGACCTACGACCTGTAGTCGAACACCCTTCATCTGACGATTCCAAGCTCTACAGGCAGATACAAGCCGAGATACCCGAGTGCCGACTTGAGTGTCTGGCTCATCGTCGATATGGCCACCCGAGTTCCTATGAAGAATATGCTCATACCAGTTATCGATGGCCTGCGGCTCCAGTGCGTGCGTAAATATGACGTAGCTTCCGTTCGTGAAGCCATACTGGTTGATAAGCGTGACTCCAACGTCCTCCATGAATGGGTCGAACCAGACGACGTGCTTATCTTGATACGCCGCGAAGAGACGCTTAAACCATTCTGCAAGCGCGAGCCGACCAGTGTTATCACCTTCGGAGTATCGCTCGAAAAAGCGTGCCTCTGAAGTGGGAGGAACGA
The DNA here is from genome assembly GCF_905221015.1 of Paraburkholderia nemoris. Lineage (NCBI taxonomy): Bacteria > Pseudomonadati > Pseudomonadota > Betaproteobacteria > Burkholderiales > Burkholderiaceae > Paraburkholderia > Paraburkholderia nemoris. The sequence goes on along the minus strand of NZ_CAJNBO010000064.1, from coordinate 8,905 downwards.
GTTCAGATGCTACGTTGGCCGCCTGTCGATTTGCCGTTACCCAAGGGTCTGCCTTGCGCCCGTCCACGACATTATGCGATGTGTGAGTACCCCGAGAGACTGTCTGCGCTGCCTCAAGCCGCTTTGAATGCGAACGGTGTAAAGCGACTTTCAACCAGTCGAAATCGACACGAGTCACATCGCCTTGCATGTGCATCTGCATGCCAGCTTCACGAACCAGATACGCTCCCCATTGAAAGCGTCGAAATGACGTGGCAGAGCCAAGCTCTCGTGTCTCGACCAGCACAGTAAGCGCGTCAACAATACCGGCCTGATGTGAAGGAACATCGAGCCAGACTTCTCGCGGCCACTGGTCAGTCTCAGGCACTTTTGTACGGGCGACGTAGAAAGCACAATCGTCGTTGAAAAGTTGCAGCTCGATTTCGAGGTCACACGCAACGCCCGGCGACAGTTCTCGCGCAATGGTTACCCGTACACCCGGGGCATCGGACTTTAACAAAGTTTGAACTTCCACGAGTTGCCGTTCGGCGTCATCGAGCGCCGGGAATACCCCGAGCTCGATGTCACCGAGTCGCCAAGCATCCAGACTTGAGAAATCAAGTCCGGTGCCGTCGTTCAGCGTGTCGGTTACCAATTTGGCTAGCTCGGGTCGAGCATAACCATCCACTACAAACATTCCACCTTTTGATAGACTCGTAATCGCAGCACTGTCCATGCTTGCATTGCTTGCCTGGCTCAGCCTATTGGTCCTAAACAGAAAATAGTCGCGGGTCGGCAAGTGCATTACCGGTCGTAACGCAAACGCGTCGTTTAGCTTGACGTCGGCGAATCGAACGGCCGCCTCCGACAGCTTGATACCAGCGCTCTGGCTTGCCTCGTCGAGGGACCTTCCCTCGACCAAGAGTGTCAAGAGGTTGCGAACACGATTCGATTCGACAAAAGCGGTGATGCGCTTGAGCTGTGCCTCCAGCGAGTCATCAATAAGTTTGAATGAATCCTCGCGCTGAGCGTTCCACGTATTGTTCGTGAAATTGGACGGTAGGATTCGCCCATACACCATTCGACTCGATACAGCCTCTTCAGACTTCATCTGCAGAACCCACATCTCGACGACACATGACGCTTCCCCGGAGTCGAAGAGACGCGCAAGCCGCTTGTCCGAAAAAATCTCGTTCAATTGCATTATTTTTTCCTTGGGCCTTCCGGCCGTGATGCATGACCTTATATTCTTCTTTGAGCGGTTTTGTGCCGCACTTGAGCTATCGAACCCGGTCCATGAAGTCACCCAAAGGTTGGCCCACCGCGCGAGAGATACCCAACAGGAAGGTGCGAAGTGTTCCGCGCCCTTCGCGAATGGTCTCGATAGACGCCTTGATGGCGGGAACGGTGGCCCTAGGAATGGGTAATTGGAAGGGGTTCTGCGCGATGCGCGTCCAATCGCGCGCAAATCGCTCGGCCATATGAAAATTGAATAGTTCCTGACAGATGGCGCTCGCATCGCTCAGCACGGCCGAAGTGAGCCAACCCTGGATGCGCAGAAGTTCGGCCGGGCACAATCCCTCGAGTAGCAGTTTGGCCGCGGCGCCGCATCGTATTCCGACACCGCTACTGACATCGGCCACAACGCCCCACAGCATGTGCCTTTCTTCCACCTGCGCGCCGGCCTGAAGTTGGCGTACCAGCGATTCGAGTCCCTCCGGCGCGGCGGACATACTCCTGCAGGCCTCAAGCCATTTCTCTAAATGGTCGCCGAGCGCTGGACCCGCGCAACACACACCCGCTACCAGTAACCCCAGCCACTGCCCAGCGTCCACCGACTCGTCCGCTGCAAGTTCCGAGTCTCGTTCCATTGCACGAACGCCGAGACGCTGCATCGTCGCAGTTGCCGCGAGAAACTGGACGAGGTTACGAATAAACTCAGTGCCTGCGCCGTCGGCAAACGAAGCAGCCAGACGAGCCTCCGCGACAAGCCACCGCACCTGCGGATATTGCGACGCAGCCAGGCTTGCCATGTCAGAACTTCCAACTAAGGCTGCTCCAACACCGAGACACGCTGACAGCTTTGCCACCTGTCCACGCGTGAGCGCGGTGCGAAGGGCTTGCCCCGCAGTGCACTCGGGGACCCTTAAGCCCGGTGAACTGGCGTAGCCTGGCTGAAACTTTGGTTCATGCATCTGACGATGCCCACAGCACTTTCTCAATGCGTCGGTACACCTCGGACGCCGCTCTTTGCAGTGCCTCGCCCTGTTCATCCCCCTCGTCCGCAGCTGAAGCCGGTAACGAGTTGACTGCTTCAGCCAGTATTTCGGCAGCTATTCTTTGGCGACCGCCTAAGGAAGCCGCTAGAGCACCATCAACCTGTAATCCGAAACGTGTCCATGAATATTCCACTAAATCCGTCGCCGCTGCAGCGCTACGGAATATTTCCGCAGCTTTCTCCCACATTCCAAGCCGAGCTGCACTGATGGCCGCTCGCCGGTATGCGAATGGGTCTAGCGCAGGCTGACTCACACTAACCAACCGGCTCCAAAGCTCCAAAACCCGCGCATAGTCGTTGATTTGAAACAGCACATTGACTCGCTGCTCACCCAGCACCGCGGAGTACCCAAAATCTCGCTCGGCTGCATCGAGTAGTTGAAGCGCTTCGTCTGGGCGCGATTGATATTCGGTCAGTACTATAGCTTTGGCCTTTGCGGTTTCCCTACCTAGATTGGGTGACGCTCTGCGCTTCGCGTATTCGTAGGTGAGGTCGAACAGTTCCAGCCATAGGACCCAATCCGTATCATCGTCGTACTCATCGACCCAAGCACTCTGAACGAAAGCGCCTGCAACTTGAACGAAGGACCATTCAATCACCACATCAAAGTCCCGTCTGACTTCATCGGTCGCACTGCTGTCAAGCCAGTCAATGAGCTCACGCAACGTCGATGCACTTCTCACCCAGCGCGCGCAAAAGGCCAGCAGAATCTGAACCTGCGTTGCGACCACGGGAATGCCACCTCGGACGGTTTCGCTCTTGCCAAGAAACGACGAAAGACCATCCGCGACAGTCGCCCCGATTTCGCCTGTGAGGCCGAGACCGCTGAGGCTACGAACTGCATCGAGCCGCATCGGGATTGGCAACTTCGCGGTGTCCGCTATCGCCACTGATGTCCACATCATGACCTGCATGCCCAGCAACATCTCGGCATGCGAGACCTGCGCAGTTTCCTCCTCCCAGCGAGTGCCTATCGTCGACAATGTATCCGACTCCAGCGTAATCGCAACGCTGAATTGAAGCATTCTGAATGCTGCTCCGGCCAACGCATCATCAATGACCCGCGCGCCTGGCTCGAGTGCCGCGTAGGGTAACCAGAGCAGATTGCGCTCTACTGCTTCACGTGCGCCGTCGTCCTCAAGAATTCGAAGTTCCATAGCCGCCTGCGCAAGGCGTCGTGGCTCCTGGCCAACGAATGCATGGAAGAGAAGTGCCGCCGCCTCAGCGGGACTAAGCGTGCCTTTACTCCGTATCGAGTCGTGCAGTCGGATATGCGCGATAGCTCGTTGCTCCGGCGACCATGCCTGCCCTGCGGCGCCGGTGAGCAGAGGAGTCGTGCGGAACCAGTCGTGCTCAATGCAATCGAGCCACTTGCCCGCCAAACGCTCCAGAACGTCGCCGGGATTTCTGACTCCTCCCACAGACTCCGCTAGCTTGACGGCAACGCTTCTATGCAGCGTTACAATGGATTCGGAAGCACAATACAGGAACTCAACGACTTCCGGGGCCCATGATTCGCTCAATAGTCGGCGCGCCATCTGGCGAACAGAATCAGCGGCCGACGACACTGCGCCAATGTAGCTTGCAGCTGGTTGTGGCCAACCTTGTTCTGACAGTTCTGCGACGCGCACCTGAACGAGCTTAGGGTGACCGGCGGAAAGCGTGTAGACGGTGGCTGCCCAAAATCCGGCATCAGCCAGAGAGCAACCTTCCTGAATGCAGAGCTGCTCAACCTCACGGGGTTGCAGCTCGGGCACTTCGATTACGTCTACACCTTCCAATTCGACAATCTGCGCGGAATCTGTCGCGTCTCCTTGCGCACTTATCAATACCGCTCGACCAGCTGCTCTCGTCCGATGGAGCACCAGTGCCAACGAATCGCGGTATACACGATGGGCCGCCGCGCTGATATTCAGGTCATCGATGACAACGAGAGCGGGACACGTGTCTCTGTCAATTTCGGCTGCGAGCGCGAGCAGAAGATTGTCAACCTGGTCCGATTGCCTACCAGTGACATTTATCCACCACGCCTCAGGGCAAAGTGCATTCGCGACTAGCTGTGCTACCGTCGTTTTGCCTTTGAACACGGTGCCGGTCAACACTATCGAACGACGCTGATTGACCGCGCTCTCAATGCTTCGAACGAGTTCTTGACGCTGGATGAGCGGGCTCGGCGGCTGCGGCAGCTTGTCCCTTAGAACCCGAAGGAGACCCGCTCCAGGGCGAGCCGTAACAAAGAGGTCCGCGATTTGGTCGACCGGAACCGGTAAATAGGCGGTCGTAGCTTGCTCGATTTGTTGCAGTAGGTCACCAAATGTGAGGCGCCTCTCGCTTGATGCCGTGAGAACAATAACCTGCCAAAAGCGGGACTCAAGCTGCTGCCTTACTTCTGCTGCGAGCGCGACGCTACGCCTGTGTTGGTGCAACAGAACACGAATTCGGTCGTCGACACTCCGTTGAACCGTCTCAATGTCAGGTTGGTCGGTCAGCCAGTGAAAGCGACGATACAACCGTTCTTGCAGCTCGCACGGGCTGGCTGATGCGACAAATTTACCTAGTAACGACTGCCCAGGAAGATGAGTCCGCAGATAACTAGCGACAGTTGAGGACATCTCTTCGTTGGTGCACGCCACTCTCCAGGCTTCCAGGCCGCTGAGACCACCGAAGCTTCCATCCCGCTCCATGGCCACGGGACTAGTCGTGAGATAGTGGTATTCAATCGCGCGCCTTGGGTCCCTCGCGGCTAACGCCCAGAAATGCTCGAGCGCTTCTCTCGCCTTCGCCACACCTAGGGAGATGGCCACCTCAGTGTGCCTCACCTGAATCGTGACAGCCGCATCCGTACTGACCACATCGAAATCTTCGGCACCCTCGAGATAAATCACCTGGTCTGCCGTGGTCAGCTGCAACCAAGCATCGATGGAACACCACGCTTGATAAACGGTGCCGCGTATCGAAGGAACCGCCTGTCGGCGGATATTCCCGGGCAGTTCCCCTGGAAATCCTTCGTCATACTTTGGCATGGTTGACTCGGTCACAATCGCTTACTCGGTGCCGACTTTAAGGGAGAAATTGTACTGGAACGCTTCGGATTCCCACCCAGTATAAATCCGGCACGCGCGAGACAGCCCCAAAGCCAATGCATTTAAGGCTCCTCTCACGAAGTCATATGTCGGTGGCTTGCCGGCTCTTCAAGAATTTCAGAACTTCATCAAGAAATCTAACCGAGGCTTCAAGCGTAGGTTGTGCAACACTAACCCATGTCTTCTTGTCAAAGTCGATATCTAACATTAGCGACAAGGCTTCGAGGGCCTGCTCACCCAGCTCAGACTTGCTTGATTGTATCCAGAGCTAACACTCTTCAAAGATAGCAGGGTAACACTCCAGTCGGCGGTCCAGAACATGCTCATCAATACCCGCAAAAATTGAGGGTTCACTGAGCAAGGAGCAAGCAAGAGCCCAGCCCGCTACCGAAAGCTCGTAGTTGAAGCTGTGGTCGCGCGCGGATAGTGCAATAGTTTCAACTTGGTGTCTGCAGGTCGAAAACTGGTCAAGTTGCACTTTTCCGGCCACGCTTGTCTGAACAAGTATCTTTAAGAACAGGTCACGTTCCCTCTGAAGGTTTCCCATTCTATCTTCGTGATGCAGAAATCGTGGTTTCCGCATGAGGGCACCCGGAAAAAGCTTACGCCATCCTTCAAGAAAGCCGAGGTCACCTGGCAGAGGGCGCTCAATGCCCTCTAGCATGCTGGCAACTTTCGAGTCGAAGCCTTTGGTCGGCCCCGAGGCGTTTAGACCGTCACTCAACATAAGCTCGGCCGACTCCAGCAACGTATCCTGTAGCATATTCACGCTACGACTTAGTTCATACACCGCGTCAACGCTCCCTTTGAGAACGGCGGTCGCTTCAGCCCTAAGCCCCTCGCTTTTCGCAAGAAGGCTATCCATATCACCTAGAAGTTCCTCAAAGGCCGCGGGGGCAGCGCTATCGAATGCCGAACTCATCTTCTTTGCCAATGCTTCGACATCTGCTCGGTTGCTGCCAGTTGCTAGAGTCGAGGCATTCTTGAAGTAACTCCAGTATTCGTGGTCAAGTGGAGGCGTCTCGCACAACGAAAATAGGCCGTACTCGGATAGTGGAAACTGGCGCCAACCAGGAGCGCTCTGTACGTAATACTCGATATCGACGGGTAGCGTGGCAGTTGGCAGAAAATCGGATGTTTCTACACCGAGGTCCTTCAATAGCAAGCTGACAAATTGTGAGCAAACTAAACCGGACTGGTCTCGGACAGGATGGTCATGATGAACCAACGATGAAAGCTTGTATGGCTGCTTGTAGTAGTAGACCGCCCTCTCGTAGACCTTTGCCCTCGAGTAGCTGTCGCGCGCGAATCCGTTGTGTCTCGCGACCTTGCACAGAGCGATATCGTAATTGACTTCAATGTCACGCCACTCCCTAAGCGTCACACCGACATTCGGCATAGCGTCCACTATGAGTGTGTCATTCAGGACTACTGCAACGTGCGTGTAGTGCGCCGGTCGCATTCGTTTGATGGACTGCCCGAACTTAATGGCGGTCGCACTTGCTTTGTCACGACTGTGAAGCAACAGAATATCACCGGGGGTGACGTGAAAGTTCCAACGAGCTAGATGTGCGTTCAAGGTTCAGTTACCTTCCATTTGCCAGCAGTTGCTGCGAATGAGCGTTCCTAATTCGATAGCGAAGCTCGACAATCTTGACACCCCAAGCGATGTGTCTCAGAAAAATCGATGCCGGTGCTAGCGCAGAACTATTGCATCTTTTCCAGGCAATATCACAGTCCGTTCATTGCCGGGAAATTTCACCAGCCATCGATTTCCTAGAGAATTTAGTAGTTCGACATTCGTAAGCAAGCCGGTGCCGTCTGGGCGGCAACTGAAACTCGTCAATGGATGCAATATGGCTTCCGCTTGGCGGCAGGAGGCCACTGGTATAGCAATAGACACGGGCCGTTGCTCGGCAATACCAATGACGTTCGCTATGAGCCGGAACGGTGCCGAAACCGAGTGCATAATGAACATTACCTGAACGCACGCGACGGCTCCAATTGCAACCTTCAGGACAACATCTCTCTTTCGAAAGCTTGCTTGCATGGCGCCGGTCACAATGACAAGTCCCGCCGCACCGAGGAGTCCCCACCAGTCGTTATCATTGTAGTGCGGAGTTGTTGCGTAAAGGGTATACAGCATTGCTATGGCAATAAGCGAAAAGAAACCTATCAGCACCACCGATGCAAGGAAGATTCCGCGGCCCTCAGTTGCCTCTGAGCCTCGTATCAGGGGGCTGGTCAAAGTAAATACCGCACTGAAAATCATGCATATCACGGCCACACCAAAGCCTAAGTCAAGTTGCATTCCATATTCGGGGTCGTGTCTAAAAGGATAGATAGCGCATGTGGCAAAGACACAGAACCAGAAGACCTGCGACCAGAGGGCGCGCGCATGAAGAGACCTGACAGCGGCACTCCGCGCTTTGCGCGCAACGTCATCGGTGTTGATGTCAAGTAAATGATAGGTGATGGCAGGTCCGGAAATGGAGAAGCCCAAAAGACCAAAGATTAATGTCCCCCACAATGCTGCCTGAAAAGCAACAAAGGCGCTTTGCCCGAGACTCACATCAGGGGTAAACCTCAGTCCAGCGTAGTAGCCGCTCAGAAAAAATAGGCCAGTTGCAGAAAATTTACCCAGCATAGAAAGAGCTTTCTTCGGGTCGGAAAGCTCCGTTTCAATGTGCCGCTTAATTGTTGAAGACCATGTTTGCTGCATGCTATCGAGGTGCCTTGGGGAGAGGTGAAGGTCCCGACCATCGGCTGCGGCCTTTACAATCAGAAAGTAGGCGACAGAAAGTTCAGGATTCGCAGCGGTCGAAATTTGGTTAGCAGCTAATCTGAGTTAAGTGGGCCAAAGGCTCACAGGTCCCGTTGAAGTTCAGCTGCATTTTTTTCGAAACTCGCGAGAAAACCGGTGGGGGCACCTTGTTCGGAGTCGGCTATAGGCGGTCTCTTGCATTCGCGCGTACGGAGCCGCTCGACGTATGCCATCATTACCCGTAACGGCAACGCGGACGAAAACTTGAGAGTCAAAGCATGGCGGACTACCAAACTCATAGCCTCGCCTAGAGGGCCCGAACGGTCGCCGAGAAGTCGTTGCCGATGAAGCCGGGATGCGACCTCAATGCGTTCCGGGAAGAAGAAGCCGGCTTCGTCGCGGCCGACACGACTACCGAGTGTCGCTGGGTCGCTAGCTTTGCGCAGCTCGCGATGCAGGACAGTCCGTCCGGCCATCGTATTCGTGGACTCGTCATCCCTTGAAAAGGCGACGCTAGGGCGAATGGAACACTGTCTTTACTGCCCTTCTGATGGCCGTATACAGAAGTGTTCTCAGTTTGGGAAGACGAACAAGTATTTGCCCTAGTATCAAACATGGGGCGAAAACAACAACAGCGTTGACCTCGCAGTTGCACCCGACCTAATCTGTTTTCCTGCAATCCCGATGCGAGTGTGACCTTGCCCCCGAAAAACGAATCTCTTGCTGAGTGTGTAAACTCAAGCAAGGAGAAGAAACGATGACGGTCAAGGCAAAGCGGGCGCAGTACACGCTCGAATTCAA
>NZ_CAJNBO010000063.1:0-15287 GCF_905221015.1 Paraburkholderia nemoris | reverse complement strand
CGGGCCATGGGTGGACGCTGCGCGCATCGAGACCGGACAGGTACGTGAGCAACGCATTGACCTGAAGTCCGGGCTGCAGGGCTGGCGGCGCATCGAACTGCAGTTGGACCAACCCACCGAGGCGGGCGACACGGTGATCCGGCTGTGGAGCAATCTGCCTGCCGCGGTGGGCGCACACGAGATCGCCCGACTATATCGCAAGCGCTGGCGTATCGAAGGCATGTTCGATTCACTTTCATACTGCACTCCTTCGTATGTTATTGAATATCCAGGATCATTTGATCCGGATCGGGTGTCGACGGACTTTTCGCGGCCTTTGCGAACATATACTCGTCGAGGTCGGCTTGTCGTATGGTCCAGGGAGCATTGCGGCAGGCTTGGATTGCTTTCAGGTGTTTCTGATGAATCAGGCGCAGAACGACGCGCGGTGCGGCTTTGAGAATAACAGCGACTTCTTCAATGGTCAGTTCGCCCCGTGCCTGGCGTTCAGCCTCGCAATAAACCGCAATGCCGTGCCCTTTTCGGATTGCACATACCCGCGTGGCTGTCCATGTCTGCCCATGCGCCGTACGGTGTCCCAACCGGTTTATCGTCGCGGCGATGCGCTGGTCCGATTGCTGATGCGCCAGCGATGCAATCAGCGCGATCGTATCGGCGCTGGTCGCGTAGCGATGCTTGCCCGTCGGCGTTTTTTTCAACCTCAATTCCGTGTGGTCGCCACCTTGCCAATGCACGATCATACGCACCGAGTCACCATTGGCAGTGACGACGATTTCGTTGATCGCGGTGCGCAGAATGCGCTTCTTTATGTCGGGCGAACTTGCGGAATGCTCCCACAACTGTGACAAGTCACGGGATAGAGCAAGGAGGTTTTGCCTGACTTCTTCGCCAAGCTCGCGGGGGCGTTGCTGCGTCAGCGCGGCGAGCTCCTCCTCAAGCCGTGCCTGCATCGACAACGCGTCATTCCAGCGCCTCTCCAGCGTGCCCGCGACCAGGCGATTAGCCGGGTCCACGGCATCATACGGCCGTTGCGCACGGGACACCTCATAACGGGCCCTCTCCAGTTCCATGCGCTTCTGGGCAAGCCGCTCATCCTCTGCGCCTTCCAGCTTCTCGATGGCTTCCAGCGCAGCCTGGATCCCCATGGGTTCGATGCTGCGTAATAGCTGTTCGGATACCAAACGGTCTGCGCCTAGTCCTCCGAAACTAACACAGGTTGCATGGCGCGAAAGGATACGTTGCGGGCATTGATACCGTATGCCTGTGGGGCTGGGATATGCCACCGCGAGCTTCGCCCCGCAGTGGCCACAGCGTAACAACCCTGACAGCAGTGCTTCGCCGCTCCTCACCGACCCGCGTACCGCGCTGCCACTCCTGTTCGTGTTGTGAGCCATTGTCTTCTGGTTGCTGCAATAGGTGTCCCAGTCGATGTAGCCTTCGTGGTGGTCCTGAATTAGCACCGACCATTCCTCGGGTTGGCGACGATACGTTTGTACCACGCGCTTGCGTCCCTGCTCGAGTCGAACGCTGGACTTGCTACGTCCGTATGCATAGGCTCCAGCGTAAACCGGATTTTGCAGCAGGCTCAGCAGACAGTGGTAGCGTGGAGCCTTCCACACTACTTGATCGCCTCCACCAGCATTGCACAACGCCGGCATGCTGATGTGCTGTTCACACAGCCAGAAGTAAAGGCTCCGTGCGCTTCCCAATTCTGCGAATTTTCGCAATACCAGATCAACTGCACTGCGCACGCGCTCGTCTGGATCCTTCTCGATACGGTCCTCGCTACATCGTACATAGCCGATGGGTACGCGCATGAACAGTTCTCCGCGCTGCGCTTTCTGCCGAATTGCTTCGTGTGCGCGCTGCCTGAAGCTGGCCACCTCCATCTCGCTTATCGTACCCTTCATTCCGAGTAGCAACCGGTCATTCATCAGAGAAGGGTCGTAGATACCGTCCGTGTCGATCAGCAAGGCTCCCACGACACTGCAAAACTCTAGCAGCGTGTGCCAGTCACGGCCGTTTCGGGCCAAACGGGAAGCTTCGATGCTTAGCACTGCGCCGACCGCGCCATCGCATAGCATCGCCAACAGGCGCTCAAAGCCGGGGCGCGTGGTCCCCGATCCTGAACGGCCAAGGTCGTCGTCGATCACGTCCACATGCTCCCAACCCAATTGCCTGGCCCTCTCAACCAGTGCGTATTGGCGACGCTGACTCTCCAGGTTATGAAGCACCTGATCCGCCGTCGATTGGCGAATATAAACGCAAGCCCGGCGCGAAAGATGTTCATCAGTGATCTTGCTCATCGCGCACCTCCCGGGTGAGCATCACGGCCACCGCCTGCATCCACTGCACCATCTGCTGCTGCAGTTGTGTTCGAACTTGCGGTGTCAGTTGCGGCGGGGGCACCGCATTGTTCTTTTCGAACAGGTCCTTTTGCGCTAACTGGCGGTGCGGCATCATGCTCTCCTGTGAGGCTTATAGATGTCGGCAAGGATAACGTCGTGGATACCAGGCGCCGCAGTTCAAGCAGTGTCTCAACAGCAATGCGCGGTTCAGCAACGACTCGGATCTGGGCTGACGACAGCTCGGTCATCCAGGCAGGGACCGATACGGTCGACCCGTCGGCCCGTCGCACGACATAGCACTGCTGGTCGTGGACCCGGTGAACCCTGACTACCTCAAGCCGTTGGCCCGCCAACGGATGAAAGCAATACTGAACCACGATCTCGCGTGAGGGCTGTCGGCGGGCATTATGTCGCCCACTTGTTCCAGCGACTCGAGTCGGTGCTGCAAAGCGAGATCCGCACCCTGGGTCATCCGCGCGCCGCGCTGCTGGGTTTTACCGTCGCGGTGCTGGCCACGCTCAAGCGCAGTATTGAAACTGCCCATGCTGCAGCCGATGAAACCGCTGCAGCGCCACCCGAGGTCTCGACGTATTACCTTGCCGTGCAGATTCGCAGCCAGTATGAGGGCATGCTCATCGCGCTGCCGCCGAACGAATGGTCGCACTGGAGCGATGCTACGCCCGATGTGATTGCCGGCAAACTGCTCGAGCTGGCCCACTGCGTCGATCCGGCCCAGGTACGCACGCGCAGGCGTGGCCCCAAGACCCGCAAACCCGCACCCTATGTCGAAGGCGCGGTAGCCCGAGCCCATCACAGTACCGCCCGCCTGCTTAAACGCGCCAAAGGCGGGACATCTTGATCAAGACCTTGAAAGGGCTGCCTCTTAGGACTTTTGCAACAGGGGTGCCGTCCACTAAGCAGGGACTGAAAGCGACTCGATATCTCGCTTCACCGGGGATAGACATTGACCAAGAAATCAGAAATCGACAAAACCAAGACACGAACATTAATTTATAGATACTGGACAAATCCTAGATTTACCCAATCGCTTCCCCTAGTATTGAATATCTCTCTTTTGTCTAATGATTAATGAAATCATTGCTAGGTTTCTTTGTGGCATCGCTGTACGTTAAGACATGCGTTGTCGCTAGAGATGTTGATCTCGCTTTTAGTGAGGGCGGCGAATTCTGCGCCCCCCTCCAGAGGGCTTACAGCATGGATGCATCGCTTACTTGCGATGTTAGTTCTGTGAATACTTGAGAGTTCAAAAGGAAAGATGTTCGATCTCAAAAAGCATCAGTACAACTACTCCTATGACCTGGTGACGGTAGTAGAGGACCTCATCCCCCGGCATATCTGCGACCAGCTCGCTGCGCGGGTGAACGCGGTAATCGCGGATAGCCTGGTCGATCACGTGAAGCACAAGGCACTCGGAACCGATGCCGTGTCCGACCTCGGTGGCGAATATAACCACCACATCTTCAAGGGCGACGACATCCGGCAACACCTACCGGAGCTGAATGCGATCTACCATGCCGTGCTCCCGTTAATCAGTGTGATCACGTGCGCGGACGCGGTGGTCTCGCCGTACCCGGTTTCGGACATCAACATCAAGGCGTATCCCCGGGCGGCGGGACGCTGGGTCTGCACTATGACACCAACGGAATCACCGTGTTGCTGTTCCTGACAGACAACAAGGAGGCTCCGCTTCGTATGCAGATCGAGCGATCCCACCCCAGCAAGAAGGATCCGTGGATCGAAACGCGCAACATCTACGCGAAGAAGGGTGCGCTGCTAGTAATGCAAGGGCGAAAGACGCTTCACGACAGCGAGCCGACGAAAACGGAGCAGAAGCTCACGGTCGTCTACAACTACTACGAGCGGCACGACACCTATCGGCATGAGGACTTCGACAACTTTGTCTACTACGGGACGCAGCCGGCGGAACTGGTCTGACGCGATTCGAGTTAGTTGAGTTCGCAGTTTGCAACTAAACATGCCCAGGGAAGAACGTGCTCAGGGCATGTTTATAAACACAATGAATATGAAGAGATCGGATCTGATTATCGGTGCCTTGGTTACCATCATGTGGGGCGCAAACTTCTCAGTGATCGAGATGGGATTGAAGGCCCTTGATCCATTCACGCTGACGTTCTTGCGCTTCCTGTGCTGCGCGGTGCCGGCGATATTTTTCGTGCCGCGTCCCAAGGAGGTCGAGATCAAGTATCTCGCGCTCTATGGAACGCTGTTTGGCGCCGGAATGTGGTGGGTGGTGAATTTCGCGATGTATAACGGGCTGTCCGCTGGGCTCTCGTCTGTTTTCTTGCAGTTCGGTGCGTTCTTTACGATCATCCTCAGCCGGATCATCTTCAATGAGAAGATCAACTCCGTCCATGTGGCCGGCATGACGTTGTCTGTGATTGGCCTGATTGCTATCTTCCTGCTCTCTCACGAACCGTCGACCACCATTGGCGTCGGATTGGTCCTGCTTGCAGCCGGATCGTGGGCCGTGTGCAACATCATCATCAAGTCTCAGAAACCAAAGAACATGATTGCGTTCATCGTCTGGTCGAGTGCATTTTCTGCGCCCGCAATCTTCGTGATGACGGTTGCAATGAAGGGCGTCTCCCCATTTGTTGAAATTAAAGATAACTTAACAAGACCGGCGGTAGTGTCGGTCTTGTTTCAAGCGTACATCACAACGATCCTTGGATATATGGTTTGGAACAACCTTATGAAGAAGTACCCGTCGTCCGAGGTTGCTCCACTTTCATTGCTTGTGCCGATTTCAGGAATGCTTTCGTCCTACTTCTTCTTCGGTGAATATATCAATAAATATCGGCTGATCGCGATCGTTGTGGTTATTGTCGGGATTGGGGTATTTATGAACGCAGGAAAAATCCTAGCTCTGTTTAAACGAGAAGAGCTAAGGCGTGAGCCATCAGCATCGTAGGCACAAGCGACGGCGTTGGGTTCGAACTGAGATAGCTGCGGCGCCTCCCTTTGAGTTTTCATCGACGTCATCACGTGCCGGCAGTTGGTATTCACGACAGTTTTATTGACACTCCATCGACTGCAAACACTGCTCGCCTACCGCTGGAAACAGTACTGCGCATCAGACGACAACACACCGGCAGTCGGGAAATGTCCATTTCACTCGATGGTGAAAGCAGATGGCTGAGCGTGCGGGTTAAGAATCGCACCAGTCCTTTTGTATCTGGCTAGGTTCGGACATTGCACGCCGGGCCGTCTCCCCTCGCGTGAACAATTGTGCCAATTGGCGGCGACGGCAGGAATCCGCTCAGACGTAATCCTTGTGGCCTGTGGTGACGTCTGTGCCCGGATACCCGTCATGCGAGATGTACTGACATGTGACGGGTTTGATATCGATCAGCAGGAAGGGGAATTGAGTCATGATCAGATTATGTTTTCTCGCAATAGGTATGTTTGCCTTGGGGCTCGATGCCTACGTGGTCGCAGGGCTTCTGGCCGGGATAGGGCACGAATTCGGCTCGAGCACGGCCCGCACTGGACAGACTGTCACCGCGTTCACGCTGTGCTATGCGATTGCCGCGCCGTTGCTCACCACGGCTTTTGGAGGCGAATCCGTCCGAACTATGCTAATTGCAGCGCTCTCCATTTTTTCGCTCGCCAATGCGGCGAGCACACTTGCAGCGAATCTGGCCGCGTTGTTCGCAGCCAGATCTGTTGCCGGAATGGGCGCCGGACTGTTTTCGTCAGTTGCGGTCGCCGCCGCTGCAGCGATCATGCCTTCAATTCGCAAAGGCCGCGCGGTGGGCGTCATGCTGGGCAGTCTGAGTGCGGGAACGGCGATAGGCGTACCGCTCGGCCTGCTGGTGAACGGAAGCATTGGCTGGCGCGCGACGCTTTGGCTGGTGACGGGAATCGGAGTTAGTGGACTGTTGAGCGTGGTGTTCGGGTTTCGCGCCATCTCCGTGGCTTCGCAGCCCTCGCAGGCGAAGCGACTCCCGATGCTCGCTCAGGGAAAGATCGCTTCGACGGTCGGCGTAACCTTTCTCATGGCCATCGGCAGTCTAGGACTCTATACCTATATTTCACCGATTGTGCTGTCCATATTCGACAGCCACGTTGTCACGCCATATCTCTGGTTCTGGGGGGGTGGGCGGCGCATTGGGCAGTTTCACGATCGGCTCGGTCATAGACCGACTGGGAGGGGCCAGTGTGTTGATCAGTTGCATCCTCTCGGTGCTGACACTGGCCCTGTTGAGCGTGCCCGTCGCGGTTACGGCCGGAGCGCTCGGCTACATTTCCTTCGTTGTATAGGGTGCCATGGGATGGTCGTGCCACGCGTCGCAGCAGCATAAGTTGCTGGGTCTTGCTGCGGATCAGGCGGCCGCTGCCATTGCGCTTAACAATTCATGCAATTACCTGGGCGGCGTGGCTGGGGCAATGTGCGGAGGCGCGCTGATTGCGCTTGGTGTGTCCGCCTCACATTTGCCATATTAGGCGGGACTTGCAGCGTTTTTCGCGCTTGGCGCGCAACGACGGTCACTGAGGGTCGGCCGGGGGGAAGCGCAAACACAGGCGTGAATCAGGGATGGGATGTGTGTCTTTGTGGCCGGTCGCACGTGGGCGCCTTGAGTACCGGTTTAAAACGCTGCGGACCGGCTGGAGTGATCCGACAACGGGTCAAAATCGTTAGTAATCTTTATTATAAGGATGAGCCGTGCTTTATAGATCTACAGTTATCCCTTGTTTAGTCGTAATACTTGCCGCATCACTTGCCGCTTGCGGTAGCGGTGACAGCTTGCCGCCTGCTTCAACCAGCAATACCCCTCCGCCGGCGGCCGCCGCGTTCAAGGTCGGCGTGGCCACAAGCGATGCCGCGCTTCCGCCCGCACCGCAACTGCCGACTGCCAGCCAGGTCTGCAGCACGCTCGAGGCAAGTAACAATCTGGTGCGCCAACCCAGCGGCGCGCTGGGGCCCGAAGCCGATAACGGTACAACGTCGGCCGTTCTGAATCCGGATCAGGCGCGCATTCAGGCGGCGCTCGACGCTTGCGGCGCCGCGGTAGACGCCCAGGTTGGCACAGCCATCTCTGCTGCGGACGCCGCTGCGGCGGCTTCGCAGACCGCGGCGGCCACGCCGAATGTCAACATTGCTGGCGCGTCGGCTCAGCAACTGGCGGCCCCGCAATATCACGCCCAACAATTCGCTGTTCATCTGGTTGTGTCGAGTACTGGCGCGGGCAACGCGTTTATCACCGGACCGCTCACGCTGCCGTCCGGCGTCACGTTGTGGATCGATACGGGCGTGACGGTCTATGCGACGCGGGACGTGATGGCGTATGCGCCCAATGCGGCTGGACCCTATTGCGCCAACACTGCTGTCAGTTCGACCAAAGCAGGCAGTTCCAGCAACTGTCTGCCACTCATCGGCGGCAGTTACCTCGTCAATTCGGCCGTCGTCGGCGGCGGCAGCATCGACGGCCGGGCCGCCTCCGAGATCGTGAGCTCGAACCCCCTCTATCCGCTGATGCGCGTTGACCTGAGTTGCACGAACACCTATGCAGCTTATGCAAAGGGACAGCAGGCTTCTAACACAACGCCTTGCGACAACGGCGGCACCTTCGTCGATACCTCGGCCTCGTCCCGGCACATGACCTGGTGGGATCTAGCGTGGCTCGGCAACATGATCGAGAACGGTACGACCGGTGTCGGCTCACAGTCAAACTTCCGCATGATGGTCTTCAACTATGCAAAGAATCTGACGCTCTTCGGCATCACGCTGAACAACAGCGCCAATTTCCACGTCGTTCCTAGCGGCGTCGACGGACTCACGGTCTGGAACGTCAAGGTCCAGACCCCGTCATTGTCGGCTTCGGCGAACCCGGCGGGTAACGGCAATCCGAATTATCTGGGCATGGTGCCGACGGTTGACACGGCCAAGAACACGGACGCCTTCGATCCGGGCTCATCTTCCAAGCCGGTTGTTCAGGCTTTGGCGATCGGGAGCACAAAAACCTCCGCGGCAGGCAAGATCGCGTTTGACGGGTACCTCAAGAATGCCGTCTTTGCCTATAACTACATCAGCACCGGCGACGACGACATCTCTCCGAAGGGCTCCAATAACCCGAGTCCGAACGGCTCAGGATTGTTCGGTATCGACGGCAACCGCAACGTCGCGACTGACCGGCAATACGGTTTTGTCATCGCCCACAACCATATTTATGCGGGCCACGGCATTTCGATCGGCAGCGAAACCAATGCTGGCGTCACCAACGTCCAGGTCTATGACAATTCGTTCGACGGCTCGGAACAGGCGCTGCGCATCAAGTCCGATTGGGCGCGAGGCGGCATCGTGACCAACATCAATTATAACGACATCTGCATCCGCAATAGCGGGCAGGCGCTGCTCTTCACGCCGTACTACAGCACCAAGGCGTTGTCAACTCCTGCGTCGCCGCTGTATCCGGACTTCCACGACATATCATTGTCGAACGTGCACATCATTGGCGGCACTTCGGCGGTATTCGAGGGATTCCAGGCGAATACGGGCGGCATCGCGCATGCAGCACTCCCGCTCGGCATGACGCTGACCAACCTTCTCGCCGATTCGCCGAGTTACGTGGCGGTCACCACGTCCGACGCGAACCTGACGCTGAACAACGTGAACCTGCCGATTTTCCCGTCGACCGCGAATCGGGTCGTCCTGAACGGCGCCGCATCGCAGTCGCTGAGTACGGCGAACGCGGTAGATTGCAGCAGCGCCTATGTCGACTTTCCGGGTATTGGCGATTCGTCGCCGACCGGCCAGACGTGGGCGGGTTCGCAGTAAGCAGGGATACGCATAGCGTGCCGCGCGCTGAACGGCGGCACCGACTGAAATAGACGCAATCTGTTTAACGGCCCGTCGAGGTTGCTCGACCGGGCCGTTCAGGAGGCGACCACCTTCGCGCAACACAAGGAGCCTCACTCAGGCGCCAGCCCCAGCGTGTCCCACAACAACTGAAACGACACCGGTTCGCGCCGCTGCATCTCGGCCTGCATCTGTTCGCTGTGCTGATAGCTGCGCAGCAGTCCTCTGACACGCTCGAGACGGGGTCCGGGGAGCAATGGAACAGTTATGGGATTCTTCCGATACAGCAGAGATTTTTTTGGTTGGCGATCGCGGCTACTGACGGATGAACAGGCGAGTCGGGGCCAGCCCGCGATCGGTAATCAAAAAAATGTTTGTGCTAAATCGCTCCGCAGGCGCCGGCGTTTATGGGCATTGAATGATCGTCGCGGTGATTTGTGTTGCCCGGCGCACGGGTGGCGCACGCCGCAACCGGGTGGTTGGCCGGGTCAGTCGCGCGAAGACAGTGGAAATGCGGGCGTCAATGGGCAAGGAATGCGGAATTTCGCGACATTGCATTGTGCCTGGGAATCGGACGCACGAGTCCGGTCGCGGTGGTCCCATCGGGAACGGCCAACGTGGCGGAGGACAATGCAGATGCGGGTCAGTCCACATGGGTCGGCTCAGGAGGAGCCCGCGGCAGGATGCCTGGCGCACCGCCTTCGATGCGAACCATGTGGCCCTTGCCGCACACGGGGCAATCTCGAAGGGATTTGCCGGTGAGCCGCAGGTAACGGTCGCGGTAATCTTCGCCCATGGCGGGTGACCCAGTGGCAGGCGGCTCGACGCCGAGCAGCCGCCGGCAGATGGCGAGGCGGATTGCCCGATGACGGTTGGCGAGCCACCCGTAGCTGCGGATACGTTTGAAGCCGTCGGGCAGCACGTGCAGCAGAAAGCGGCGCGTGAACTCGTCGGCCGTAAGTGTCATGGTCCTGTGCCTGGCTTCGTGCCGGTAGTCTTTCCACCGGAAGGTGACCGAATCGCCATCGAAGCACAGCAACCGGTTGTTCGAGATGGCGACACGATGGGTGTAGCGGCCCAGGTAATCGAGCACATGCTGGGCGTTGCCAAAGGGTGGTTTCGCGTAGACGACCCACTCCGCCCGTGCGGCAGGCGCGAGCCAGGCGGCGAACGCTTGCGGGTCACGCAACGGCTCGAGTTGGCCATGGAAACGCAGCACACCGGCATCGAACGCGCGGCGCAGCTGGTCGAGAAAGAGCCGCCGGAAGAGCCGCGAAAGAACCCGCACGGACAGGAAGAAGCCGGGACGGCAGGCGATCCAGCGTTCGCCGTCCGGGGCGATGCCACCGCCCGGTACCACGCAGTGCACGTGCGGATGGTGCAGCAGATTCTGGCCCCACGTGTGCAGGACCGCGATGAAGCCGATCTCCGCGCCCAGATGCTTCGGATCGGCGGCGATTGTGCGCAGCGTCTCGGCGCTGGTGCGAAACAGCAGATCATAGAGCCTCCTCTTGTTCTGGTAAGCCAGTGCGGCGATCGGCTCTGGAAGCGTGAAGACGACATGGAAATACTCCACCTCCGTAGGACGTAATAAATCTGTCACCGGCCATCCCCAGTAACCACGGGCCAGAACGCGCGCGAGTTGACACTTTTATTTCCCTTCGAATCGGCATAAAAGTGTCAACTCGCATATGTCCGTATTAAATTTGCCGACTCGCCTCCTACACTTCGAATCACGTCCGTAGGAGGCTGATCTCATGGCGGATACCCTTCAGGTAACCAGGCCGATCGCGCTGGAGCGTCCACGTGGCGCACACCGATTCGAAGCCTTCAGTCCCAAGCTCGCGCGCCGCGTCATGTTTTACCGTCGTGCATTGCTTGAACAATGGTTAATGCTCGAGGCGAACCCGAAGGTGGTCACCTTCTGCGAGCGACCAGGCTATGTGCTGATCAACGAAGATCGTCACCTCGCCGATTTCTGGGTGCGCTACGTTGATCGCGATGAGTTGGTTGTACTAAGCGAACGGCTTTGTGGATCGAATGTAGACGCGTCACGCCCGGAGGTCGACGCTGGCACCGTAGAGGTCCGGCTGGTCGGATCGGCTGAGCTCGCCGCAGCGCGTAGAGAGCGCGCCATTCCGGGGGCTGGCGAAAGTCGCCACGCTTTTCGAGTAGGTAAAACATGAGCACGAGTGAATTTCGCCGACTGGCAGCGAAGATCGATCAACACATGCAACAGCTTTCTGCCCAGGGCGTCAACGACGCACAGGCCATCATCAATCGCATGATGGGATACGTGCCCGAGCTACACAAGATCTGGGTCGGTACCTCCGACGATCAACTCATTGCCCTGTCCAACGAATTTCCCGGATTTTACCGCTACGCGCTCATCATGGAAGAGGCGTTCGAAGCCGAACGCAACAAGGCATCGCGGCCCTATGACGGCATGGCCCAGTGTTCCGAACAACACAAGCAACTGGCGGCTCAATTGCTGACAACGGCGGCAACCCTTGAGCGCGGCTATCAGGCGTTTCGCGGAAGCGGCAACCTGCAAGTCTTTCGACCTCAAGTCAACGAGCTGGACAAGCTGCATCGGCAATGGCTTTCCGATCTGGAAAGCTTCAAAAGTTCTCTACTTGCACAGGACGCAGAGCCCAAGTCACTCGAGTACGTGAATGAAGCGTTTGGACGCTTGGCCGAGCGCGTCAAGAAGCTGGCAGGCTGAAGATCAGGGTTGAAGACAGAATTTTCGACGGTTCCGGTTTATACCCCCTAGAAGCCATCGCATCGAGACTGCTTGATACGATGGCTTAGGTAACGAGACCGAAGTTGCTTGGGCAGCGGCCGCTCCGCGCACTGCAGCAGGAAAACGATCAGAGCCGTTGCACACTCTCGACGCGACAGCCCCGCAACCGCCATGAAACCGGTTGACGTGGTTTTTGCGACCGTGCAGCGAACGCTTTCTACGGGTGGTCTTTCGCCGAGAAGCTTGATAGTTCAGGCCGCTCTTCGCCTTTCTGTGTGTGCCACCGACGCCGTATCATCAACGGCGGTGGTCGGCGCTGAAGCTCGTCATGACACGTGTTGAAGCTTGTTCGCGAGGGGACTCGATTCTGGTTGACATTCTGTCGACTAGTCGACAGAATCGCTGCCATGAATACCTCGCCCAACCCTGACGACCCTCGCGGTCACCCAAAGAAAGACAGCGAAACCCAGATCGTCGGTTTTCGCATGTCCCCGTCGCTTGCTCACGATGTGAAGATGGAGGCCAGCCGACGCGGAATGTCGTTGAAGGCCCTGTTCGCAGAAATGTGGGAACAGTACAAACATCGGTCAAAGAAATGAAGCAACTCCAGACGGAAGGGGATCTGATTGCCGTTGCATCGGCGCTAGCCGGACCCAAAAGTCAGCTTTCTGATACCGAACGCGCGATGCAAAAGGGTGCCAGTCGTCGTCGGCTGGACGGAGCTTTGCTGGATGCCACGCGCGCGGCCATTTTGGCTGGCGGCGATCCATTGGGCGAGGCGTTCGCCGTTATCCGTTCGGCTGAAGAGCGCCGGACGGATGGTGCTACCTATACTCCCTCATGCATTGTCGATTCGATGATGAACTGGGCGGAAGCGGAAGCCGACCCCGTGCGGATCGTCGATCCAGGTGCGGGTACCGGACGGTTCCTTCTGGCGGCGGCGACTCGTTTCCCCAAGGCCAAGCTCATCGCCATTGAACTCGATCCACTGGCTGCGCTGATGTTGCGAGCCAACGTTGCCGTGCTCGGTTTAGGAAAACGAACGTCGGTCATCGTCGACGACTATCGGCAGGTGACGCTGCCTGCGATAAAGGGGCAAACGTTATTCATTGGCAATCCGCCCTATGTGCGACATCACAACATAGGCAACGACTGGAAAACGTGGTTTGCTGATGCTGCGGCAGATTTCGGGGTGAAGGCGAGCAAGCTTGCTGGTCTGCACATTCACTTTTTTGTCCGTACTTTGCAGCTTGCAAGAAAAGGCGACGCTGGCGCGTTTATCACATCGTCCGAGTGGCTCGACGTGAATTACGGGGCGACACTGCGCAAGTTGCTTGCGAAAGAACTGGGAGGCGTGGGTCTGCACGTACTGGATCCGACTGCAATGCCTTTTTCGGACGCAACAATGACAACAGGAGCGATAGCCTGTTTCAAAATCGGAAGCGAACCGGAGTCGCTCAGGGTGCGCGAGGTCAAGTCGCTCGATAGTCTGAATGGACTTTCCGCCGGCACGCTGATTTCGTGGGACGAAGTCGCGAAGGCGAGTCGCTGGTCCACAATCGTACGTCCGGGCCCGGGTGTCCCAGCAGGCTATATCGAACTGGGTGAGTTGTGCCGTGTGCACCGGGGACAGGTCACGGGAAATAACGGCATCTGGATTGCCGGTGCTCATACCGATCAATTGCCTGACGCCGTGTTAAAGGCGACGGTGACCAAAGCACGGGATTTAATCAACGCGGGTGACGTCTTGACCGACGAAACGTTTTTGAAGAGGGTGATTGATCTGCCTGCGGATCTTGAGGAACTGGATGCCGACTCTCTCAAGGCCGTGCGACGCTTCCTGACGTGGGCCAAAAAGCACGGAGCGGACCAGTCGTACATTGCGCAACATCGCCGGGCCTGGTGGTCCGTCGGGTTGAAAGCTCCGGCTCCGATCGTCTGTACCTACATGGCGCGTCGAGCACCAGCCTTCGTACGGAATCTGTGTGGAGCGAGGCACATCAACATAGCTCATGGGTTATACCCCCGCGAAGCACTCGGTGAAGGGGTCCTTGATGCGCTGGCCGCGTGGCTCAGACTCAACGTCGGCGTCGAAAGTGGCCGCACATACGCGGGCGGACTTACGAAGTTTGAGCCGAAGGAAATTGAACGGCTCACGATTCCGAAGATCGAAAATTTGCCAATATGAAGGTGCATCGACGAGAATAGGCGTTCCTTACCACTTCTCGTCGATGAAAATCGGCTGCCTACTGCATGACCAGCCCGAGCACGAATCAAACGCCGACTGTCTGGACCCAGGCAGAATTGGCGACGCAGGCACAGATTGCACTCAACGAGTTCGTCGAACGACGCCTGGCTGAGCCCGGAGGTGTGTACATTGCACATGTCAAGGCTCGGCGCAAATCACTCGTCCGGTTGTTTAAGGCCCTGGCAGGCATTAATCCAGATAAGCCGGATCCGAATGTAGTACGCGCCGTTCTGCTCGATGAGGACCTGTTCGATGCCCTGCGCTATGTGACTGGCCCTCCCGTGTCGGAAGATGATCTTGGAGTGCTTGTCACGCGGTCGGTCCAGCGGATCAAAATATCCGACCTTCGCCAATCTGATGAACTTCCGACGGAAGTATTGAATCTGATCTGCCGGTTGGCGGACCCAGTTCGTTTCCCATGGATAGCCAGTCGCCGGTCGCCAACATTGCGCGAGCTTCGAGCGGCCATCTATGCCACTACGACCCTCCATGCTGCGCAGTCGCTTCAAACTGCGCGGCGAGGGTACGGACGAGAGGTCGAGCGACGACTCGAAACGCGTCTCGAAGAGCTGGGATTTACAAGAGTGTCAGTGCCGAACAAAGGGCAAATCACTGTTCCCATTCACTATCCGGTTTTTCCGAAGTTTTACGGCGAATGCACGGTTCACGGTAGAAAGGTGGATCTTTTCATTCCCCTCCCGACTGGCAAGATGATCGCCCTTGAAGCCAAAGACTCCAGCTCAGGACTGAATAGCGTAAAGCGTTTGAATAATGACACGGCCGCCAAAGCTCGACATTTCGCCGAGCAGGCCGGGAAAAACATGATCAACGTCGCTCTTCTCTCCGGCGTGTTCAAGATCGATAGTCTCACCAGTGCGCAACAATCTGGTTTGTACATCGTCTGGTCCCACGATACAGATGGATTCATCGAGTGGGTGAAAACGCAGACGGTAGCGTGATGATCGACGCCGGTCTGTTAATGCGTTCTACTAGGAGAGCGCGCCATTCCGGGGGCTGGAGCTTCTATGCCGCCTCCTGTAGCGTCGCGGCCTCTTCGTCTCTCATTCCGGCAAACCAGCGACCGAAGGTTTTCCGCAGATCGTC
>NZ_CAJNBO010000062.1:0-16440 GCF_905221015.1 Paraburkholderia nemoris | reverse complement strand
GATGCTCACAGCCGGACGCCCGACATCCGTCTGCAGCAAGCGGGTAGTCGCATGACTATTCCGGAGCCACGGACACCTCGTCCTCCGTCAATGGTGCACCAACGCCTCAGGAGTGCAGAGTCCTGCCGGGCCTCACCAGCCGTTGGACAACGCCAGATAGATAAACGGCAAAGATATTTATCTCAAAATTATTCAATTGACCTAAAGAGATTGAAGTGGTTAATTAACGAACTGAAGCAACAACTAGGAACCCGGGGAATGTATTTGAGTTTAACGCCTGAACAGTGGGATGCACCTGCCGGTAACCGCGCATATCCTAGGTGTAGCAGCGTCTGATGGATCCTAGACTGCTCGGTACTAGACCCGCGAACTGCTCTACCTGCGTGCCCGTGTTGATGGCTTTGCGCAGTAGCATCCAAAGATTGCCAGACGGCTGGGCCTGCAGGATGGCGAGATCGGCGACGCCTATTTGGAGCGGCCGGTACAGGCGTTTTGTCTCATTTTCGCACGCATGCGGATCAGGCTCGACGTCGAAATTCCCCGCTTCACCGAACGGCTGCTCGAAGTCACGTACCCGAACTACGTCTCGCCCACGCCGTCCATGGCGGTCGCACGGTTGCATCCGACAGCAGCGAGGGCAATTTCGTGGAGGGTATCCTGATCCCTCGCGGTACGTCCTTTGTGGGCCTCGCGTCCGATCGCAAGTCAACGGCATGCGAATACCGCAGCAGCCTGTCGGTCACGATATGGCTGCTGGAAATCATAGATGCGAAGCTCACAGTCGTGCCACTAGATCTTCAGCCATGACGCATCAAGCACCATGCCGCGAGGTCCACGGTGCTCGACCAGACGCGATAGCCGGTTGCGCCAACTAAAAGAAACACCAGACACTTCTACCCGGGGCAGAGATGGACTTGCAGTCACTAAAAATATTCAAGGCAGTGGCCGAGGAAGGCGGCATCGCTCGCGCTGCCAAAGTTCTGAATTGCGTGCAATCCAATGTGTCAACAAGGCTCAAACAGTTCGAAGGCCGCTTGGGTATCCAGCTGTTTTATCGCCTGAACGGCCGCCTTGTCATTACGAATGAAGGATCGCAGTTACTCGGATATGCGGATCGCATGCTCCAGTTGGCCGAGGAAGTGCAATCCATTCTCAAGAACGGAGGGGAGCCCGCCGGTAAGCTCCGGATCGGGTCTACCGAGGTTATCGCTGCCGCTCGTCTGCCGTCTATCCTCGCCGATTTTCACAGACGCTATCCGAGGGTAGATATGGCGATCAAGACGAGTTCCGTCGAGCACGTGATCCACGCCGTCACCGGCCATCGTCTCGATATCGCGCTGGTGCCCGCGCCGGTCATCTCGGACGACCTGGATCAAGACGACGCTTTCGAAGAAGAACTGGTACTGGTCTCGGATCACGGCCACAGCAACATCACGTCGGTCGAGGACGTCATCGGATCTACCTACCTCGCGCTTAGCGCCGGATGCGCTTACCGCGCGAGGTACGAGCGCTGGCTGGGCGAGACGGGCTTCAGGGCCGGCAATGTGGTGGAACTGAGTACGAGCGAGCTGATTATCGCTTGCGCCGGCGCGGGAATGGGGATCTCGCTGATGCCGAAATCTCTGGTTGAGCGTTGGGAACTGGCCGGCGTCGTCAGGTCCCACGCCATTGCGTCCGACGTGGCGCGAGCCAAGACCCTGTTTGTCTGGCCCACGGGTATCGCTCAGCATACTGCGCGAGACGCCTTTGTTCAGTTCATCCGGGATCAAGGCGTTCGAATGCAGTAGGGCCGGCCTCGAAGTTGCGCTTCCGACGTCTCGCAGGAGGCGATGAGCGAATCCGCGTGCGGATTTCTGAATTCCGGAAAGGAGAGGAGGCTTTCCGTTATCGCCTGTCGTGACGCATGGTGAAGATTGCCTCTGCGCCAGATCATCACCGTTTTTGCGCGCGAGAACTTTTCCGGCAGCAGATGGCATCGCACTTGGTTCGTGAATCCCCACTTTTCGACGAGCGTGCGCGGCATGATCGCCATCCCCAGCCCGGCGCCGACGGAACTCATCACGGCTTGCGCTGTATCGAGTTCAAGTGAGCGAGATATGGGTACGGCGGCTTCCTCCATCCAGCGCCGCATTCGCTCCCGGTATTCGCGGTCGTTGCGCAAGCCGATCACCATCATGTTGCGCATGTCGCGCGCGGAGCGGAGATCCCGGGCCTTCATGTCAGTCAGCAAGACGAGTTCGTCGTCGGAAATTTCCGTTTGCAGAAGTTCGGCATGGTAGATGGGACCCACCACGAGACCCACATCAAGCTTTTGGGCGAGGACATCTCGCACGACGCTGTCCGTCGTGGCCGCTACGACGTGCAGTTGAATGACCGGATGCTTCCGGTGGAAATCCGTTAGCGCGTGCGGAAGCTGGCCTGCGGCCGTCGGAGAATTGACGCCGATACGGAGTTCTCCATAAATCGTTCCGCCTCCCCTGACGGCGTGCTTCGCCTCATCTGCCAATTCCAGCAGACGTTCCGCGTAGCCATGCAACATGACTCCACGCGGCGTCACGGCCAAACGCTTGCCGACGCGCTCGAACAGGCGCGTATCCAGCATGTCTTCCAACTGCCTGATCCGTGTAGAGACATTCGACTGAACACAATGCAAGCGCTCCGCAGCACGTGAGACGCCGCCCTCGTCGATCACTGCCTTGAATATTTGTAATGCTCTCAGATCCATTCCCCCGCCCTCGTATTCCGTAACGCGATCTACCAGAAAAACTATGATTTTTTTTAGTAAAAATCACAGTCTCGAATTCGGGAGTTTCTTTCGTTTGCCCAGAATCAGCAATTCTTTCTTAAAAGAAGAAATATTCATCAAAAAAATGAATTATCCGATTTATGGGGAGATGGCTAAAATTTCTCCTGTGATTCGGTTTGCCATATGCATTGGAAAATGTGGAATGTGATCTATAAGAAATCAGGCGCAGCCATCCTAATTAACTCGCTTAAAAAATATCTAGCTAGATATACTCGGTCGATAGAATCCAAGCGGAAGGCTTGCGCGGGAGATTGTTTGTCTTTTGATTTTATATTTAATTAAGCATATCCGACCAGAAACTTCAGGAACATATATGAATAACGTTAGTGTCGTCATTGTCGGTATGGGACAGCGCGGGCTGACTCTGCTCGAAAGATTGCAGGCAGTGCTCTCCGAGCGGGAACTGGAGGTCGGCATTGACCTGCACCTGATCGATCCGTCGACCCCCGGACAAGGCATTCACGAATGGACCCAGCCCGAGCATCTGCTGGTGAACACTATCGCCGCGCAGGTCACGATGTACTGCGACGAATCGGTGACTGATTCGGGTCCGATCCTGCCGGGATCTTCGTTGCTGGAATGGGCGCTGGAGCAGGGTTACAAGAAGCTCGACGGCCGTTATGTCATCTCTGACGTGGGCGAGCCCATCGACGAGAACACCTACCTGCCGCGCGCCGTGATGGGCAAGTACCTGACGTGGGTCTACGACCGGCTGATTGAGGGCCTGCCGGACTATGTCACCGTCTTCAATCACCGCAGGGATGCGGTGAGCATCGTTCCGCTCGACAACGACCGGATCGAAGTGCAACTGGACGGCGGCTTCCGCATTGATGCGGACTATGTATTCATGACGATGGGACATAGCCTCGGCGGCAAGGACAGCTTCGACCGAAAATTCGACGAACTGGTCAACAATGGTAAATCCGGCAATAGCCACTTGGCGTATTTCCGGATGCC
Source organism: Paraburkholderia nemoris (assembly GCF_905221015.1). NCBI lineage: Bacteria > Pseudomonadati > Pseudomonadota > Betaproteobacteria > Burkholderiales > Burkholderiaceae > Paraburkholderia > Paraburkholderia nemoris. Next base: position 12,677 of record NZ_CAJNBO010000062.1, on the reverse strand, counting down.
CTATCCAATCACGGCGCTTAATTCGATTAGTTCGCAAGCGAAGGTCGCCATTTGCGGCACGGGCCTAACCGCGACGGACGCTATTTCGGCATTGACGCTCGGTGTGGGCGGAAAATTCGAGAAAATCTCGTCCACTCGCTATCAATACATTCCGTGCGGACGCGAACCGAAAATCATCGTATTTTCTCGCCAGGGTTTACCTGCCGGCGGACGCGCGGTGAATCAGAAGGGCACATACGGGCAATATAAGGCGAAATTTTTCACGCGAGACTTCGTGGATCTGAGCCGCCAGAACAATCTGCGCGAGCGCGGCAACGAACAGATGGATTTCGATCGCGATTTGTGGCCGACGCTTAAAAAAGAAATGGCTTATGTGTATTCCAGTTCGCTGAAGGGGGAGTTTGCCGATCCTGCCACCTATCAGGTCGAACCGGAAATCGCCGCCGCGATCGATTCGCTGATGGTGCCGGTGGCCAATCTCACTTTCGCCGATCAGGAGGACTACCGCGAATACGTGCGCCAGCACCTAGAGGCCGACATCGCGGACTGCTTCGGCGGCAATGTCAACAACCCGCGCAAGGCCGCATCCGACATTCTGCGCGATATCCGCGACAACATCCGGCACGCGGTCGACTACGGCCGTCTCACGCCGGAGTCGCATCGCCGCTTCCTGTCGTACTGGTGTTCGATCAGCAACCGCGTCGCGAGCGGCCCGCCCAAGGAACGGAACATGGAAATGGCGGCGCTGATCGACGCTGGCGTGGTGTCCTTCTTCGGTCCGAAGCCGGATATCGGCTATGACGAGGCATGCTGCCGCTTCACGCTGTCGACCGACCGGTTCGCCGAGCCCGTCGCCGAGAAATTCGACGTGCTGATTCGCGCCAAGGTGGATCTGTTCGAGCCTGAATCGAGTCCGGCTCCGCTGATCAGAAATATGCTCGCGGCCGGCGTGATCAAGCCGTTCAGAAACGGCGACTTCAAGCCGAGCGGAATCGACGTGGACGGCGCGGTGAACGTGATCGACCGCAACGGCAAGGTGATCCGGAATCTATGGGCGTTGGGGTACGTCGTGGAGGGCGCGCATTTCTACACGTACGTGTTGCCCCGGCCGTACTCCAATTCCCGCGGCTTGCAGGACGCCGGGCGGGCGGTCGTGACGATGGTACGCGACATCGCACAGCGCAGCGAAGTGGACCAGCCGCTTGATTACGCCGCAGTTTAACGGGGAGATGAGAATGGATCGACGCAATTTCAGCAAGGGCGCACTTGGCCTCGCCATGGGCGCGCTCGCGGCGACACAGGTCGGGGCGCAGAATAAACCGACGACAGCGAAGCAGAAGACCTTCGTGCTCGTTCACGGAGCATGGTATGGCGGCTGGTGCTGGAAGAAAGTCGCCAAAGAGCTTCGCGAAGCGGGGCACTACGTGTCCGCGCCGACCTGTCCGGGGCTGGGCGAGTCGAAGCATCTACTGTCGAAGAACATCGACCTCACGACGCATATCACAAGCATCACCAACCACATCCAGTACGAAGGTCTGAGCGATGTGATCCTGGTGGGCAGCGGCTTCTCCGGTCTGATCATCAGCGGCGTGGCCGACCGGATTCCCCGTTCGCTCGCAAAACTCGTCTACCTGGACGCCCTCGTGGTGCCGAACGGCGTGTCCGCGTTCGACGCGCAACCCGCGGAGATCACGAAGCAGCGGCTCGAACAGGCCGCTCGCGAAGGAAACGGCATTGCGATTCCACCGCCCCCGCTCAGTAGCTACAACCTCGTGACCGACGAAGACAAGGCGTGGGTCGGCGCGCTGCTAACACCGCATCCGGTGGGACCTTACGAGGAGAAGTTCAGGCTCGAGCATCCGCTCGGCAACGGCGTGCCGCGCATTTACGTCGATTGCGTCGCCACCGCGTACCCACCGCTCGCGAAGCTCAAGAAAGACATCAGGACCCAGCCCGGCTGGACCTGGATGGAATTGAACGCGCGGCATGACGTGATGGTGACGGAGCCACACGTTCTCAACACATTTCTGCAATCCATCTGATGCAGCCGCACGAGGAGAAACAATCATGTTGAATGGATGGCAGAAGGTCAGTGCGCTCATGTTCAGTTCGATGTTACTGATCGCGGCGACCTCGTTGTCGGCCTCGATGCCAAAACCGGCGTCCGTGTTGGGCGTGATCGTGTGCATTCCAGCGGTGATCCTGTGTCTGTCGAAGGAGAGCCGCAAGAAACAGACACTGTGGTACGCGGTGGGAATCTTCGCGATCTGCATCCCGCTTCTGGGTACGTCAGTCGACGCGCCGCAGTTGCTCGGCGCGATGGGACGTTTTCTGACCGTCATGTGTCTGCTGGTCGGCGTCTCGCTGTTCCGGCACAGCCTGACACGATCCGGGCTTTCTGCGGTAGTGAGCAACCAGCTGATCAAGCGGCAGGGCGACCCATTGAATACGATTCGCGTGTCGCTCGCGACGATGGCGCTCACGCTGTTTACTAGCCTCGGCGCGATTTCAATGATGGGCGCCGTGTGCGGGCCGCAGGTAAAGAACCGGCTGGGCATTTCCCGCATCACCATGCGCTCGCTGTGCGCGTCGATGTTCATCCTGCCCACCACGGTAGCCTCCGCGTCGATTGCGGCTGCGATTCCGCATCTGGACAGCGGCACGGTTCTGCTGCTCGGCGTGCCGCTCGCGCTGTTCGTCGTGGCGGGCGCAATGACGCCCCGGCTCGATATCGAGGAAGGCAGCCGCAAGGCGCTCGGCATCAGCAAGGTCAAGCCAATCGCCCTTGCGGTGTTGGTCGCGCTGTCGGGCGGGATCTTCTATGCGGCGACTTCCAAGCTGACGCTCGCCTTCGCGTTCGCGATGGTCTTCGGCTATGGCATCGAACTGGTGGCGCTGTCGGGCGGCAGGGTGTCGCAGGCGATCGTCAAGGAAATGCCGAAAAGCATTGACGGGATCGCGCCGGAATTGCTGCTGCTGGCCGCGTCGAGCCTGCTGATATTCACGATCCAGCATTTTGACCTCGCCACGTACCTGCCGGACGTGATCCGCTCGGCGCTGAGCAATCCGTATGCCGTCTGCGCTCTGCTGGTGTTCGTGCTGCCTGCGGTGACGGTGTTCGGCGTTCATCCGATGATTCTGTTCGGTCTGTTCTTTCCGCTGGTGGATGCTGCAGTGCTGGGGCCGACGTATGTCCAGTATCTCGCGTGGACGACCATGTTCGTGATGGCCAATCTGCTGTCGCCGGTGTCCATCTGCGCGATTCTGGCTGCGACGAGCCTGCAGGTATCGAGCCGGGAGACGAGCTATGTATCGAACTGGAAGTTCTGTGCGCTGGGCATGGTGATCGCCTATGTCTACCTGCTCACGCTGCTCGGCCACCATTCGTCCCACTGACGCGGGCGGTAGCGGCGTAGCCTTCCTTTTCCCCGAGAAGAGTCATGTTTGAAATCGACCCCCTGTTACCGGTAGCACTGACCGAGCAAATCGTTCGACGCGTCGGTGCACTCGTTCAACAAGGAAGGCTGCATGCCGGCGCGAGGCTGCCGTCGATCCGGCAACTGGCGAGGAAGCTGGGCGTGAGCCCCAACACGGTCGTGACCGCGTACGATCAGTTGATCGCGCTCGGCGCCATCGTCGCGCATGCTTCCAGCGGATTCTTCGTGGCCGGATCGAACCATGGCGCGCCGCTGGCGATCGCGCGCCGGCCGACCGCCAGCGGCCCGCTCGACGCCGCGTGGCTGGCCCGCAGCAATCTGGAGATCGATTCGGGCTGGATTGCGGCAGGCGGCGAAGCGCTGCGCGGCAGCTGGCTGGAGGATGCGGGCACGGCCTGTCTGGCGAGAAAGACCGTGCGCGGGTTCGGCGAGGGCATGCACGTGCCGCACAGCGTGCAAGGCTCGTCAGCGCTGCGCGAAGTGCTGGCGCTGCATCTCAGGTTCGACGGTATCTTCGTCGATCCCAACTGTCTGATCACGACCGACTGCGCGGTACAGGCGGTCGATCTCATCTGCCGCGTGATGCTGCAGCCAGGCGATCTGGTGCTGGTGGAGGAGCCGACGACACCGCTACTGGTCAGCCGTCTGCGTTATCACGGCGTGCGGCTCGCCGCGGTGCGCCGGGGTCCGGACGGCCTCGATCTCGACGAGCTTGAATCGATCTGCAGGCGCGAGCCGCCCGCGCTGGTCTTCACGCAATCGGCCCTGCACAATCCGACCGGCTGGAACAGCAGTATCGTGAACCTGCATCGGCTGCTGAGCCTCGCGGAGCAATACGGATTCACGATCGCGGAAGACGACGTGTACGGCAATCTGTCGCAAAGGCCGGCGGCACGCCTTGCGCAGCTCTCCGACATGAGCCATGTCATCTACTACAGTTCGTTTGCGAAAGTGATGGGACCGCTCGTCCGGCTGGGATTCGTCGCGCTCAGGTCGGCGCTGATGGACGCGTTCATCCACGCGAAACTCCATCTCGTGTCGGAGTGTTCCGTTTTGACGGAGTGCGCGGCGCTCGGCATGCTGCAGTCCGGCAAATATCGGAAGCATCTGGAGCGACTGCGGCGCCACCTGGGTCACGCGCGAGCCGGCGCGTTGTCCAGTCTGAGCGCAACCGGCGTGCGTTTCGATCATGGCGGTGACGGACTTTTCCTGTGGGGAGAACTGCCGCCAGGCATCGACACGGAGTCGCTCGCCCGGCGCGCGTTCGCCGAGCGCATCCTGCTTGCGCCTGGAAGCCTTTTTCAGGCACGCGACGCCCGCGAAGGCGCCATGACCTCGCGCATGCGCTTCAATGCGGCCGCAAGCGCTGATCCGAGACTCGCCAGTTTCCTCCATCGATCTCTCGCCGTCGACGAACCGTCATAGAACGCGTGCGCCTGATGCGGCATCGACGTCTGCCGCGCCGTCTCAATGCGACCGGTTCGATCGCGAATGTCGGACTCTGTCCTTTTCCATTGCATGTTTTCCGGCGGCCCTTGGCAGGGTGCCGTTCGATTTTCCATGATTGGCGTGCTTGTACCAGACGTCTCCGACTCATTATTACTATAGATTCCTAATTAATCTGGCGTATTGAAACTAACGACCACACAGTTTTCCGTGGCGAATGAAACCCGTACCTTTGCCGTGGCGTGTAATTCCCATAAATTGACCGGACTGCTCGTCATGCAAATCATCGCTTGCGTTAAAGCGGCCCTACACGTTGCTGCTTTTTTGAAAATGAAAACGTGAGATATCGATGACGGATGTGACTGACGCAGCACTCATCACTCATTTATCGGACACCGCCATGAAGATACTGCTGCTTGATTTGCTTGATCAGCCGCTTCAGGATTCACTGCTTGCGGACAATGTGATTTATCGGCCGGATTTGCTGAACAAGAGCCATCACATATTCACTCGCATGATCGTCGAGAATCGCATCGACGCGCTCGTCTCCCGTGACCCGATCCCCGCGAAGGTGGTCGCCGATTGGGCGGCGGCTCGCACTTCACCTGCTTATGTTGTGCGCGTTGTGACTCCAGATCCGAATGCGTCGGATCTGCTCGACTACGCGCCCGCCGGAGAGATTCAGAACGGCAACAGCATCGCGTTGCAGGCGCTCGGCAAATCGCTGCAGGACGCCTATGTGAACGCGTTCGACGCGCTGGAAGCCCGCTCGATCAAAAACGCGCTGCACAAGCGGCGCGCGCAGGACGACGAGGCCTGCCCACCAGCTGGCAAGATGCGGCACGAGAAGGTGCTGATGGTCGGCGCGGGCCTCGTCAATCTTGTGACGGCTTATCGGCTGCAGCAGGCGGGGTACGCGATTCATTTGGTCGACGCGCGGCCCGAGCCGACGAAGTCTTCGCCATGGACGGCTTTCGGCTGCAGCCATGGCGGCGATGACGCCCGGATGTTCACATTGTCCGAGATGGACAATTACAACGACCGGCAAGTGTCGCTGACCATGAACAACCTATTCCGGCGCAGCGTGACGGAACTGGGCTGGAACGTGCACTGGAAGCAGACACTGTCGGAGAGCGAACTCGACTGGGTCCGGGAATTCGAGGGCATTCCGGTCTGGCTGGCCAATAAATACAACGAGGATATCTTCTCGTTCGCCCGCGCCAGCTTGTCGAAGTGGACCGAATGGATCAAGCGCGATTCAGCATTGTTCACCGCATCGTTGCTGCGCGAGGGTATCTTGCGGCTCTACTCCGATGAAACGCAATTCGCCAACGCCGTTAGGCGGCAGAATCGCATCGGCGCGACCCTCGAAGTGCTGACGCCCGCGGAAGTGGCGCACGACCATCCCGCGCTGGCGGAGGCGGTGCGCGGCGGCTACATTGCCGGCGCGGTCTATGTGATCGGCTTCACGGTCAATTCGCACAAGTTTGTCCGACACCTAGTGCAGCGGCTAAGCGCAGGCGGCGCGGAGTTCAGTTGGGGAGAACGCGCGGAACAGATCCTCTTCGATGAGGGACGGCGCGTCACGGGCATCCAGTTCGGCAACGCGGTCCTCGAAGCCGATCACTACGTGCTCTCACCCGGTGCATACGGCAACGACCTGCTGGAAGGAACCGAGTCGAAGGGAAAGATTCACGGCGTACTCGGCGCGTGGCTGCGCATTCCCAATCTCGAGCCGGAACTGCGGCATTCGCTGAAGCTCGCCCGTAAAGGCCACATCACCGAAGACGCGAACATTACCGTCGCCACCGACGAGGCGGGCAAGCCGATCTTGATCATCGGGTCGGGCTACGGTCATACCGGCATCGATCCGCGCAATATCGACCAAGCCCAGTTGCAGCAGATCTACCTGGGCCTTGTCGACACGGCGGCGAAGTATTTCCCGACGTCTTATGCCGCGGCGCTCGCCGCTGGCAACATGGCGGACAGCTTCAAATATTGCGTCAGGCCCTGGACTTCGTCGGGTCTGGGCGTCTTCGAGATGTTGCCGGCCAGTAACGGTGGGCGTTGCGTGATCACAGGCGGCCATAACACGGGCGGCTTCGCGCAATCGCCCGAGATCGCGCAGGCCGTGTTCGATGCTATCGAGCACCGCGATCATCCCATGCATTTCGCCTACTACCCCAATCGCCCGAGTGCATTCCTTTCGGCTGCCGTGGCGCAGTCCCGCGACGCCGAAACTACCGCGGCCGCGCTGGGCTAGCACACGCGAAGCGCGCGTCGCGACGCAGCACGCCGCGCGGGCCGCGCTGCGCGTTCAGTGCCGCTGCGGTTCGCCTCGATATCCATTCACCTTCCAATAATCAGCCAATGAAGATCTCCACCAAGAAACCGGTTCAAGGCGCAAGTACGCCTGAAATCCCGGAGCACGACGCAGCCGAGGAGTCGTGGCATCTCATTCAACGGGCCAAGCGCGAGACGGGCTACGGCGCGAAGCTCAAACTCAAGGCCGGCGCGGTTGCCGCGCCGGACCGTTACAGCGCCGATGTAGCCGAAGCCGTGCTGGAGGAGGACGGCAATGCGGTCGACGCAGCGATCGCCGTGGCCTTCGTGCTGGCGGTCACCTACCCCGAGGCCGGCAACATCGGCGGCGGCGGCTTCATGAACATTCACTTCGACGGCCAGCCGTACTTTCTCGACTATCGCGAATGCGCGCCCGCGCAGGCGACGCGCGACATGTATCTGGACGACGCAGGTGAAGTGGTGCCCGGCAAGAGCGTGGTAGGCCGTCATTCGGTCGCCATTCCCGGAACGGTGAGAGGGCTGTGGGACGCGCATCAGCGCTTCGGGACAATGTCTTGGCAACGGCTTCTGGACCCGGCGATCCGGTACGCGAAGCAGGGCTTCGTCGTGCATCGCCAGCTCATCGAACGGCGCGATGTGATGCTCGCCGATTTCGAGTGCAAGACGAATTTCACGCGGTTCTTCGGCGCGATGGCGCAAGGCAAGGTGTTCCGTCAGCCGGATCTCGGCAATACGCTGACGCGCATCGCTAAATACGGCGTGAGCGAATTCTATCTGGGCGCGACGGCGGAAATGCTCGTCAGGCAATTGTCGACTTACGACGTACCAATCACCCGCGACGATCTGCGCAACTATTGCACGGTGTGGCGCAAGCCGCTCATTGAAACCTGGAATGGCTACCAGGTAGTGACAGCGCCACCGCCCAGCTCCGGCGGCATCGGACTGATCCAGCTACTGAAGATGAAGGAGGTGTTGAAGGGCGCCTTCGCGGGCGTCGCGCACAACTCAGCGCAGTACGTTCATCTGTTTTCGGAGCTCGCGAAGCGGGTGTTCGCGGATCGCGCCGAATACCTGGGCGATCCCGATTTCCAGACCTTGCCGGTGGACCGCCTGCTCCATCCCGCATACCTCCGTTCCCGCGCAATGGAGATCGATCTGGCTGCGCCGTCGAAGATCGGCGCGGTCAAGCCCGGTCTGCAGGAGAGCGACGAGACCACGCACTTCTCGATCATCGACAAGGCCGGCAACGCGGTGTCGAACACCTATACGCTGAACTCGAAGTTCGGCAGCGGCGTGGTCGTCGAGGGCGCGGGTTTCCTGCTCAACAACGACATGGACGACTTTTCGTGCAAACCCGGCGTGGCCAACCGTTTCGGCCTGGTGGGCACGGACATCAACGCGATCGCGCCGGGCAAACGCATGCTGTCGTCGATGACGCCCACGATCCTCACCAAAGACGGGCAGGTGTCGCTCGTGATCGGCACGCCGGGCGGGTCGCGCATTTTCGGGTCGATCTTCCAGGTGATCAACAACGTGCACGACTTCGGCATGTCGCTCACGCAGGCGGTGGCGGAGATGCGCGTCCATCATCAGCTTCTGCCGGTCGATACGGTCTATTGGGAGCCGTATGCCCCGATCGAAGGCGTGCTTGCGGAAGAACTGATCGGGCGGGGCTACAACCTGCAACCGCGGTTCACCAACGGCGACATCCAGGTGATCCGCGTCAACGACGACATGCCGGAAGCGGCGGCCGATCCGCGCGCCCGCGGCACCGTCCGTCTGGTTAATTAACCGGCAACGCCGGAGGTTCTGAATATGAAAACAATCGATTTGTCCCGAGGTGTGCCTGATCCCCAATCGTTTCCCATCGACAAGCTGCAGGCGCTGACAGTCAGTGCCCTCGCGAGGGATGCGAACCGGATGTTGCAGTACGGTCCGGCGTTCGGCTATATGCCGTTGCGCGAGTTCATCGCGTCATGGTTCGACTGTGCGGCGCCGAACGTGCTAGTCGGTAACGGCTCGCTCGAAATTTTCGACTTCCTCTGCGAGGCTTATTTGAAGCCGGGCGACGTGGTGTTCGTCGAGCGGCCGACTTACGACCGGGCCGTCACGACGCTGAAGCAGCATGGCGTGACGATCGTCGGCATCGACGTCCACGAGGGTGGCATCTGTCTCGACGTTTTCGAGCGGGAATTGCAGCGACACACGCCGAAGCTGGTGTATCTGATTCCCGATTTTCAGAATCCCACGGGGGTGTGCATGACGCTCGACGCGAGGCGAACGATGATCCGCCTCGCGCGCCAACATCGCTTCCTGATCGTCGAGGATGGGCCTTACGGATTCCTCCGCTATACCGGGGATCCGATCCCGTCGATTCACAGCATGGCGCCGGACATCACGCTGCACCTCAGTTCGTTTACGAAGCTCATCAGTCCGGGCGTCAGAGTCGGCTTTCTGGTCGCGCCCGCGGACGTGGTCCAGCGGGTGGCGAGGGTCGCCGAGCGTCACTACATTACACCCGGCGTGTTTGCGCAAGGCGTGGTGGCGGCCTGGTGCGAGGACGGGCAGTTGCCGTTGCAGCTCGACCGGCTGCGACGGCTTTACGGGCCGCGCCTCGACGTCTGCGTGCAGGCGATCGAGCGTTATCTGCCCGGACGGCTATTCGTGCGTCCGGAGGGCGGCTTCTTCACGTCGGTGCGGCTGGGTGCGCATATCGACGAGAGTTCGCTGCTGGCGGCCGCCGCGGAAGCCGGGCTGGCGCTGTCGTCGGGCAACGCGTTCTTCGATGCACATCCCGGCTATCAGTTCCTACGCCTGCCGTTCTGCGCGCTGGTCGAGGCGGATATTGTCGAGGGCATCCAGCGTCTGGGCGACGTCGTGAGTCACCTGAACATGTCGGCGCGGCTCAAAAACGCGCGTCGTAATCTGATATCGGAGGTGTAATGTGTTAACGCGAATCGAAGGCGATGGACCGTCCTGCGCGGGCGAGGCGGTGCTGCAGGAGCGGCCAGTCGCGCATGCGCAGTTCGTGCTGGTGATGAAGTGCCCCGCGGACAGAGGGATGTCGCATCGCGTAACCAGCCTGCTGAGCGACCGGCGCTGCGATATTCTGGATTCCTCGCAGTTCTCCGACCCTCAGTCGCAGCTTGTCTTCCTGCGCATTCTCTTCTCGGTGGAGGATCAGGCGATCACCGAAGGCGTGCTGCGCCGGGATATCGGCTTGCTTTACCCGTCGCCCGCTGTGCGCTGGCAACTGTTCGATACGCGCAAGCGTACCCGGGTCTTGCTGATGGTCTCGAAGGTCGGCCATTGCCTGAACGACCTGCTGTTCCGCTACGCGAGCGGCACGTTGCCTGTCGAGATCTGCGGCGTGGTGTCGAATCACCGTGACCTGGCGCAGCTGGTGGAGAACTACAGCCTGCCGTTCCATCATTTCCCGCTGCCTTCGCAGGCACCGCTTGCCGTCAAAGTGGCGCAGGAGCAGCGCGTGCTCGATCTTGTGGAGGCATACGACGTCGATCTGGTGGTTCTCGCGCGCTACATGCAGGTCCTGTCGGCTGCCACGTGCGACGCGCTGAGCGGACGCGTGATCAACATTCACCACTCGTTTCTGCCGAGCTTCAAGGGTTCGAAACCCTATGGACAGGCGCATGAGCGGGGCGTCAAGCTGATCGGCGCTACCGCGCATTTCGTGACCGGGTATCTGGACGAAGGGCCGATCATCGAACAGGACGTCGAGCGGATCGACCATGCGATGTCGCCGGATGCGCTGGCGGCAATCGGCCGGGACGCCGAGTGCGTAGTGCTGGCGCGTGCGGTGAAGTGGTTCGCAGAACGCCGGGTCTTGCTGAACGGCAACAAGACGGTCGTACTCAAGTAACCACCGGGCGGGTTCGACGCAGCCGGTCCCGGCGGCAGGGACCGTTTGCGACGCGCACGCTTGCAAAAGGCGCACTGCGCGCGAGTAAGCCGATCGCCACGCGTGCGGCCTTTACCGCACGCGCGAGCCATCAGCGCAGCAGGGCGCCCGTTTCTTCTGCCAGCAGCCGGACGAGCGTGGCGGCCGGAATACCCTCGGCACGCAGCCGGCTCAGGCCCGCCGCTTGCCCTGCCCACAGTGAAATGAAGTCGGGGCGATTGGCGGCGCCGGCGGCCTTGCGAATTTCCGTCGTCAACGCATTTTGAACCGGATAGGCGGGGAATTGCGGCTCGTACGCGGCCATGCGCCGCACGTACTCGTTGACGATGCCGCGGGCGGGACGCCCGGTAAAGGCACGGCTCGTGCGCGTCGACGTATCGGCTGCTTGCCGGATCTTTTCCTTCCACGCCGGATGAATCGGTGACTCGGCGCAGGAGAGGAACGCCGTGCCCAATTGCGCGGCCTGGGCGCCAAGCATCAGGGCGGCGGCGATGCCGCGGCCGTCCATGATGCCGCCCGCTGCGATGACCGGCAGTGAGACTGCGTCCACGATCTGCGGAACGAGTGCGAGCGTGCCGATCATGCTGTCGTCGGGATGGCCAAGGAAGGTGCCCCGATGGCCGCCCGCTTCCGCGCCTTGGGCACAAATAATGTCCGCGCCGTTGGCTTCCCACGCGCGCGCTTCGGCAACGCTCGTCGCCGTGCCGATAACGAGGCTGCCGGCCTGATGCAGACGTTCGACCGACGGTGCGTCGAGCAGGCCGAACGTGAAGCTCGCGAGCGGCACCTTGAGTTCGACGACCGCGTCGAGCTGTTGGCGGAAATCTTCGCAATATTGAGCGAGCGGCTGGGCCGGCGCGAGGCCGAGCTCCGCACGCACGGGCTGCAGTAGGGCGATCGCGCGTTCGATCTCATCTCCGGACAGGGCGGGCGTATCTAGCACGAACAGATTGATGTTGAACGGTTTCGACGTCTGCGCGCGGATCGAGGCGACCTGCGCATGGATTGCAGCGGGGTCGAGCCCAGCTGCGGCGAGCGACCCGAGGCCGCCTGCGTTCGATACTGCCGCGACCATGTCCGGCGTCGAACCGCCATTCATCGGGCCTTGAACGATGGGCAGCGAGACACCGATCTGGCTGGTTAGGGCAGTGGAAAGCAAGTGGGACATGGAGTATTTCCGCGGGTGAGAGGGACGGCCGGAATGAAGGTAGCGAGTGGGGTATGACGGGGTGGGTGCCAATCGTTGAGATCCGCACCTAATGAAGGAGGGCGGCAACCCGCCTCGCGCGAACGGGCACCGTCACATGACGAATCGACTTAGATGTCTTCCATGCGATGTTGCGACGAGCGCTGACCGGACCGATAAAGGACGAGCAGAAATTTGTAGAAGAGACTGAACGAAACGCCCGCGATACCAAGGGTGATAAGAAGCGCATCAAGCATGGAACCATTCCCTGTGTGTTTTTTTTCGAATAACTTCGGAAGGCAAAATAACATGCATATCATATGCATCTTCAGCGCACGATCATAATGAAAAAAAATGAATGGAAGTTCTCAAAAACAGAATGTGG
>NZ_CAJNBO010000061.1:0-16458 GCF_905221015.1 Paraburkholderia nemoris | reverse complement strand
GTTTGAATTCGAGCGTGTACTGCGCCCGCTTTGCCTTGACCGTCATCGTTTCTTCTCCTTGCTTGAGTTTACACACTCAGCAAGAGATTCGTTTTTCGGGGGCAAGGTCAGTTCGTAGTTGTAGTAGCTGTCTGGTAGTTGTTTGTTTTTGGTTGGTTGTTGTTGTGTTGTTGGAAGGAGCAGTACCGCTTGTTCTTGTACACACGCATCACGTGGCGAAACAGGCAAAAAAAGGCGACTGTCCGTGAGGACAGCCGCCTTTTCCATTTCAGGCCAATGTCAGCCGGTCAAGCCGGCAAGATCACGCCGCGTGTTGCGACTTCCCCGTTTCCGGCGAACGCCAGCGCGTCAGCAAGTCATTCCACTTGACCCGCACGCCCTTCAGGTTATTTTCCTTCACGTGCCCATAGCCGCGGATGCCGTCCGGCAGATTCGCCAGTTCGACCGCCAGCTCACGCTTTTGCACGGTCAGGCCGCCGATAAGCTCGCGCACCAGTGCCTCGTACTCGACGATCAGCGCACGCTCCGTGCGACGCTCTTCCGTCTTGCCGAACGCGTCGAGCGCCGTCCCACGCAGGAACTTGAGTTTTGCGAGCACGTGCATGGCACTGAACACCCAAGGTCCGTACTTCTTCTTCACCAGATGACCTTGTGCGTCTTTCTTCGAGAACGTCGGCGGCGCGAGGTGAATGTGCAGCTTCCAGTCGCCTTCGAAATTCGCCTTCAGTTTTTCGATGAACGCGGGGTCGCTGTAGAGCCGTGCAACTTCGTACTCGTCCTTGTAGGCCATCAGCTTGTGCAGATTCTTCGCGACCGCTTCGGTCAACGGCAACTGGCCGTCGATCGAATCGAGCGCCGATTCCGCCACGCGCACTTGCGACACCAATGCACGATAACGGTCCGCATAAGCGGCGTCCTGGTACGCGGCAAGATAGTCAGCGCGCTTGTCGATCAGCGTGTCGAGCGCCTTCGGTGTGTGCAGCGAGATGATCTTGCTGCTCGTCGTTTCCGCCGCGGCACCGCGTCCTTGCGAGTGTGCGAGCGTGCGCACCGAAGCGAGATCGTGCGCGGCACGACGGCCCCATTCGAATGCCGCACGGTTCTTCTCGACCTGCACGTTGTTCAGCTCGATTGCGCGCATCAGCGATTGATACGTCAGCGGTACCCAGCCGCGTTGCCACGCGTACCCGAGCACGAACGGATTCGTGTAGATCGCGTCACCCAGCAGCGCGACGGCGAAGTGATTCGCATCGACCATATCGACGCCGTCGTCGCCCGCACCGGCACGCACGTCCGCTTCGGTGCTGCTGCCAGGGAAGCGCCAGTTCGGGTTCTTGATCAGCTCAGCCGTCGGCGTGTGCGCGCTATTGAGCACGACACGGGTACGGCCCACCTGCATCCGCGAAACGCATTCGTCGCTGGCGGTCACGATCGCGTCGCAGCCGATCACGAGACTGGCTTCGCCCATTGCGATGCGAGTCGCGTGAATGTCGCCCGGGTTCTGGGCGATCTGCACGTGGCTCATCACGGCGCCGCCCTTTTGCGCGAGGCCGGTGACGTCGAGTACCGTGACGCCCTTGTTTTCCAGATGCGCCGCCATGCCGAGCAAGGCGCCGATCGTTACGACACCCGTGCCGCCGACGCCCGTTACCAGCACCCCATAAGGGCGCGCGATCGACGGTAGCTCAGGTTCCGGCACCGGGGGCATCGCGTCGCCGACAATGCCGGAAGCCGCCTTCGGCTTGCGCAACTGACCCCCTTCGACGGATACGAAGCTCGGGCAGAATCCGTTCACGCACGAGAAGTCCTTGTTGCAGGTCGACTGATTGATCTGGCGCTTGGTGCCGTACTCGGTATCGAGCGGCTCGACCGACAAGCAATTCGACTTTACCGAGCAATCGCCGCAACCTTCGCACACCGCTTCGTTGATCACGACACGGCGCGCCGGATCCGGATACGTGCCGCGTTTCCTGCGGCGGCGTTTCTCCGTCGCGCAGGTCTGGTCGTAGATCAGGATCGTGGTGCCGGAAATCTCGCGAAGCTGACGCTGAACTTCATCGAGTTTGTCGCGATGGTGAATGTCGATGCTGGGTGCGAGACCGACGTTCGCGTTGTACTTCTCCGGTTCGTCGGTGACGATCACGATCTTTGTCGCGCCTTCGGCGGCGAGTTGATGCGTAATCTGCGGCACGGTTAGTACGCCGTCGACCGGTTGGCCGCCCGTCATCGCGACTGCGTCGTTATAGAGAATCTTGTAGGTGATGTTCGCCTTCGACGCGATCGCCGCGCGAATCGCCAGCAGACCCGAGTGGAAGTAGGTGCCGTCGCCGAGGTTGGCGAATACGTGTTTATCGTTGGTGAACGGCGCCTGGCCGATCCACGCAACGCCTTCGCCGCCCATCTGGCTGAAGGTGCTGGTGCTGCGGTCCATCCACACGGTCATGTAGTGACAGCCGATGCCGGCCATCGCACGCGAACCTTCCGGCACGTTCGTCGACGTGTTGTGCGGGCAGCCTGAGCAGAACCACGGCTTGCGCTCGGCTTCGACGCGCGGACGCGCCAAGGCTTTTTCCTTTGCTTCAATCACGGCGATGCGCGTCGCAATGCGCGCACGCACGTCGGATGGCAGATCGAACTTGTCGAGCCGCGTGGCGATCGCCTTGGCGATGATCGCCGGCGAGAGTTCGTAGTGCGCCGGCAGCAGCCAGTTGCCCATCGGCACCGACCATTCGCCACCCGCGCCGTCCTTCTCGTCGAACTTGCCGAACACGCGCGGACGCTGCGCATCGGGCCAGTTGTACAGTTCTTCCTTGATTGCGTATTCGAGAATCTGGCGCTTTTCTTCCACCACCAGAATTTCATCGAGACCGCGTGCGAAGGCTTGCGCACCTTGCGCCTCGAGCGGCCATACACAGCCGACCTTGTACAGGCGGATACCGATACGCGAACAGGTTTCGTCATCGAGACCGAGATCGGTCAGCGCCTGACGCACGTCGAGGTATGCCTTGCCGCCGGTCATGATGCCGAAGCGCGCATGCGGCGAGTCGATTTCGACGCGGTCCAGTTTGTTCGCGCGCACATAGGCGAGCGCCGCGTACCACTTGTAATCGAGCAGACGCGCTTCCTGCACCAGCGGTGGATCCGGCCAGCGGATGTTCAGGCCGCCTTCGGGCATGGCGAAGTCGTCCGGCAGAATGATTTTCGTGCCGTGCGGATCGATATCGACCGAAGCCGACGATTCGACCACGTCGGTCACGCACTTCATCGCGACCCACAGTCCGGAATAACGGCTCATGGCCCAGCCGTGCAGGCCGAAGTCCAGATATTCCTGCACGTTCGATGGGAACAGCACCGGCAGGCCGCAGGCCTTGAAGATGTGTTCCGACTGGTGCGCGAGTGTCGAGGATTTGGCGGCGTGGTCATCACCGGCGAGCACGAGAACGCCACCGTGTTGCGCCGAGCCTGCCGAATTGCCGTGCTTGAAGACGTCACCGGAGCGGTCGACGCCAGGGCCCTTGCCGTACCACATCGAGAACACGCCATCGTACTTGGCGCTCGGGTACAGATTGACCTGTTGTGAACCCCAGACGGAGGTCGCTGCGAGGTCTTCGTTGACACCTGGCTGGAACACGACCTGGTGCGCGGCGAGATGCTGCTTCGCTTTCCACAAGGATTGGTCGAGTCCGCCGAGTGGTGATCCGCGATAACCGGAGATGAAGCCGGCGGTATTGAGCCCGGCCGCCCGGTCGCGTTCCTGCTGCAGCATCGGCAGACGCACCAGCGCCTGGATGCCGCTCATGTACGCGCGGCCGCGTTCGAGGGTGTATTTGTCGTCGAGCGTGACGGAAGATAGCGCGGCTTCGAGCGAGGCTCGCTGACCTGCGTCTAGCGGGGCATTCATTATGTGTACTCCTCCAACCAGTTTGGGATCACCAAAACTTTTTTTGGCCGCGGCATCTTGTGAACGCTTGGGGCCGGGGTCGCCATATTGACGTGTTTTAAGTGATGGTAGCACTGGTGAAAACCCGCCGCAGCGCGCCAGAAAGGCGTCATTGCAGCGCTCGACTTGTGCTGAACGCGCCGGGCGACTTCCTGCGGCGCAATCCCCCTGTAACAAGCTGTAAAAACTACAAATCTGAGGAACCGCAGTTGAAATGTCTGTCTAACACCCCACCTGCGAGCAATGTCTGCGCAACGCTCCGCATTCGGCGGAGCTTCAGGACAGCAGGGCAGTTAGAAAAGGAGTACGCATGAACACTAGAAACATCCAGACCTTCCTGATGGTTTCGGCCGCATTCTTCGCCATGAGCGCGCCGGTGCGCTCGAGTACAGGCTCGAACAGCGCAGGGACGCTGTCGAACGCGATCACCAGCACGGCGCAGGTCGCGCCGGCACGCATTGCTGTGGAGCGCATTGCACGATCCACAAAGGCCGACGAGGAAGACCAGAATTCGTGATGCATCGCTGAAGCGGCGCATCGGTTGAAAATTGGCAGTTGTCCGGGCTTCGGACAGTGGCACAAACGACGAAGGGCGAGGATCGCAAGATCTTCGCCCTTTTTTATCTCTCCCAGATTCTGCGTGGACCGTTAGTCGTTAGTCGTTAGACCTTGTCCTGGACTACGCCACGGCGGATCTGATCCAGCTCGATCGATTCGAACAGCGCCTTGAAGTTGCCCTCGCCGAATCCCTGATTGCCCTTGCGCTGGATGATCTCGAAGAAGATCGGTCCGATCTGGTTTTCGGTGAAGATCTGCAGCAGCAAGTCGTCGGGTGCGCCGTCGATCAGGATCTTGCGCTTACGCAATTCGTCGAGCGGCTCGCCGTGATTCGGCACACGCCGATCGACCAGTTCATAGTACGTGTCGATCGTATCGAGCAGCGAGATGTTTGCCGCGCGCAAACCGTCCACCGTGCGGTAGATGTCGTTGCTGCCCAGCGCAATATGCTGAATGCCTTCGCCGTGGTACTGATCCAGATACTCCTGGATCTGACCGGCTACGTCTGACCCTTCCTCATTGATCGGAATGCGGATTTTGCCGCACGGCGAGGTCATTGCCTTCGATTTCACGCCGGTCACTTTGCCTTCGATGTCGAAGTAACGCACTTCCCGGAAATTGAACAGACGCTCATAGAACTCCGCCCATTCCTGCATGCGGCCGCGATGGACATTGTGCGTCAGATGGTCGATGTAGGTCAGACCGTGGCCGACAGGGTTCGGATTCGCGCCCGGAATCGGTTCGAAGTCGACGTCGTAAATATCGATGTTGCCGATGGTGCCCGGATCAGCACCGTTCTTGCCGCGCCAGCGGTCGACGAAATAGATCAGCGAGTCGCCGATACCCTTGATCGCCGGGATGTTCAGTTCCATCGGGCCGGTCTTATTGTCGAAGCCCCAGGCGCCTTTTTCCAGGGCCTGCTGGTAAGCCTTCGCTGCGTCCTGCACACGGAACGCGATGGCGCAGATCGACGGGCCATGCAGGCGCGTGAACCGTTGGGCGAACGAATCCTGTTCCCCGTTGACGATGAAGTTGATTTCGCCCTGGCGATACAGCGTCACGTCTTTGTGACGATGCCGGGCGACGGCGGTGAAGCCCATCTGTTCGAACAGCTTGCCGAGCGCCTTCGGATCCGGTGCGGTGTATTCGATGAATTCGAAGCCGTCCGTGCCGACCGGGTTTTCCCAAGTTGAAACCTGCATTGTCTGTCTCCATTGAGCGCCGGCGCGGGATATGCGAGTTAGCGCGACTGAATGACGCAAGTGTAAAGGCCGGCTGGCGACGAAAACTTGCGAACTTAATCGTGCGCCGATACGCTTGGGCTATTTTCTAGCTCAATTTCTAAAGTGGACGGCAGAAAATGGCCAAAATAGAGATAGACGCCATCGACAGGCGCATTCTGGCGATCCTTCAGGAGAATGGCAGGCTGTCGAACCAGGAGATCGCCGAGCGGATCAACCTGTCGCCGAGCCCATGTCTGCGGCGTATCCGTCGGCTGGAAGAGAGCGGGGTGATTCGCGGCTATGTCGCATTGCTCGATGCGCAAAAGCTTGGGCTCGATCTGCTCGCCTACGTCAACGTGCGACTGGAAAAGCGCAGCGGTCCGGGACTCAGTCCGCGCGGTGACACGACGCATGCCGATCTGTTTCGCGCGGCAGTGCAGACGTGGCCGGAAGTGGTCGCATGTCACGCGATGACGGGCGACATGGATTACCTGCTGCGTGTGCAGGTCGAGGATATGGCGCATTTTTCACGCTTCGTGCAGGACCAGTTGCTGCACCATCCCTCTGTGATCGACGTGAAGACGAGCTTTTCGCTCGAGAAGTTCAAGGAGACGACGGCGCTGCCGATTTTGTGAGCGCCTGCCGTGGTCAGTCGAGGGACAAACAAAAAGGGCAGCCAGAAGGCCGCCCTTTGTTCTTCGCCGAAGCGCCGACCGGTTAAGCGGCCTCTGCTGCCGGCATAAACGATTCGAACAACTTCGACGCCTGACGTGCTTGGCGCTTGAGCGCGTAGTCGAACACGGCGGCTTGCTCCTGCAGCATTTCAGCGATGATGCTCGTTTGATCCGCCGGCGACAGCGTCAGATAGGCATCTGCCTCGCCGTACGCGTACTCGATCTTCATGCCGGCCTTCTTCGCGATGTGCATCATCGTCGAATTGCGCGACAGGCAATGCATGTAAAGCGTGGTGACATGCGTGTTGCGGCTGCGGATGGCGGCGCGCTCGAAGAGCTTCGAGCCAATACCTTGCCCGCGGACGCTTTCCAGCACCGACACGCCGAACTCAGCGGTGCGTTTGTCGCCGTCGGCCGGCAGATACGCAAGGTGGCCGACGCCGGTGAGTTGCAACTGACTATCGAACACGCCGAAGACCGTGTCGCGCGTGAAGTCGATCGCGCGGACGTAGTTCTCAATGACGTGGTTCGGCACGATCTGGCCGAAGCGCAGAAGGCGGTCGTCTTCGCCGAGTGCGAGGAAGTGGGTCAGCAGCCGTTCGCGATCGATGGCGGTGAGCTCACGGACCAGAGCAGGCGCACGACCGCCTGGCTGCAATGGGCGATCGTGCGCGACGATCGGCTCAGCGGCGCGGGGTGTAATCATGTTCATGGTCGGGTTCTCCTTTTAATCGAGCGGCATGGTGCACCGCAAAAACGATTTTAGCGGATATGCCGATCTCGCACTAGGGAAAACCCGTATCAAAAACTGAGGGCAATGTCTAGAAAGTTAGCGCCCTATTTTTAATGTATTGATTATTAAGGAAAATTAAATTGAACGAGCGTTCGTGGCAAGTTGTCGCGCTTAGGCAACTCGTGGCAATTATTTCCTCTGAACAATGTTGCCGTGCGCAATCAGCCTTGGGCAGAATTCAGTCCGTGATCCACCATATCGACCACCTGCTCGGCGAATTCCCGGTAGCCCATCCGGCCGTCGGGCTTGAGCCAGGTGAACGTCCAGTTGATCATGCCGAACACCATCATCGTGAGGGCGGTCTGGTTTTCGCGTGTGGCGCGTTCCGGATAGGCGCGCGCCAGTTGCCGCGCAAATGCCGCGACAACGTCGCGCTGGCGGTTCAGGATGACCTCGCGCTGGGTATCAACCAGGTACTTCACGTCGTTCAGGAGCGCGACGTGCCGGCTGTGCGACGTCTCGTATTCGGATAGGAACGCCCGGATCAGTTCGGCGAAAGTGTCCCGCTCGGATAGCCCGCGGCGTTGGCTCGCGCCTTCCACCTCCGCGATGATCAGCATCAGCCGCTTCGTGTAGCGGTCCAGCAGATCGAACAGGATCGCTTCCTTGCTCGCGTAATAGTGGTACAGGCGCGCTTTCGAGGTGCCGCTCGCGGCCGCGAGATCGGCCATCGAGGTGCTCGGGTAGCTGGTCTGGGCGAATTTCTCCGCGGCGAGTTCGAGAATCTGGTCGCGTTGGGTTTCGTGGTCGGGGGCTCGGGTGCGGGCCATGGTCGTCTATTTTATTAGTGTGGACAGGGGGCAAGCGCCGCAGACAGTTCCAGCGTGCGCCATGCGCTTGCGTCGCCACGCAGCTTGATGCGACGGGTTGCGGCCAGTTCGCGGAAGCGCCACAGCACGATGCTGTCGCTCACCAGATAAAAGAGTTCAGCGGTCATCAGTTCCGCGGCAATGCGCGCGGCGGGTTGCCAGTCGCCCGTGACGTGCTCGAGAATCAACGCGTCCAGGTCGGCGAAGTTGCCGCTCGTGAAGGTGTTGTCGCGCCAGCGGCGCGTCTCGCCGTTTGCGTGTTTGGCTTCCTGCCATTCGAGCGCGAGCCGGCTGATGCGCAGAACCGAAATCGGCGCCGCGTCGTCCAGACGCCCTTGCAGGACAGTCGGCGCGAACATGCCGACGGACGTCGCGCGATCTTTGCGGCTATGCGCCCAGGCGCCCGGATCGGTGAGGTCGCGAATCGACAGGCGTACTTCATTCAGCCGTTGCGGGCTGTTGCGCAGGTGGTAGCACACGCGGCGCAGCATCAATTGATCGGCCGCGCTTTCGCCGTGCCAGACCACCAGATTCGCGTCGCCCCGCGCGATGTTCTCCAGCGCTGCCGCCTGCTCGCGGAATTCGCGAAGAAAATCGCGCCTCGTGTCCGCGCTGACACGATCCCAGAACTCTGCTCGCACGTCGGGTCCGTCGTCGATGCCGCGCAGCGGACCAACCGCCAGATCGTCGCGCAGTGCGTGCACGCGATCGTCGCGGCCCGCCTCGGCTAGCGCGGCGCGCAGTGATTCGGCGGCGACATCGCCGTTGGTGAGGTGGATGGTGCTCATCGGCAGTGGCTTGGGCTGGCAAAAAACGCAAATGACGAAAGGGGCCGCTCATCGATCGGGACAGATGTCCGATCGCGAGCGGCCCCTAGTGTAAGCGCATCGCGGACCTGCTGAAAGCGTTGCGGGCGTCGCATGGCCACCCGCCGCGCTCGACTCAACGCTCGTCGTAACTCACCACCACGCGATCGCTGATCGGATGGCATTGGCAGGTCAGCACGTAACCGTCGCGGATTTCGTGTTCTTCCAGGGTGTAGTTCTTTTCCATCTTTACTTCGCCTTCGAGCACCTTCGCGCGGCAGGTGCAGCAGACGCCGCCCTTGCACGCATACGGCAGCGCGAGGCCGGCACGCAGGCCGACGTCGAGCACGCTCACGCCCTGATACGGCAGACGCAGCTTGCGCCTTTTCCCGTCGAGGACGATTTCGAGGTCGGCGGCCGGGGTGTCGTCGGTGATTTCGACCGGCGGCACGCCCGCTTGCGGCAGCGGCGAACCGAAGCGCTCCACATGCACTTTTTCCGAAGGCACGCCCGCGGCTTTCAGCGCGGCCTCGGCCGCGTCCATCATCGGGCCGGGACCGCAGATGAAGGCTTCGTCGATGGCATCGGCAGGCAGCAGGTTGTCGATGAAGGCGGCGCACTTCTCCTGGTCGAGCACGCCATTGAACAGCTCGACGTCCTGCAGGTCGTCCGACAGCACGTGATAGAGCACGAAGCGGTTCATGAAGCGGTTCTTCAGGTCTTCGAGCTCTTCCGCGAACATGATCTGGTCGACGCTGCGGTTGCCGTACACCAGTGTGAAGGTGCTGCGCGGCTCGATTTCCAGCGTGGTCTTGATGATCGCGAGCACCGGGGTGATGCCCGAGCCGCCGGAGAACGCAATGTACTGCTGGCCCTGGTCGGCATTGAGATGCGTGAAGAAGCGGCCGTCCGGCGTCATTACGTCGATGGTGTGGCCGGGTTGCAGCGTGTCGAACGCGAAGTTCGAGAAACGTCCGCCGCGCACGCGCTTGATGCCGATGCGCAGTTCGCCGTCGCGATCGTAATCGGTGACGCCGACGCAGATCGAATACGAACGGCGCGTTTCCTCGCCGTCGATGTGCGTTTTCAGCGTGACGAACTGGCCCTGCGTGAAGCGATAGTGGTCGCGCAGTTCGACAGGGACTTCGAAGGCGACCGAGACCGCGTCGGCGGTTTCGGGCCGCACTTCGCGGATACGCAGCGGATGAAATTGCGGGGTAGCCATATCAGTATGGTTTGAAGTAGTCGAAGGGTTCGCGGCAGTCGATGCAGCGATACAGGGCCTTGCAGGCCGTCGAGCCAAATTGCGCGAGTCGCTCTGTATGCGCCGAGCCGCAACGGGGGCACGACGGCGCCGGCAGCGCGCGCGGCATGAAACGCAGCACTTTTTCCTGCGACGGCGCGGCTGAACCGCAATTGCCCGTGGGCGGCGCGATGCCGTAGGCGCGCAATTTTTCGCGCGCGTCGGCGGTCATCCAGTCGGTGGTCCAGGCTGGCGCCAGCACAGTGGCAATCCGATACGGCTTCAGTTCAGCCACATCGAGCGCGTGGGCGACGTCTTCGGCGATCTGCGACATCGCCGGGCAACCGGAATAGGTCGGCGTAATGACGACTTCGAGCGTGCCGTCGGCGGCGCGGCGCACGTCGCGCAGAATGCCGAGTTCACGAATCGATACCACCGGGATCTCCGGATCAGGCACCGTTTCGAGCACGGCCCACGCGCGCTCGAGCGTAGCGTCGGCGGTGGGCATGGCAGTCGAGGTCGTCATCGTGAAGTTCCGTTGGGTTTTGATTGAGCGCTCGGGTGCGTGCTTACCAGGTGGCGCCAGGATGCTGGCGCGCGAGGCTTTGCATTTCGGCCAGCACGAAGCCCATGTGCTCCGAGTGCTCGCCATGCTTGCCGGCCGTGATGTGCTTGACCGCTTCGGGGAGCTTGAGCGTGGCCTGGTCGAGCGTGGTCTGGACGTCTTCGAGCCATGCTGCCTCGAGGTCCGACGTCAGCGGCCCGATGCCGGCGGCGGCGATGGCTTCCTCGACGGCGTCCGCGCTAAAAAACTCGCGGGTGTACGGCAGCAGATAGTCGAGTGCGGCTTGCGCGCGGCGATGCGACTCTTCCGTGCCGTCGCCGAAACGAATCAGCCATTCGCTCGCGTGGTGCACGTGATAGCTGGTTTCCTTGATCGACTTCGAGGCGATCGCAGCAAGCTGTTCATCCTTCGACGTAGTGAGGACAGTCCACAGATGCGCCATCAGCGTCGAATACAGGAAATTGCGCACGATCGTAACCGCGTAGTCCTTCTTGGCTTGCGCAGTGCCGGCGAGCGGGCCGTAATGCGGCAACTCGGCCAGCGTGTAGTTGGCGAACTCACGTTCCGCGCGGAAGTATGCGTAGTCGTCTTCCGTGCGGCTTTTGCCTGTGAGCTGCTGTTCCAGCGAGGCGGCGTGCGTGTACAGCAGGCGCGCCTGGCCGATCAGATCCAGACTCATGTTCGACAGCGCGATGTCCTCTTCGAGGATCGGGCCGTGACCGCACCACTCGGCATTGCGCTGACCTAGGATCAGCGCGGTGTCCGCGAGGCGCAGCACGTACTGCAGATGTTGGGGCGTGATGGTCATGGCCGCGCTTACATGTGGTTGACTTCGTCGGGGAGCGTGTAGAACGTCGGGTGGCGGTAAATCTTGTCGCCAGCCGGTTCGAACAACTCCGCCTTGTCTTCCGGCGCGGACGCCGTGATCGCCGACGACGGCACCACCCAGATGCTCACGCCTTCCTGGCGGCGCGTGTAGACGTCGCGCGCCATGCGCAGCGCCATCGGCGCGTCGGCGGCATGCAGGCTGCCGCAGTGTTTATGGTCGAGTCCCTGCTTGCTGCGCACGAAGACTTCCCAAATCGGCCATTCCTTGTTCATTGCTGATCTCCTGATACTTTGTCTGGCTTGTCGCCGCCGTTAGGCAGCTTGCTGTTGCGCGCGCTGGCGCTGCTTTTCGGCGTGAGCGAGGGCGGCTTCGCGCACCCAGGCGCCGTCGTCGTGTGCTTTGACGCGGGTCGCGAGGCGTTCGCGGTTGCACGGGCCGTCGCCATTCACGACACGCCAGAACTCTTCCCAGTCGATGTCGCCGTAGTCGTGCTGGCCGCGTGCTTCGTTCCACTTCAGGTCCGGGTCCGGCAGCGTGACGCCTAGCACCTTGGCCTGGTCGACGGTGGCGTCGACGAATTTCTGGCGCAGATCGTCGTTCGAGATGCGCTTGATGCCCCATTTCGACGACTGGTTGCTGTGAATCGAGTCTTTGTCGCTCGGGCCGAACATCATCAGCACCGGCCACCACCAGCGGTTCACGGCTTGCTGGACCATCTCGCGTTGCGCTTCGGTGCCGCTCATCATCGACATCAGCGCGTCGAAGCCCTGGCGCTGGTGGAACGACTCTTCCTTGCAGATGCGGATCATCGCGCGGGCGTAAGGGCCGTAAGTGCAGCGGCACAGCGGAATCTGATTCATGATCGCCGCGCCGTCCACCAGCCAGCCGATCACGCCGACGTCCGCCCACGTGGGCGTCGGGTAGTTGAAGATGCTCGAATATTTGGCTTTGCCCGCGTGCAACGCGGCGATCAACTGATCGCGCGACACGCCGAGCGTTTCGGCCGCGCTATATAGATAGAGGCCGTGGCCGGCTTCGTCCTGCACTTTGGCCAGCAGGATCGCCTTGCGCTTCAGGCTGGGTGCGCGGGAGATCCAGTTGCCTTCCGGCAGCATGCCGACGATCTCAGAATGCGCGTGCTGCGAGATCTGCCGCACCAGCGTCTTGCGGTAGGCCTCAGGCATCCAGTCCTGCGCTTCGATCTTGCCGTCGGCGGCCATGACCGCGTCGAATTGCGACTGCTCGGGCGAACTCGCTGCCGCGTCGAGCGGGGCGACATTGCCGGGGATATCCAGGGATTGCGTGTACATGGGGACGCTCTCAGCGGAAGTTGTCTGTGTGTGCGCAGTATAAACCAACCGACCGGTCGGTTAATAAATTTTTTGAGACGACAGGTCGTTTTCGATAGGGACACCTTGGGATCGTCGCCAAGGTGTTTCGCGAGCGTCGCCGCCCCGCGCCGACACATAACCTATAAAATTGCGAATTGGCCGCGATTTGCGGCCTTCATGCATCCCCCGGTACTCATGTTACGTCTAAGCGAAATTAAACTCCCGCTCGATCACCCCGAGAGCGTTCTCGAAGCCGCCGTCCGCGCGCGCCTCGCTGAACTCGGCGTGGGCGAGGACGGGCTCATCCGATACACCGTGTTCCGCCGCGCGCACGACGCCCGCAAGCGCACCGACATCAAGCTCACTTACATCGTCGACGTCGAGGTGAAGGATGAAGCGGCTGCGCTCAAGCGGCTCGCCGACGTGCCCCACTGTGCTGTGACGCCGGACATGACGTACCGTTTTGTCGCCAAGGCGCCGGCAGAGATGACCTCCCCGCGCCCCGTCGTGATCGGCATGGGGCCGTGCGGCCTGTTTGCCGGGCTGATCCTCGCCCAGATGGGCTTTCGTCCGATCATTCTCGAGCGCGGCAAGGCCGTGCGCGAGCGGACCAAGGACACTTTCGGGCTGTGGCGCAAGTCGGTGCTCAATCCTGAATCGAATGTGCAGTTCGGTGAAGGCGGCGCAGGCACATTCTCGGACGGCAAGCTTTACAGTCAGATCAAGGATCCGAAGCACTACGGCCGTAAGGTGCTCGACGAATTCGTCCGTGCGGGTGCGCCGGAGGACATTCTTTATCTGAGCCGGCCCCATATCGGCACGTTCCGTCTCGTCAGCATGGTCGAAAAGATGCGCGCGACCATTCACGAGCTGGGCGGCGAAGTGCGTTTCGAGACGCGGGTCGACGATATCGAGATCGATCAGGGCAAGGTGCGCGGGCTCAAGCTGTCGACGGGCGAGCATTTGCGCTGCGACCACGTGGTGCTGGCGGTCGGCCATAGCGCACGCGATACCTTCCAGATGCTGAGCGACCGCGGCGTCTATATCGAAGCGAAGCCGTTTTCTCTCGGTTTCCGGATCGAACATCCGCAAGGCTTGATCGATCGCAGCCGTTTCGGCAAGTTCGCGGGTCACAAGCAACTGGGCGCTGCCGACTATAAGGTCGTGCACCATTGCAGCAATGGGCGCGCGGTTTATAGCTTCTGTATGTGTCCTGGCGGCACGGTGGTGGCGGCGACTTCCGAGCCGGGCCGCGTGGTCACCAACGGCATGAGCCAGTACTCACGGGCCGAGCGTAATGCCAACGCTGGGATTGTTGTCGGTATCACGCCGGAGGACTATCCGGGCGGTCCGCTCGCCGGCATTGCGTTCCAGCGCAAATGGGAAGAGCGGGCGTTCGAGCTGGGCGGTGGCAACTATATGGCGCCGGGCCAGCTGGTCGGTGACTTTATTGCCGGGCGGCCATCCACGTCGCTGGGTTCGGTGGTGCCGTCCTACAAACCGGGCGTGCATCCCACGGATCTCAGCACGGCGCTGCCGGATTACGTGATCGAAGCGATCCGCGAAGCATTGCCGCAGATGGACAAGAAAATTGCCGGTTTTGCCATGCATGACGCGGTGTTGACGGGCGTCGAGACGAGAACGTCGTCGCCGATTCGTGTGCGGCGCCGGGATGACTATCAAAGCATGAACGTCGAGGGCTTGTATCCGGCCGGCGAGGGCGCGGGGTATGCCGGCGGGATCTACTCGGCGGCCATCGACGGAATTGAAGTGGCCGAAGCGCTTGCGTTGAAGATGGTTGGGGTGCCGGCGGCGGCTTGATGAGTGATGGGTCTGCGCGCGCACCGAATGTCTGAGGCGGTGGCGGGTTCATGTGGGCGAAGCGCTATGCATCGTCATGCGGAATGACTGTCTCGTGGAAATCGCGCTGTGAGGCCCGCTGAGGGCTCTCTAGTGCAGGGCGAGCTGAATACGTACGGTTGTGCGCGGTTCGCCAAATACCCATACCGCCGCTCGCGGTACGTTCGGCGCCGCGGCCCTGCGACCAGGCGCGGGTGATCGCACGATGGCGGTCGCGCGGTCCGCCGCGACAGCGATGGCGATCGGGCACAATGCACTTTTCGCCTCGAACTGACCACCCGAATGACCATTCGCACTCTGGCTGCCGCATGTAGCGCGGCGCTGCTTTGCCAATTCACCGTTTCCCCGACTGTTTTTGCCGCCGATGCCCCGACGCACTGGGTCACCGCATGGGCGACGGCGTTGCAACCCATTCCCCAACGATCGGATTTGCCGCCCCTATATCGCGCCCCCGAAGTAGCAGGGCGAACGGTTCGCCAGATCGTCTATCCGACGCTGTCCGGTAAAACCGCACGAGTCCATCTCAGCAACGAGTACGGCAAGACGGCGCTCGTCATCGACGAGTTGCGCATTGCGCGCTCGGCCGGCGGCGCGGCGGCGCTGGGCAGTGGGGAGGCGCGCGTGACGTTCGGCGGCAAGAGCTCGGTGAGCGTACCGCCGGGCGCCGAGTTGGACAGCGACCCGGTCGCAATCGATATCGCCGAGGGCGCACCTTACGCGATCAGTGCGTTCATGGGGCCGGAACAACGGATCGTGGCGTGGCATCGGGTCTCGAATCAGCTGAATTACGTCTCCGCACCGGGTAATCACACTGCAGATACTTCCGCTGACTCGTTTCGTGGCCGGTTCACGCAATATGTCTGGGTCACGGGTTTGTCGGTGGATGCGCCGTCATCGGCCGCTGTCGCCGCGATCGGCGACTCGATCACCGACGGTATGCGCTCGAGCCTGAATCAGAACCGGCGCTGGCCGGACGCGCTGGCTCGCCGGTTCGTCAGCACTGGCGACCACTCGACGGCGATCGTCAATCTTGGCATCAGCGGCAATCGCTTGTTGAGCGACTCGCCCTGTTACGGTGATGCGCTTGTCCGGCGTTTCGACCGGGACGTGCTGGAGCGCCCGGGCGTCAAGACGGCGATTCTGCTGATCGGAATCAACGACATCAACTTCGCGGAGATGCCGGCGCGTAGTGGACTCGACTGCGATTTTCCGCACACCTCGGTGACAGCCGCCGACCTGATCGCCGGCTACCAGCGCGTGATTGCGGACGCACGGCACCGGGGCGTGAAGGTGTTCGGCGCAACGTTGACGCCGGCATCGCTGCCGGCGCCGCGGGAGACTATCCGGCTTGCGGTCAACCAGTGGATTCGAAGCAGCCATGCTTTCGACGGTGTTGCCGATTTCGACGCTGCGCTACGCGACCCGGCGCAACCGAGTCGTCTGCAGCGCGCCTTTGACAGTGGTGACCATATCCATCCCAGCGACGCGGGGTACGCCGCAATGGCTGAAGCGGTCCCGGTAGCTGCTGTAGTGAATTCAACCCGGAAGTGAGTCGCCAAAAAAAGATTTTCGTCAAACCCTTGTCACATGACTGATGTTCGCCTATAGTTCGCCTCCTCGTTTGTGAACGAGGGCCGCGGCGGAAACCAGCGGCCGTAGCGTCAACAAGGTTTTAAGCGAAAGCGGAAAAATGTTGTTGACAAAGCGAAAAAGAGCCTTCATAATCTCGTTTCTCTGCTGCTGATGCAGCGACGCAGAACGAAGCGGTGCCGGGTAGTTGAAGTGGGCAGCGGTTCGGTAGTGAAAGCGGACTCGATCTTTAAAAAT
>NZ_CAJNBO010000060.1:0-16712 GCF_905221015.1 Paraburkholderia nemoris | reverse complement strand
TTGGCGGTGGGATTCACGCCTAATAAACATACGATTTCACGTATTGAACTGATCATTTCATGCCGTGTGCGCGGCCGTCTATCGGATAGTTTTACCTACGGGATACCCCTCCCATATCCGAATAGTCTGACGAAATACCCGATTGCCTGCGTGACAGGAAGATATAAGATGTTGCGTGCGTCAGTGCATCCCAGCGCGGCGTGTGTGTTTGGGCCGCCGCGTCGCGGCGGCCTTTTTTCCGTCTGGCCAGGCAGGACGGCCCGTACCGTGACCGGATGGCGACGAAAGGAGAGGACGTAGCGTGGCAGGCATTAACGCACGTCATGACCGGCACGGCTGTAGTTCGCGCAATCCTTCGTTTTCCAGGCGGGATCGAACAGCAGCGGATAACAGAACCATCCGTGCCTGATGCCGTGTTCGTTGCCGGTCATGGCGGGGTCCGGGTTCGCGCAGGCGATGTGGCAGTCGCCCGGCACGTCGCGCCGATGGATGCACGAATAGCATTCATCCTACATTGTCCGGGACATCGGCGGGCCTCACTCATCACGTAACGTGAGCGCTGCCCGTGCGAGCGCCATTTTCGCATGTTCGACCAGACCCGGTCCCAACCCGCCGAGCGTGAACAGTTCCGGCTCGCTGTAGCGCGCCAGGTCCCGCAGGGTGTGAATGCCGTGTTTCTCAAACGTGCGGAATCGCGGCACGCCCGCCAGCAGATCAACCAGTCGCGCGGAAGGCGCCAGTTCCGGTTCGGCTGCCCCTGGACGTAAGCCGTTAGTTATGCCAGGCTTCTCTGCCACCGGCGTCGCAGGCAACTCGACGCCCAGCTCCTTCATGTACGCGCACACAATCGCCTTGCAGTACGCATCCACTGACCCGGCCTGTTCCAGTCCGGTGCGCAGGATCGCGCGCAGCACTCGCGGGTCGGTGGCTTCAATGACCGGTTTGCGTTTCGCCATGATGGATGAACTCCTTTAACGTCAGCGCAAGCACGTTGCGCAGGTTGTGGTAGAACCCGTGTTCCCGCTATTTGACCCGTTTGATCCTGTAGACGCGCGTATCCTCAGCAGCATGGGCGTGACGGAACGCATGCCACAGGCGCAACTCATATTCGCGCGCGGGCTCGCGTCCGGTCACAATTGCAATGGCACGCTGGCAGATGCGGCGCGTCGATTTGTTGGCCTCTGGCCTGAACAGGAACTCACCGGGCTCCAGCTGCCCGATCTGCCAGGCGAGGGAGCCGATGACAAAATCGCGGGCATGCGCGTCGTCCTGTTCGTCACTCATGAAAGTGCTCCACATGCAACGCCCCTGTGAGGACTTCGGGCGCCGCCCATGCCGCCACAACCTCAACCAGCGACGCGCTAACCTTTCGTGCGCTTCTCATGGCCGTTTGCACTGAAGTCCGCCATGAACTGGCTCTGATCTTCGTCACCGGGCAGACCGATGCGGCGGAAGAAGTCCGCAAGGCGTTCAAGGCGGGCGTTGGCTTTCTTCGCGTAGTGCGCCGGTACTGGCTCGAAGCGTTTGATGAGTTTGCCCAGCACAAGGAGGCGCTACGGAAGCGCATGCACGAACCGATTCCAGTACAAGGGCATTGGCTCAGGCAGGTGGTTCGCGGATACGTTGCGTATCATGCGGTGCCCACCAACGCACGGGCACTCGTCGCATTCCGACATCACGTCACCGATCTATGGCGGCGCACGCTCCGGCGGCGCAGTCAGAAGGACGCCATGACGTGGGAGCGAATGAGACGAATCGTCAATGCCTGGCTTCCGCCCCCTCGAATCCTTCATCCTTGGCCTGATCGGCGCTTCGCCGTCAAACACCCGAGGTAGGAGCCCGGTGCCAAATGTGGCGCTTATCCATATGTGGCGCCGATCCTTCGTGCGCCGCTGAAATGGGCGGATTGTCAGATCGGCCACCACATATATTTCCGGCTA
Source organism: Paraburkholderia nemoris (assembly GCF_905221015.1). Taxonomy (NCBI): domain Bacteria; kingdom Pseudomonadati; phylum Pseudomonadota; class Betaproteobacteria; order Burkholderiales; family Burkholderiaceae; genus Paraburkholderia; species Paraburkholderia nemoris. Next base: position 14,772 of record NZ_CAJNBO010000060.1, on the reverse strand, counting down.
TAGTCCACGCAGGAACTCCATCAATCCTGGCCGTTCTCGCCAAGGCTTGCTGGATTGGCCGCCATCAGCGGGAGCACAAGTGGCCAATGCCCTCGCTTTCGTTTCCAGATCAATTTCGGCGTAGATGTTCGTCGTGTTGATTGAGACGTGGCCCAGCCATCCGCGGATTGTGTTGATATCGACACCAGAGCGTAGCAGAGCCGTCGCGGTGGAATGGGGGCAATGTCTCCAACGACATTGGGCAGAGGGATTTTTAGTTACCGATTGCGGTGCGACTTATAAGGACTCGCTCAAAGGTTCGTAGCCGCAATCGCTAACCAAAAATCCCTCTGCCGTATGTGTTTGCCAACATACGGTGCCCGAATTGGGCACGCCGGGATCTGTGCGGGGGGTGCTCAGTAATGGGCATCCCTACCGCGATCCTCGACCCACAGCAGCCGGCCGGATTTCTCGAAAGCAGCCGTTCGAGCCGGGACCAACGATGTGGTCGGCCCTGGGCCAAGGGTCCTGCTGTAACTGCTAGCGAGCCCGAGCGTTACGAATCATCGCAGCCAGGATATATCCGGCAATTCGCGGATTCTCCTTGATTCGCCGGGTGCTGTAGCCATACCAATCATGACCGTATGGTACATAGACGCGGACGTTAAATCCTTGCGCAAGCAAAGCATCACGCTGCGGTTCGCACACGCCTAGCAACATCTGAAACTCGAATCGTGAGCGCTCAATCCGCTCGCGTTGCAGCCAGCTGGTCAGCGCATCGATCAATTGTGCGTCGTGCGTTGCAATGCCCACGAACGATCCCGCCTGTATTGCTCTCGATACGTGCCGAACGAAGTGCGCATTGATCGCGGTCCGATCCCTTGATGCACCGTCGACGAGATGCTCGTTTGCCTCGGCATAAATCCCCTTGCAAATGCGCATGCGGCTCTTGCGCGCCTGCAGAGGAACGATGTCGCCGCTCGTGCGCGTCAAATAGGCTTGCAGCGCGATTCCGACTGGATAACCATCGGCTTCGAGTCTCAGGAACGCGTCGAGTGTTTTCTGGGTGCAACTGATGTCTTCCATGTCGATGCACGCGCTGATTCCGTGCGACGCGGCCGCTCGCAAGATCATTGAGACTCGTGCCATGCACGCGTCTTCGTCGAGATGCAGTCCGAGGGCAGTGAGTTTTATCGACAGCTCGGTACGTTCATTTGCTGCACCGAGCGCCTGGACGAGATCGAGATAATCGCGAGCCATCGACTCCGCCTGATCGGACGACGACGCAGTCTCGCCCAGCACATCGACGGTTGTACGGAAGCCTGCTGCGTGGAGCGCGTGGATGCGCGTGCGAGCCTCGCAGAGTGTTTCGCCGGCGATATAGCGGCGGGAGATCTTACGGATTAGCGAACGGGGAACGAGCGGGATGGCGCGAGCGGCCATCGTATTGAGAATACGCATGTTGTGGTCTCGTGAAAACGCGGTCGCACGAATCTGGGTATGAAAAGTCGATTCGAGCGACTTCACCGGACTGCCATTCACAACAGGTCCGGGACGAATGCCAAAGTGGATGCAATTACTGCATCGGCACAGGCTTTCAGTGCGTTTTCGAGGGAGGCCAGGCAGCTGCGTACATTGTTTGAGTCGAAGTTTATGCGATCGATTGCGAAGTGGCTCAAAGCCAGCTTTCGTCACTTCAGTCAGGCAATGCGATCGTAGCATAAGCGAACGAGCGCCGGTCATCCGTTGTTGGCCGATCCCGGTCCGGCAATGACCGGCTCGGATCGTTTAGGGTTGTTCGACGCCTGCCATCGTCCGCAGGAATGTGAGTGCGCCACCGTGCGTTGCTGGCAGGCGTCGAACAACCCTAAACGCACACGGCCCTTTCGTTCCTATCTATCCGCCACTCTTGCGAGATTTGAATGCAGCATTGCCAGGCGCAATCTTGCGCCGGTTGATCGCTGAACAGCGCGTTCTGAAATCAGCCCAGTCATACGCGCTGCGCCACCGCCAACCGGGCCAGCATTTCCTCAAGCGCCCAGTCGGGGAAATGCTGCAGCGCCTCCTGCGCAAGCTCAAACGTCAGGCCACACGCATTGTCCCCCACGTGGCTAGCGATCAAATCAACGTCGCGTCCGAATCCGTAGAAACGCGCCGCCTCATCCAAGATCTGCGTGACCACGCGTCGCATCGTGGCCCGCCCCGCAGTCGACACCTCATACTGCTCGCCAAAGGCTTTCGACGCCACCATATGCAGCGGAAATTCGGCCCGCGCCCTCATGTCATGTCGCAGGCGCGTCTTCGCGCCGCCATCCTGAAGCCTCAACATTTTTGCTCCTCATCTTCATCTGGTCCGCCCGGACCGATGGGCGACCAGTCGTCGCTTCGCAGGAACCGCTGCAGACGCTCCCAGGCCACGATGTACCGGTGCGACGGCATCGACGCCAACTGCTGGTCATGCAATGCGAGGATATGCTCGAGCACCCGATGATCCTCTTCGGGCAGCGTCCATCCCTGATGCTGGTGTGCCCTTATCCGGCCTCGCGCCAACACGGCTTCGGCTTCACGGAACACATCGAGATCCCGCTCAGCGTCTGCCGCATCACGCATGAACCAGCTGAGATAGAGAACCCGCAGCAGGTTCATTGCCACTTCCATGCTGCCGTGACCGCCGCGTATCGCCGCCAGAAAAAGATGGTTTTCCAGAGACAGCGCGCGCACCCTCGCGACAGGCAGGGGCAGCAGCATATCCTTGGTCAGCGGCTTGCGGGTGGGCTTGCTTACGGTGCGACGGGAGGTACGGGCCATGAATGCATTGACGGTGTTGATGTACGGATAGTGTCAAAAGGACTGCTCAGTAAAGGTCGGTGCGTCTGCGGGGCTTCCCTGCCTGAAAAAAAGAATACCCTAATGCGATGTCGGTGATCAGGCGGACGACCACCGCAGGTATCGCAATCAGGCAATGAATGATCATGGCCGCGATCGAGTAGCCCGCAAACTCAATCGCGCGCACCGGCGTGGGCAACCTCTCTTTCCGCCCATGAAGGAAGGTGGCCCGAAGATCCGCGAGATCTTTCCAGTGGCCCTGATCTACCGACGTGCGAACCCTTGCCGGATACAGGTTCCGGCTCGCACAGCTACTTTCGAACGCCATCCACATCCGCTTCGGCTTTAATACAAGCCCCGTCGACAGCGCGATGAGATTCATGACGTCAAGGGTCGGCGAAACAAACACCGATCCGGTTCCAAGCTCCCAGGCGCTGACCTCGCCCTCTCCGATACGGCCGACACTGTAGCCAGTGATGAGATGGTGAAGGTCATGGTATTTCAGATAGCGGTGCCGTACCTCAATGTTGGGCAACGGCGCCAGCATGCAGCCCGTGAAAACGGGTACCATCCGCGGCCTTGAACCGACGACCGGCCCGAAGCCGCTTCTGCGGTAAAAATCGGCGAGTTCTTCATCAAGCCCCATAAGTCATTTCCATAAAGGGGAGCGGGAGACACCTGTGCTGTACTTTCGCATTTGCGATGGCATGGTGGCGCAGACAGGCGAGCGGGGGATCATCACCTGCGAAACGGAAAGCGCTGCTGCCGGATGAAACCGTCCGGTACGTAGTCGCCAACCACGCCGTACTCTTGTGGGAACTGCTTCGATGATTTCACGGCTGTGCCGAACAGATAGTCGATGAACGCAAAGTGCGCCGCGTAGTTGCGGTCGATCGCTTCGTCTTCCGACGAATGGTGCCAGTGATGGAAATCCGGCGTGACAAGTACGTACTTCAGCGGCCCCCACGGCAGGTGGACGTTCGCATGATTGAAGACTGCCTGGAAACCGACAATGATGATGTAGGTGTTGATGACGGTCTGGTCGAAGCCCAGGACAAACAGCGGGCCGAGCACGCAGACCCGGGTACAGACCAGTTCCAGGATATGTTGTCGCGAACCGGCCAGCCAGTCCATCGTCCTGACGCTGTGATGTACCGCGTGAAAACGCCAGAGAAATGGTACCTCGTGATAGGCGCGGTGAGTTGCGTACTCCATCAGGTCGGCGACGAGCATGCATAACAGAAGCTGGGGAAAGAACCAGATATGCTGCACCGTCTGCTGGAATCCGGCGTTGACGAGCCATCCAAAAACGTGATGGATCAGGAAATTCACCACCAGCAACACCAGTCCGACGATGAAGTGGTTGACCGCGAAGTGGACCATGTCGGTCTGCCAGTCCTCGCGAAAGACCGGCTGCGTCCGGTAGAGGGGAAACAGCTTCTCCAGCAGCACAAAGATGGTCGTCGATCCAAGCAGGTCGAGAATGAACCAGTCGAGCCCGATATAGGGTGTGTGATCGGGAAAATCTCCGACCGGCACACGCGAGCCGCCGAGCGCCACGGCGAGGACGACCATCGCGAAGGCCAGGCCGTTCAGCCGGCGCCGGTTACCCAGCACGATGCTGGTGAGCGCGAGCGCGCCAGCGATCAGCAGGGAAGCAAAAAGGATCTGCCGCAGGATGTCGGCCGAATAGGCATGGCGCAATTCCGGCGTTGTCAGGTACTGCGGGAAATGAAAGGCCACTACCGCCAGCAGGCACAGGAAGCTCAGGACGGTCGCGAGAATGGTTGCAATCAGGCCGTGCCCGAATGTGAGGCTGCCACTGCTCGCTAGCAGCTTGCCTGTATCGTGCACCGTTGACTCGGCGACTTGAATGACGGCCGGCGGACGCCGCCGTTCCTCGGTATTCACGGGGGATTGCTTACGATTGTTCATCCTGGTTTCGGCAAAAAAGACACGATCCTTGTTGACATGCAACGTTGTAAGGAGGGTATTAATGGCCCCGGTGCGCCGCGATTTTCGCATGGCGCGCGAAGGTCTCCTCGCCGGAACCGCGCGTGCGCTGGGCAGCAACGTTCTGGTTCGTCACTTCACTCATACGGTTCACTGTCTGTCGCCGTTGCCGTTCGCGCTGCCCGACAGAGGCCCGCGGGTCGCCATGCACGTGTCGCGGAAGCGGCGCATCGCCGCGTCGTAGCCCTGAAGCACGCCCTTCGGCAGCGTGTTCTGTACCGCCCACTCACGTTCGCGGCGGATGTCCTCTTCGGTCCGCAGGCGATAGGCCGCCAGCCTGCCGTCGCGCGACTCTTTCACCGTGCCCTTCGCCACGCACGCCGACAGTATGCGCTGAGCTTCGGGAGGGCCGATGCCGATGAGCCGGGCGATCTGCACCGAGGTGTACAACGTGCCCGGCACGCATGCATTCCAGGGTCTCTTTTCGGATTTCGTCATGTCTGTCCCGTTACCTTGCCCGCTTTCCTTGCTGCTGGAAGTCCATTCGTTATGGGGGATTTTACCGGCCGGTACTTGCGCTTCGACTTTTCGTGTAGGCACTGCGACAGGTGAGCGCACTGCGCACACCCGTGACCCCTGCGTATACTGGCAGGGCATGCCCACCACGCGTGCCCCCGGTCGCACAGCCACTCCAGTTTGTGCTCCCTCGACACATAGGCGCCGGACAGACACTCGCCGCCACGCAAGCGGGCCAGCGCCTGCATGTCGGCAAGGGTGTACCGGCGCCGGTGGGGTGAGCACGACGGACACCACCGGCCCTGCGTGACGCTCCCGGGTATGGCCTGCCAGATGTGTCCCTGGGCACACTGCCAGCGAAGTTTGTCGCGAAAACTGGCGTAGCGGGTCGACAGGCATTGCCCGCCCCGCGACTGCGCAACGGCCCGCATTTCGGTGAGCCATTGATGCTCGCGCTGCGCCGAAGCACAGACCGGGCACCAGCGATCGTCTGTTTTCGCGCTGGCTGGCGTCGCTTCCCAACGGTGCCCGTCGGCGCATTGACATCGCCGCCGCGAGATGACTCAGTCGGGGCGATCAGTCCGGTTCCGCCTGAAGCTCACGCGATTCACATGTAGCTGGTCGAGCAGTCCCCAGGCGCTCACCAGCGCAGCCAGGCCAATCACCCATCCCGCCCACGGTTCAGTTGCGGGCAGCGCCGACGCGCATGCGGCACCAATCGCGATTGCGGCGACCAGCGCGAACAGATACAGCCTGCGCGGTGCGCCGCCGCACAGTTTCGTCTGGCAACCGGGACAGTACCCGGCGGCGCGGGGGACGGGTGTTTCGCAGTGGGTGCATGGATGGTGCGTCCGGTTCATCGTGTCTCTCGCTATTACGGGTTTGAAAACGATTCGCTGGCCCGGCTGATGGCGTCAGCGTGTACCGTGCAGTTGCCCTTAGCCTGAGGCTCAGGCTTTAGGGACACGAGCCCGGGTGGACAGGCACAGATCCTGAAAGTGACGATTTGCTAAGTCGTACCCCTGGAAAATCCCGCGCGGGAGCGCCCATTGACTACCCTGGTTGCTCGCGAGTTCATCTGCCGAAGGCAACCAGTAGACATCACGCTTGCCAGCGATCGTCTTTCTGAGCACCCCTCTCACGAAGTATTCCGCCAGCACCAGTTGCATGGTTGGCATCCCTGTGCCGACCAGTCTGGCGAGCTGGTGAACGCTGTATCGGATACCGGGCGTCATCCGCGCCAGCACGATCGCCCGGGTCACCACTCGCTGGTTCGTTATCGTCATTTCATACCTCCTGTGGCAAGCAATGGTCCGCTGCCTGTCGATGCTCTATCCTGCCTGGAGCGAATAGGGTGCGGGGCTCATTGGCAAACGCTGCGATCGGATCGGATACCGCCGGGTGCGCTCTCAGGTGCACAGCGGCCCGATTGCCCGACGATGTATCAGCCTTGCACCTGAGCGCATATTTTCCGCAGGCTTGGGTCAAAGGGCCACGGCGCGAGGCGAGGCGAGCCTGATCGCCCTGACGATCGGTAAGCCACTCTTCCCGGTACGCGGCGAATACGCTGGCGTGGGGGAGCAGGAGCGCGACAATAAAAAGCGCGGCGAACTTGCGTCGTGTCGGCATGTGTTTCGTTCAGGTGGTCGTTAATGAGGGTAGCGCATCGATCCGGTACGCCTGCCGGTCGCGGCCCGCGAGCCAACGGGGCGGCCTGCCGCGTCCGGACCAGGTCGCACCCGAAACGGGATCGCGATACCGGGGTGCGAGCTGGCTGGCCGGCACCCGGTGACGGCCACGCCGCTCATCCAGTTCCGCCGCGGTAATGCCGTACTCCGTCATCTGATTCCTGATCTGTTCGATCGCGGCCCGTCGTTCCGCGGCTCGGGCTGCCGCGATGTCCGCATCGAGCTGGGCTCGCTGCGCCAGCAGTTGTAGATATGAACTCACCACGGGAATATCCTTTTCTGAACAGGGTTAAATTTGCACACGTATCACAACGAGGCTTCGGTCATGGCGCGGGGAGACACCGCTGCATCATCTTCTGCCGGGCAATCAGGCGACGGCCTGAAGATGGCCATATCCAGAACTGCACAGTCAACTGGAATCCGGGCATCGCGTGCGCGGTCGGAAAACCCGACGGCTTGTACAGCGGTGTGCCGGCGAACAGGTCCCATGTGAACGCGCCGTATTTCGCCGGCATACTGCCACGCACGCCGACGAGCGGCGTGCCCGGCGGGCACGTCAGTCGGTCCCGTACTTCGGCGAACGGGGCCCGTACAGCAGGCCATTTGGAGGCCCGGCATTCAGCAGTCGGCTACTCGTGAGCGCAGCCACATCGTGGGTCTCATCGGTCAATGTATGCGCGACCTGCTTCACTGCCGCCTGCACCAGCGCGCCGACCAAGCCGAAGCCCACATTAACGTTCCCGCCGAGTTCCTTGCCGGTCGCGCGCCCGATGCCCTCCCACAGCACGTCGCCCGTTTTCAGGTCGACGAGCTTTGCCGACGCAGCAACGACCGTCGTACTGTCGACAATCTGGTACACGGAGCCATATTGCGTGACCTTCGGATACAGAGCCGCGTCGGCTCCGAAGATTTCGCGAAGCTTCACCGGAGAAACCGATTGGATGTCGGCCGGGGTCGTCAGGCCGTTATGTCTGAACGTCTCGTCCATCACTGCAACCGGCACAACGTAATAACCGGCCTCGGCCAGCGGCATCGTCAGCTGCGACAGTACCCCGTACGTCGCGTGAGCATCCGCCGTTTCGTTAGCCGGTGGCAGGACGAGAATCGATCGCGGCCGGCTGTTCTTGAAGGCCGTGTAGTCGACGTGCTGCACGGGCGCTACGCACGCGGCGAGCAGCGCTACCATCGACAGCGCCGCCCCGAGTTTCAGGGAAAGGAATTTGAACATGGCTGGGTGCTCAGAGTGGTTTTGACTTTTTCTTCATCAGGAAGTCCATGTATGCGGATGACTCAGGGAACAGTTCCTTCTCGGCCTCAAATTCCTGCATGGCCTGCCCGTTCTTGCCGACGCTCGCATAGAGCATCCCGAGTTGCGCCTGAAAACCCGGCGGCGGCATCTTGCCCTTGGCACGAATCTGCTGGAGCGACTTCTCCAGCGCATCGATCTGCTCTTCGGGCCCCTTTTGCCCCTTGAAGTATTCGTACACCTGGGGCTGGTAGGCGTCCCATTGATAGAGTGAGGAATCTTGCCTTGCCGCACATCCTGCCAGGAACATGCTGGCCGCTATAAGCGGCACCAGCGTACCGGCTTTGAGCTTGCTGTTTCGCTTCATGATTCGATTAGTCTGGTGTCTGGTTACGTGTGTCTGCATAGGGTTATTTCGCCTGCGTCAGCGCCCCCGCATCAACCTGTGCGGAGAGCCGGTTCACAGCTTCCTGAATGGCGAGCGTCAGCACCTTGCCATTCAGTGTCGAGTCGTAGCCTGCAGTACCGCCAAACCCGATCACTTCGCGGTTGGACAGACTATATTCACCTGCTCCCTGGCTCGACAACAGCACTTCGGACGTCGTCGTGTTGACGATGTTCAGATTTACCTTCGCGTAGGCCACCTGGCTTTTACCCCGTCCCAGGATGCCGAACAGTTGCTGGTCGCCGACTTCTTTGCGGCCGAATTCGGTCACGTCGCCTGTCACGACGAAATTGGCACCCTTGAGGGTCTGCCCTTTCTTCATGAATGTCGCCTCCTGCCGGATCTCATCCAGATTGTCGCGATCCAGCACATTGAAGCGACCGCTTTCCTGCAGCGAGGTAAGAAGGATGGTTTTTGCCTGGCCGCCCATGCGGTCAATGCCATCATTGAAGATGCCCCGCATGTAGCTTGAGCGGTTGTCGAACTTGCCCACGGCGATCTCGATTCGCCTGCCGGCATATGGTGTCTGGGCACTGCTGATCGGCGGGACCGGCAAGGGGTGAGACGCCTCGGTGGCGCATCCCGCAACACCCGCCCCGATCGCCAGCGCGGCCAGCAGTCCATGAGTTCTGGATAACCTCAAAATTTCACCTCTTCTTCACAAACGACAAGGTTGGAAAATGTCGTCGGGCAACGGGCAGTTACCGCAAGCGACGTGATACACACTCCGGGGATGGTGCATGTCAGAACTGTGCGGTCAACTGGAAGCCGACCGTCACGCGTGCCGTTGAAGCCCGAAGGCTTGTAGAGCGGGGTGCCTGCGAACAGGTCATACGCGAACGCGCCGTATTTCGCCGGGACGCTGCCGCGCACACCAATGACCGCGCCCGCTTAGCTGCGTGCCCACCAGAAACGAGGTGTTCGGCCCGAACACGTGACCATAGTCGATCCCTGCATACAACGACTGTCCGCTCTGGCCGATGGGCATCTGCAGTTCGTTGCGCCAATAAAAGCCCTTTTCTGCCGCGAGCATCGTCTCGCCGTCGAAGCCGCGCACCGTGTAGTGGCCGCCGATCGTCAGGTCATCGATATAGAACAGCGTGTCATTGGTGAACTGGCCGTGCACGGTCGTCACATAGCGCAGATTTTGCTTCGCGATTACAAACGGCACCGACAGGTTTGCATCGAGCACCGCCATGTGAAAGCGGTAAGTCGGGCCAGTGGAGTACGGGTCGGGCGTTGCTCCGAATTCGTTGATACCCTGGCGGTATGCGCGCGTGCCGTCGAACTGTGCATTACCGAAATAATGACGGTTGGTCAGTCCCGCCTCGACGAATGTGTTGTCGCGCTTCTGCTGCGGGATATCGGTGTCATCGATGAAACTGTCGCCGAAGCGTTTCGTCAACTGGAACTCCACACCCGAGATGTTGTTCTGGCTACGACTGATCACGCGTTGCAGTTTCAGGCCCGCCGTCTGTGAATTCCCGCTTGATACGAAGGTCTGGTTCACGCCAGCGATCTGCTGGTAATAGGTGTTCGTGTTGCCGGACAGGGTCGCCGTCCAGTAGCCCCACGGCACCGAATACGAACCGTTGAAACCGTGCGAGCCGAGTCCCTTGTCGTCGAGCTCCAGATCCTGGATTGCGCCGAGCGTGAAAATGTCGTTCAGCCCGAGCGGGTTGTCGATGCCGAGACTCACATTACCTTGGAGCTTGCCGGTTGCCCGGCTGCCCGAGTTATCGACCGAAGCAACGACACTCCACGGCTTGACGCGCTTCATCGTAATCACGACATCGCTCTCGCCTGGCGTATCGGTCGGCTCAATCTTCATGCCCACGTCCTGACTCGCGACGCGTTTCATCTGCTCCAGCCCCCTGTTCGAGGTCGCGCAGTTGAAGCAGATCGCCGGCCCGCGTCGGGAACGCGGTTCTCCAGGTTCCGCGTGTGGCCGGATCGGCGAACTTGAGTTGCCGGATCACGCCCGGCACCAGCGCGAGTTTCAGCGTGCCGGATGACAGGTCCTGCTCAGGCAGCAGCACGCGGGCCGTGAAGTATCCTCGGCTGAGGATCGACTGCTGCAGACCTTTGACGATCATGTCGAGTCCCTGCTTGCCGACGCATTGGCCGGTGTAAAAGGTCAGCCAGTCGCGCGCGAACGCGAAGCGGTCCTGCGGCGGTGCCGATGCGCCGCGCGCACGCACGACATGGGGCAGCATCGCCGGCACATCGAGCGCGAACGAATGGATCGCAAAGCAAGGCTGCTCAACCGGCAGGTCGGGCCAGCCTTCAGCATGCGGAACTGTCGAACGTACGCTGGGAGCCTGTACGGTCGACGCTCGTTGCTGCGCGTCGCGCTGCTGTTGGACCTGCTGGTTCTGCTCGGCGTTGGCGCGTGCCGCTGCTGCTGTGTCTGCGGGAGTCGGGGCCTGCTGCGCGTAGACAGCCTGACCTGTCCACGCGGTCGATGCTATCAACGGAAGGACGGACAGGGTCTTGCTCACCCGCATATATTGTTGTTTTGTCATACCTGTTTCGTTATCAAGACCGATAGCCAATGTCCGCGAAAGCTGTAATCGGATCAGCTGTGATGCGTGTTTTGTTGGTCAGTGTCGTCGTTCCATTGGACGCAACGGAACGGATCGTTGCTGTTGTCTTAAGTGGAAAGTAAATCCGCGAGGCCGTCGCATACCAGTGCTCAGAAAACGCATACGAAATGCCGCCTGCGATGACGGGATTCCAGGATGGGCTTAGCGATGACCTCACCGCTCCACCCGTACCCGCAAAACTCTGCGCGGCTTGAGAAGAATCTGGATTCAAACCGATGTTGGAATACCAGGTGTAGTTCACCCCTAGTGCGATAAAAGGACGCACTTGGGACTGCGAAGGACGAAAATAATACTTGATCAACGCGATTGCAGGCCACGCGCGCGCACTCGCAAGCGGCCGCAAGCCGCCGAGCGGAAGTTGTGGGCCGCTCGCGCCTAACGGCGCAGCATTCCCCTGAGCGTACATATTGAGCGTGGGCGGAGAGCCGAGTGCCGCTTCCAAGGCAATGTTATCGGTAAGAAAATGGGTAACCAGTAGTTCTACTGGTCAGCGCGTTATGGATCTCTGCGTTGGTTCCCGGAGAAGAGAAGGTCCCGACGGGCGAGTAACTCTCTAGCGGGGTGGCCGAAGAGTTCGCAAAATTCAACCAGGCGCCCCCAACTGTGACAAGAGTATCGCCGGCGCCTTGCGCTCGAACCACCTGACAATGACAAATGGCGGTGAAAGCGCATAGAACTATCGCAGCATGTTTTGCTATGGACCACAGTGCGAGCAGTGAGAGACGTACTCGATCACCGGGACCGGCATGGCCAACAGTCGGATCTCCCTGACTGGCCTTGCCGGCCCCGCTCGCCGTGTCGTCAACGGCGAGAAGCATCCCCCGCAGCCGGTAGGTCTGTTTGTTCATTCCTCATCCCGCAGCATTGTTAACAACGCTGCGGAATCTACCGGGAAGTGAGCAATCCAAAATGTCAAAAAATGAAAAATGACGCTATCGAACAACATTTATACAAATCAGTTTTGTCTGATTGCAGTGGCGGGCTTGCCGTGCGCTTGCATTAATGCAATGTTGTCGTGAACGGCGCAGTCTCGCATGCCTCGATAGCCAGGTCTTCCTGCGACAGTAGGCCAAGTCTGTGCAATACGTCGTCGTACAGGCCACGAAATATTGATGGCACCGAGGTTATAAGGCATCCGCCCGTTGCAGGTCGATGCAAAACAGTTTTACCGCTCGACGCCACTTCGCCATAACAACGGAAAGGAGCGCACCCTCGCCCCCGGTTTGTGTGGCGCGACGCTACGTGATTCTGATGTCTTTTGACGGACGGTCAAGACAGGCGTTGTTGCATAAATCCGGCTGCTCGGGGTAGGTTGACGTTTACGCGCAACAGACTGGACAGTACCGCTGTTAACTTCGTGTCGGACTGCGTAGATTCTCGCCTTTAGGGCGGAAAGATGCGCAAGGACGAATGCAAGACGAGTGAGCCGAAGGGCGTGTACCGCGTCAGGAACTGGCCGGAATACAACGCAGGCTTGATTGCACGAGGCGATGTGACGATGTGGATCGACCAGGGCGTACTGACGAACACCGCTGAATGCGGGGCACGCAAGCGCGGCCGGCCGTGCATCTATGCAGATGCGGCTATCCAGATGTTGCTCGGCTCAAGCAGGTTTTCCGCCTGCCGCTGCGAGCACTTCAGGGTTTCGCGCAAAGTCAGCGCGACCTCGCTTTCTCCGGGTTGCCAGTGCCCAACTGCGCGACACTGAGCCGCCGCGCGCAGAAACTGGAAGTTGTACTGCCCGCACCAAGCAGCGGCGAGCCCTTGCATCTGGTCGTCGACAGCACGGGGCTCAAGCTGTACGGCGAGGGTGAATGGAAGGTGCGCAAGCACGGTTATTCGAAGCGCCGTACCTGGCGCAAGGTGCATCTGGCGATGGATGCGAAGACTGGCCAGATATGCGCGGCGTTGATGACACATCAGGATGTGGACGATGCTAGCGTGCTGCCCGATCTGCTCTACCAGATTCCCGTCGATGTGCCGGTTGAAATCGTCGGCGGAGACGGCGCGTATGACACGAAGCAGGGCCATGCGGTGATAGCCGCGCGCGGTGCTCAACCCTCGGTTCCGCCGCGCGAAGGCGCGATGCCCTGGCCGGAGAACACGCCCGGCGCGGGCTGGCGCAACAAGGCGGGCGCGCTGAATGGAAGAAGTGCAGCGGCTACCACCGGCGCTCGCTCGTCGAAAACCTGATGTACCGGCTCAAGACGCTCACGGGCGATCGTCTGTGGGCGCGACGCATCGGTTCGCAGGCAACCGAAGTCGCGATTCGCGTGAGCGTGCTCAACCGTATGACCGCTCTCGCACGTCCGCAATCCGTTCGCATCGCCTGAATTCAGCATCAAAGGACCACCTTTGCCTTCAAATTCGATTTGTGCAACAACGGCGTCAAGACACGTAAAACTTCCCAGATGAAAAAAAACATCCCGCCTGAGACAGCGGACAGTGCGCAACCCGCCCCGGCCTCGCGTGAAAGAAGGTCAAAACCAAAGTCGGTCCGGCGGCCCGAGAGGGGTCTGGACAGCTGCGAAAAGCCGGTCACCGCCAGGAACATTGCGGCCGACATTCATCGGGTCATGGTGGCGGGCGAGCGTTACACGGTGGATCAGCTTTCGAAGCTGGTGGCGCACGGCCCCGCAAGCGTGCGCCACTGTCTTGCCGATGCAGTTGCGCGCGGCGTCGTGAGACGTTCGACGCAGGATGGCCGGATAGTTGTTTTCTGGAAGCGGACCGACCCGGAGTCGGAAGGTTCGGAGCGGGAGCAGGATCACAGGTCGCGGCTTGCGCAGACGCTGCAGGGCTACGACTCCTGCATGTCGCGTTTCCGGGAACTCTGTATGGCTACCCGGCGCGGTGATGTCCGTTCGTGCAATATCGCCGGGCCATCAACAATGCTCGCCGGAGGCGCGGGTGCCGGGACGCCCGATGTAGCCGGAGACGGGAAGCCGCCTGCGGTACGCTGACCACGTTCCCCCAAAGGTTCGCCGGCTCCTGCCGATACAGGCGGCATGGAAAATGAAAAAGATCAGCGTTTCGGCCTCGGCCATCCCCGATACGTGGAGTCCCAGGCCCTGGGCCTGGGCGTGGCAGCGATCCGGAAGGCAAAGGGGTTGTCCAATCCCGTTCATAACCGGTACGCCGGAGTTTGTCGCAGCAGAGGAAGCATTCCTGCGGGACGTGCTGCGCGCGTTGGGGGGCGATCCCGACGAACCTGAGCCGGACATCTTGGACCTTCTGCCGTCACCCTCGTGATCGCTGCTTCCATGCCGGCGCGCGTCGAGGCCGCCTGCACGGATGCACTGCCAGCCAGATGCGCTGGCCGGGACAGGGTAGTGTGCTGACGCGGTTCGCGCGAGCGCCCCCGGCAGCGTGTGTGTTGAGCCCGCCCTGGTGGCGGGCTCCTTTTTGGTGCGCCGAGCATGCGCAACAGCTTGGGGGTGGAAGTCCCCTGCCCAACCTGATGGTGGTGAAGGGCTAGTGAAACGCAAGGGCGTCGTCGCGAGGCGGGGTCTG
>NZ_CAJNBO010000059.1:0-20854 GCF_905221015.1 Paraburkholderia nemoris | reverse complement strand
TAGCAGGGGCTTCTAGCCGCTTTCTCTTGCTTACTTCTCTTTGCGGCGGCAAAGAGAAGTAAGTGCCGCCCCGCACAGGGGCAACGCTAATAGACCACTAACAAAACAAGGCAAGGCACCAAATCCAGATCAAGGAAAGGCCACCGCCCCAAGCACACAGACAAAAACCGCCGAGCAGGCAAAAAACCCAAATCCCCCCCAAAACCCAAAATTCAGCGCACACTATCCAACTGCTCCCTCGCGGAGCGATAAAAGCCTACTGGGGAGTCCATCATGGCAAAAGGTCAAATGCGCAGTAACCGCGAAGTAAAGAAACCGAAGCAGGCCAAGAAACCCACCCCGGCCACGACGCCATCGGGCGCCCCCCCGATCCGCGTAGCGCCGACCGTTTCGGCAACGCCAAAGAAACACTAAAGCAGCAACAAGCCCGCCCCGCCAGGCGGGCCTCACCCCATCCGCTTTACCTCGAAATATCCTCCAACGCGACATCCCGCGTCTTCGGCCCAAGCGTTCCAATGGCCAGCATCACGATCATCATCGCCCCCGAAATAAACACAAACACCCCATTCACGCCAAAGCGGTTCAAGCACCCCGCAATCACGAACGCGGAAAACATCGCCGAAATCCGGCTCCACGAATAAACAAACCCCACCGCCCTCGCCCGAATACTGGTCGGAAACAGCTCGGCCTGATATGCGTGATAGCTATAAGAAATAATGTTGCCCGCCAGCACCAGGCACACGCCCAAACTCACGAGCAATACCGTCTCCCGCGCCTGGCTGAACAGCAGCCCGCACACCACGTTCACCGCGGCCATGCAGATAATCACCGTCTTACGCTCGAAGCGGTCGGCAATCAGCATCCCCAGTAACGGTCCAAGCGGCGCCGCAATCGCGATGATGCTCGCGTACATCAAACTCGTCGTGACGGTAATGCCCTGCTTGATCAGCAACGTCGGAATCCAGTTCGCGAAGCCGTAATAACCCATCGTCTGGAACACGTGGAAAATGATCAGCATCAGCGTGCGCCTGCGATACGGCGGCACCAGCAGATCGCGAAACGTCGCACGCGCACGCACCGGTTCAGGCAAGGCCGGCTCCGGCAAAGGCCGTCCATATTCTCGTTCCACACGCGCTTCGAGTCGCTTCATCACGACGTCGGCTTCCTCGATGCGGCCCTTCTGTGCGAGCCAGCGTGGGCTCTCCGGCAAACGCAAACGGATCCACCACACCACGATCGCACCCACGACGCCGGTCAGCACAACCAGGCGCCAGCCGTCGAGGCCGAAGTAACGGTGCGGCACCAGCAAATACGATAGAAACGCGACGATCGGCACGGCGCAGAAACCGACCGCCTGCGAAAAAGCCGACGCGCGGCCCCGCACATGTTTCGGTACGAGCTCGGAGATGTACGTACCGATCGTCACGATCTCCACGCCGATACCGATGCCCGCGATGAAGCGCCAAAGGTTGAGTCCGAGCGCCGTGTCCTGGAACGCCATGATGATGTTGGCCGCCGTGTACCACAGCAGCGACCAGGTGAAAATCGCGCGCCGCCCGAAACGGTCGGCGAGAAAGCCGCAAGCGGCCGTGCCGATAAACAGGCCCGCGAATAACGCCGCGATGAAGCTCGCCACGCCGCTGGTGCCGAACAAACCGTGCGTCGTCGCGGTGAGAATGCCGCTGCGCACGAGGCCCGGTGCAATGTAGCCGGAGAACATCAGGTCGTAGAGTTCGAAGAAGAGTCCGAGGCTCAGCAGCATCACCAGTTGCCAGATCGAACGCGTCGCGGGCAAGCGGTCGAGCCGCGCCGAAATGCGCGCGCCATTTAGCGCGATCTCTTCAGCACGGCCGCCGGCCGATGCACCGGCGCCTGAGGGCAAACCACCCAGCGTGCCGGCATCGCCGACCGCTGTCGCATACACCGCATGATTCGACGATTTCATCGTCTGTCTCCATGATTTCCGGTCTGACGCCGGATAAGATTGATTGACTACGTTTGACGCATCGAGTGCACCGCTACCGTCACGCCGCTTCTCGCGGCGTCTGCGCTACGCCGCCGCCCAACGCCGTGATCTGTGCTTCGTCGTAGCCCAGGCCGCGCAGCACGTCGGCGGTGTGCTCACCGATCTTTGCGATCGGAGAGCGCGGTTGCAGACGCGCGCCATCCATCGAAATCGGCAGCAAGGGCATGGCGGTCTCGCTTCCGTCATCGAGCGTCAATCGCGCGAGGCCGCCGCTCTCGTTAAGATGCGGATCGTCGAACAGGTCCTCGGGTTTCGTGATCGAAGCGAAGGGAATGTGGTCGCGCTCGAACAGCGGCACGAGCGCCGCGCCTTCGAAGCGGCTCAAGGTTTCACCGAGCGTCTGCAGTAACCACTCGCGCGCCAGTACTCGGTCGTTGTTAGTCGCGAGGCGCGGATCCGTCAGCAGGTCGGCACGATCGAGAATCGCGCACAGCGCACGCCACTGACCGTCGCCGGTCGCGGCGATAAACATCTGCTCGTCGTTGGCAAGCCTGAACACGTCGTACACGGCCCACGCGCTGATACGCTCGGGCATCGGCGCAGCGGGCACGCCGGTCGCGGCGAACTGCTGCATGTGTTGCGCGGAAAGCAGCACGCAGTTTTCGAACAGCGCGCTCTGTACTTCCTTGCCGCGTCCGCTGGTATGCCGTTCGTGCAGCGCGGCAAGCACGCCGATCGCGCCGAACATGCCGCCCATGATGTCGTTGACCGAACTGCCCGCGCGCAACGGACGGCCTACCGGTCCCGTCATGTAGGCGAGGCCGGCCATCATCTGCACAACTTCGTCCAGAGCGAGACGGTGCTCGTAGGGACCGTTAAGGAAGCCTTTGTGCGAGACATAAATCAGCTTGGGATTGCGCTCACGCAGCGACGCGTAATCGAGGCCCAGGCTCGCCATGCGGCCCGGCTTGAAGTTCTCGACGAATACATCCGCGGTGTCGACCAGCTTGTGCAGCGCGGCTAGCCCTGCTTCCGTATCGAGTTCGAGCGCGACACTCTTCTTGTTGCGGTTGAAGGTACGAAAAAAACCCGCACCGGTGCCAAGCAAACGGCGCGTGCCGTCGCCACGCGGCGGCTCGACCTTGATGACTTCAGCACCGAGGTCGCCAAGAATCATCCCGCAGGTCGGCCCCATCACCATATGCGACAGCTCGATTACGCGGATGCCCGCAAGCGGCAACGCGCCCTGTTGCTCTGCTGAAGACGAGGATGTAGAAGAAGCAGACGTAGAAGAAACTGAAGTCATTGCAACACCCGTGATTCGGAAGGTTCAAAACGTTGAGCAGCAGCACTGAACTGCTTGGGCAAACCGGCGCGCGCCAGATAGCCGTACAGCGGTTCGCCGGGAAGCGCGTCGGCGAGAATGTCGCGCGACGCGATGAGTCGGGTGAGGTCGATGCCGGTGTCGTAACCCATGCTGTCGAGCATGAACACGAGGTCTTCTGTGTTCACGTTGCCGGTCGCGCCGGGCGCATGCGGACAGCCGCCGAGGCCCGCCAGCGACGCGTCGAATTCCCGGATGCCGTGCTGCAACGCGACCAACGTATTCGCGAGACCGAGGCCGCGCGTGTCGTGGAAATGCAGCGAGCGCAGCTTGACTCCCGCGACCTCTCGCACCAGTTCGATGATTTCGCCGACCTGGCGCGGCGTCGCCTCGCCGGTGGTGTCGCCGAGCGCGATGACATCGGCGCCCGCCTGCAAGGCGGCACGCGCGATCTCGGCGATATCTGCGTAAGGCACCGCGCCTTGCAGCGTGCAGCCGAACACCGTCGACAATCCGGCGATCAATTCGACGCGTCGCACGTCCGCACCGGCCGCACTATCGATCAGCTCGCGCATCGCGGCAAATGACTCGATCATCTCGACAGGCGTCTTGCGGACATTGGCAAGGCTATGCGCCGTGCTCACCGAAATCGGCGCGACGATCCGATGCACACCTGATTCGAGCGCACGTTGCGCCCCCTTCAGGTTCGGCACCAATGCCGTCACGATCAGATCGTCGTAAGTGAGCGCGTGGGCGATCACTTCGTCGGCGTCGGCCATTTGCGGCAATAGCTTCGCTGGCACGAACGACGCGACTTCCATATGCCGCACGCCGGCGGCATACGCTGCGTCGATCCAGCGCCGCTTGAACTCGGTGGGCATCGTGCGTGCGATGCTTTGCAAGCCGTCGCGCATGCCGACTTCGGTCACGACGACGCGTTCCTTGGTGTCACTCATGGTCTTGAATCCCAGTCTTGAATCTTGCGTGAAATGCGGGAAATGAAGCCGCTGAGTGACAGCGTGCCCGCGCGCGGCCTTGTGGCAAAGTCTGCGTTGACGACGCACTCCATCGCCGCTCGCGATGGCGGCAGTGGCATGCGGGACGGGCGTGCGCCGTCGCAAAGGGGAAACCCTTAAGGGCTTTTCAGAGGATGCAGCAGATGGTCGAGTAAATGCGATGCCGTCAGCGTCAGCGCCTTGCGGTCGCGCATACAGATCACGAAGCGCCGCTCCGCCCATGCTTCGCGCAAGGGCACGGCGACGATGCCGTATTCGTCAGCCGCATGTTTGGGCAGCGCCTCGCTCGGCAGGATCGCGACAGCAAGGCCTGCCTGGATAAAACGATAGGCGGCGTCGAAGGTCGATACATAAGTTCGATAGTTGAGCTCGTTGCCTTTTTCCACCGCGATGCGTTGCATCAGCGCATTCACCGATGCATTCGATGCGAGCCCGAGATGATCGAACGCGAGGGTCTGCTCGAAGCCGACCGCGGTTTCACCAGCCAGCGGATGATCGCGCGGCACAATCAGCGCGAGATGATCGGAGCGATACGGCAGCACATCGAGACTGCCCATCGGCACCACGTCGCGGCAGATGCCGAGATCGGCCACGCCCTCTTCCAGACCTCGCACGATCTCGGAGCTAACACGCTCTTCGACGTCAACGCGAACCTGCGGGTTGGCCTTCAGAAACACCGACAACGCCTCGGGCAGAAACTCGACCATCGACGACACATTCGCCAGCACCCGCACATGGCCGCGCGCGCCGGCCGCGTATTCGCTGAGTTCAGCCTGCAAGCGTTCGTGGCCGCGCATGATGAGCCGTGCGTGCCTGAGCAGCGCCTCACCGGCGGCGGTCGCGCGCACACCGCGCTGGCTACGCGAGAGCAGCGCGACGTCGACCAGCGCTTCGAGATCGGCGAGCCGCTTGCTGACCGCGGACGGCGCGATGAACTCGCGTTCGGCCGCCCGCGCGATCGTGCCTTCCTCGCAGACGGCGATGAACAAGCGCAACGTCACCTGATCGATTTGCCACATGAACGGGCGCGCCCTGGATGTTTGAAGTGGGAAAATTATGCCCGAGGAAGGCGGCGGCCAAGTCCATCCCAGGGTATCCACGGCCGGCACACCGGTTTGAGTCGTCGATCGCGCGCCAGGTTGTGACCGCTAATCGTGTGGCAAACTGCGCAATCAGAACAACCAACAAAGGCTTTCCCATGTCCACCGCCAGTCTCTTCGTCACCTCCGCGGGCGTCGGCCTCGCGATTGCCGCACCGGTCGGCCCAATGGGCATGCTGTGCATTCGCCGCACGCTGACGGGCGGTCCGCGCGCGGGGCTCGCAATCGGCTTCGGCATTGCGACCGGCGATGCGGTTTACGGCCTGATCGCGGCACTCGGCCTGGTCGGCATTTCGCAGTTCATGCTCGCCTACGACCGGCCCTTGCATCTGCTCGCCGGGTTGTTTCTGCTTTATCTCGGCGTACGGACGCTGCTGCAAAAAGCGCCCGCTGACGCAGCAAACGGCAACAGCGACGGCAACGGTAACGGCAAGCTCGCGCAGGTAGGCCGCGCCGGCGCACTGCGCGCCTATGCGAGTTCATTGCTGCTCACGCTGACCAATCCGCAAACCGTCATCATGTTTGCCGCGCTGTTCACGACGCTCGCGCCGCGTGGCGCGTTTTCGTCGAGCATCGCGTTGACCACGGTAGGCGGCGTGTTTTGCGGCTCGATCGCGTGGTGGTGCTTTCTCGTGACCGTGGTGTCGCTCGCGCGCCATGCGATCGGCAGCAAGCTGCGGGTTGCGATCGACCGGGTCGTCGGGATCACGCTCGCGGCGTTCGGTATCGTCGAGATTCGCCGCGCGCTTTGAAGAGGGTTAGCGGGGCTGCGCAAGGGCGCTCAACGAACGATGCGCCTTCTGACTCACGAGCGGCCCCGCAGTGCCACGAACACCACACCGGCAATCGCCAACAATCCACCGCATAGCGTCGCAAGACCCGGACGCTCGCCGGTCAGCACTGACGACAACGCCGTCGCCACCGCAGGCGTCAGATACAGGAAATTGGCCGCGCGCGCCGCGCCGAAGTAGCCCAGCGCGAACGTCCACGTTGCATAACCCAGCGCCGCTGGAAATACGCCAAGCACCAGCACCGCCTGCAACGTGCCGTGCGGCGCACTGCCCAGCGAACTCAACGCGCCCGGCAGCCACGGCGCCAGCAACACCGCCCCTGCCAGCAAAGTGTAGGCGGTGCACGTCAACGCCCCGTAGACCGGAATCAGGCGCCGCTGCAGCACGAAGTAGCTCGCCGAACACAGCGCCGCGCCGAGAATCAGCGTGCTGCCCGCGCCGAGCGTCAGACCGCCGGGCTGACCCCGCGCAATCACCGCGATGCCGGCGAGACTGACTAACGAACCGAGCCATCCCCAACGATTGAATCGCTCGCCGAGAAACGCGGCTGCCAGCAGCGCAGTGAAAATCGGCAGCGTATTGACGATGAAACTCGCCGCGCCTGGCGCGACCGTTTTCTCGCCGGTGTTGAGCAGCGCGTTATAAAGCGCGATGCCGAGAAAACCGCACAGCACGAAACGCAGACCGTCGCGCCATCTCGGCAACGGCGGGCGCCGGTAAGCAAGCCATGCGATCACCAGCAGCGCCGCGGTGGCGAAGCGCGCCGCCGCCAGGGGCAAAGGCGCCAGACCCTGCAAGCCGATGCGAATGAATGGAAAGGCGGACGCCCACGACACGATGGTGAAGGCGACCGCGCCTGCCGCCAGCAGCGGCTGCCGCGCGGAACGGGGCGATGGGGACGAAGTAAGTGTGTTCATGCGCAAATGGTGCCGCGCCGCGAGCTGCTAAGCTAGCGCACAAATGAACATCGTGATGTGAATATGGCTCACACCTCCTCACAAAGCTCGTCGGCGCGGCCGCCGCTCGCGAGCCTCGAAACCGTCTGCGTCGTCGCCCGCGAAGGCTCGTTTCTCGCCGCTGCCGAGGTCGCCGGATTGACGCACGGCGCGATCAGCCGGCGAGTGGCCGCGGTCGAAAACTGGCTCGGCATGACCTTGTTCGAACGCCATGCGCGCGGCGTGCGGCTGACGCCGGATGGGCAGCGCTTCGTGGGGCGTATCGAGCAGGCGTTCGGCATCATCGACAGCGCGGCGGATCAGTGGCGCTCGCCGCGCAGCCCGCAACTGGTCAAGCTGAGCGTGGTGCCCGCGTTCGCCAAACTGTGGTTCTTCGAGCGCCAGACGGCATTCGAGAGCGCTGCCCCGGCGCTGCGCATCCAGCTCGATATCGACCATCGCAACGTGGACATCGCCGGCGGCGAAGCGGATCTGGCGATTCGCTATGGGCGCGGCAGTTGGCGTCAGCTCGAGGTCAAACCTTTCCTGCCAGAAACGCTGTATCCGGTCGCGCATCCCGCGCTCGCCGCACGCCTCGCGAAGCAGCGACACAAACACGGCGACGCCGCGCTGCTCGACGTGCCGCTGCTGCACGACTCGGATGTGACCGGCTGGCGCGCCTGGTTCGGCGCGCTCGCTATTCCGCTGAAGCCGCGCGCGCAGGACCGGCGCTTCGAAGACTACACCCTGGTGCTGGCCGCCGCCGAAGCGGGACTCGGCGTGGCGCTGGCACGCGTGCCGTTGGCCGACGCATACCTGCGCAAAAGCGGCCTCGTGCGTGTGAGCCGCCACGAAGTCGCCTCGCCGCTGACTTATTACTTCGTGCATGCAAAGGGCGAGAGCCGGCCCGAGGTGCTGGCGCTGATCGAGCGGATGCAGGCAGGCCAGCAGGGCGTCTCGTAGCAACTTCGTACGCAAGCGCGGCAGTTTTGCGACAATAGCGGCTTTCGCCGCGCCGTCGCGGGCCTGTCGCCGAGATGCGCCGGCGCTCGAAGGCCCCTCGAAGGCAAGTGCGCGCCGGCCTTGCCGTCTAACCTGTTCAACCCACCCGACCGTCAGCGGTCTGCTCAATGGCTCTTCCCCACATCGATCTGCTGTACTCCGTCTCCGGCCTGTTCGTCGGCTTTCTGGTCGGACTGACGGGTGTCGGCGGCGGCTCGCTGATGACGCCGATCCTGGTCCTGCTGTTCAACGTGCATCCGGCTACCGCGGTCGGCACCGATCTGCTGTACGCGGCCGCCACCAAGGCGACCGGCACGCTGGTGCACGGCCTGAAAGGTTCCGTCGACTGGCAGATCACCCTGCGTCTCGCGGCCGGCAGCGTACCGGCGGCAACCATCACCTTGATCCTGCTGCATCGGTACGGGATGGACACGCCGGGCGCGAGCCGGCTGATCCAGATCGTGCTCGGCGCAGCCTTGCTGGTGACGGCCGTGGCGCTGATCTTCCGGCCGCAACTCGCGGCGCTCGGCGCGCGCCGTCAGCGCGACCCGAGGCAAGGCCGTACGCTCGCGCTCACCATGCTGACCGGCGCGGTGCTGGGCGTGCTGGTGTCGCTGACCTCGGTGGGTGCGGGCGCGATCGGCGTGACGGTGTTGCTGCTGCTGTATCCGCTGCTACCGACCACGCGCATCGTCGGCTCCGATATCGCGCACGCGGTGCCGCTCACGCTGTTGGCGGGCGCCGGTCATTGGCTGCTGGGTTCGGTCGACTGGTCGATGCTGCTGTCACTGCTGGTGGGATCATTGCCGGGCATCGCGATCGGCAGTTATCTGTCGTCGCGCGCACCGGACGCGCTGCTGCGCAACCTGCTCGCCGCCACGCTCACGCTGGTCGGCGTGCGCCTCGTGCTGTCATAAAGCAGCCGCGCTATTTGAAGAACCGGCAGGTCAGATCGGTCTCGAACTGCCTGACCCATTGACCGTGACGGTCGTGATAGGACTGCGCCCAGCCGCCGCGACGAACCGTGACAAGGCGCTCGTGCGCGGCATCGCCCGGGTCCGGGCAGGCGCTGATGTCGAAATGCGCCGGCGCAAAACCATGCCGCGCGCATACCAGTTCGAAAGCCGCCCGATCGCCGATCGGCAGATCGGTATAACGCAATTGCGTGGTTTCCATGGCGTTGACTCCGGTTCCGCTTGCATCAGAGTACGCTTCGCGCCGCGTCGATAGTGTGTCACAGCGCACAAACGGGCTGTTGCGGCGCCCACGTTCAGCCCCGTACTGGCCGACTCATCATCACCGCTTCAAAAATCACCGCTACGAAAAATAAAGCGAAAAAAAAGCTCCGGGTATTCGCCGGAGCCCTCGCTTATGCAGGCCGCTTATCGCGGCCTGCTCATTGCAAGCGTCTTACTGCTGCACAACGGTCAGCTTGTTCGACACTGACGTCACGCCGGCAACGCCCTTGGCCGCTTCACCGGCAGCGTCGATCTGGCCTTGGTCAGGCACCGAACCCGTCAGCGTCACTGCACCGCCACGAGCACGCACGGCGATGTTCGAGACGTCGATGCCTTGTGCCTTGGCGAGCGCGCTGCGCACCTTGCGACCCAGCTGGCTATTGGCCTTCTTGCCGGCCTTGGCGCTTGCAGCCGGTGCTGCGGTCGTGCCCGTAGCCGTTGCATCGCTTGCCTGAGCGTACACATTGCACGCCACCACCATTGCCACAACCGAGCCCAGCGTTTTCAGAAAACCGACCGATTTCATAGTTTCTATTCTCCTTAGCTACACATTGGACCGCATGTACAAGCGGCTTCGTTACGACTACCAGCGGCCATGCGGGACGCGACAACGCGCGGCTCAGCGACGGCCGACTATGGCTACGACACGGTGTGCGAGAGGCGAGAGAGGCCGGCCGCCGTTAGCCGCATGCGATGCCACGCATGCAATGCGGTACGGGAGCCGGCAAGCCGCGAGGTCCGCCAGCGCGCCCGGTTCTTGTCTGTCGTGCCGGGTCACGCTGTGCAAACGTCTGTTCGCGGCAGCGAACCACAATTTAATCTAGCCGCGCCAGAAGCGCAAAGGGTTTAGTCGTACGTTGCGGTGCGTTCCGGTTGTCAGAGGGGGCATCGGGCGTGTTTTGTTCATGCGTTGTTCACGCGCTGTTCACGATTTGTTACGGGTTTGACGGCGCCCGCGCCGGCTGGACGCTGCGCCGCCGCGCCAATCTCAGGTACCATCGGCGCGACGCACAAGCCGCCATCCTGTTCACTTTCGACCGTCGCCGTCACGTCACCCGATGAAGCCAGCCACCGGCCGCAAACGCCCTCCCCGTCTCGTCGCCCGTTTCGTGGCCATCTCCTGGCGCGATCTGGCGGTCTCGTTCGGACCGCTCGTGCTGATCGCCGTCGCGGCGATCTGGGTCGCCGTGCGCCTGATCCAACCCGCCCCGCCCAGCACGCTGACGATCAGCGCCGGCCCCGAAGGCAGCACCTTCTGGAATGCGGCCCAGAAGTACAAGGAGATCCTGGCGCGCAACCGTATCACCCTGAACGTCTTGCCTTCGGAAGGATCGCTGCAGAATCTCAAACGGCTCTCCGACCCGAAGTCGAACGTCGACGTCGGCTTCGTGCAGGACGGAGTCGCGCCCGGCGCAGCGAACGAGGGCTTGATGTCGCTCGGCAGCGTGGCCTATGTGCCGCTGGCGATCTTCTATCACGGCCCGACGATCTCGCGGCTCTCCGAATTCAAAGGCTTGCGCCTCGCGGTCGGCGCCGAAGGCAGCGGCACGCGCGAACTGGCGCTGGCGCTGCTCAAGGCCAACGGCATCGTGCCGGGCGGTCCGACCAAGCTGCTGCCGCTCTCGGGCGACGACGCCGCCCAGGCACTCGTCGCCGGCAAAATCGACGCGGCGTTTCTGGCCGGCGATTCGGCGCAACCGGCAGTGATGGGCAAGCTCTATCGCACGCCGAACGTGCAGTTCTACGACTTCACCCAGGCCGATGCCTACACCCGCCGTTTTCCGTATCTGACGCAGCTCGAAATGCCGATGGGCGCGTTCGACCTCGGCAAGAATCTGCCGTCCACGCCGATTCATATGGTGGCGCCGACCGCCGAACTGGTGGCGCGCGACTCGTTGCATCCCGCGCTGTCCGATCTGCTGATCGAAGCGGCACGCGAGGTCCACGGCAAGGCAAACATCATGCAGCGCGCCGGCGAATTCCCCGCGCCGCTCGCCCACGATTTCCCGATCAGCGACGACGCCGCCCGCTACTACAAGTCAGGCAAGAGCTTCCTCTACCGGATCCTGCCGTTCTGGCTGGCGAGTCTAGCGGACCGGCTGCTGGTGGTCGTGGTGCCGCTGATCGTGCTGCTGATTCCGGCGCTGCGCGTCGTGCCCTCGCTGTACACGTGGCGGGTGAAATCGCGCATCTACCGCTGGTACGGCGCGCTGATCGCGATCGAACGAAGCGCGCTCAGCGAGCACTCAGCCGAAGAACGCGCCACGCTGATCGAGCGGCTCGATGCGATCGAAGAATCGGTGAACGGGCTAAAAATGCCGCTCGCCTATGCGGATCAGTTTTACGTGCTGCGCGAGCATATCGGCTTCGTGCGCGAGCGGCTCACGCATAGCCGCGAGGCCCAGCGCGACGCGGCGGAAGACTCGGACGACGAGCCGCAGCCACCTGCTTCGGCGCACGCATCAGAAGCCGATGCCGCAACTGAATCACCTGAAGCGCGGGGAGCCGACGAGGCCGGCGAGCCTTCGGCCGGCCGCCACGCCTAGGGAGCCGTCTCGACTCACGGGGTCGAGTTTGGCGTGCGCCGCGTCGGCCATGCCCGGTCCAAATCCACATTGACGGGTGCAAGCGGCGGCGGCACCGCGTAAGATCATTACAATTCCGACGGTCCAGCAGACGACACCGTTCGGAAAGGGCAATCCGGGAGACACTTATGACCGTAGGCATCGACGCCAGGCAACCGCTGTGGTTTTACGATTTTGTCTCGCCGTTCACCTACCTGTTGCTCGAGCAACATGACAAGTGGCCGGGTTTCGACTTCGCGTTCACGCCGGTCGTGCTGAACGAACTGTATGGCCACTGGGGCCAGCGGCCCGCTTATAGCGTGCCCGCCAAGCGCACCTTCCTGTACCGCCACGCGCTGTTTCGCGCGGATCAGCTCGGCATTCCGTTCAAGATGCCGCCGGCCCATCCGTTCGACTCGATGAAGCCGCTCCTGCTCGCCACCGCGGCGAAGGGCGACATCAGCTTCGTCCGCGAGATCTTCCGTTTTATCTGGCGCGAAGGCCGCGATCCGTCGAGCAATGGCGCATTCGCCGAACTGTGCGAGCGCGTCGGCATGCCGGACGGCCCGGAACTGATCAAGAACGAAGAGGTGAAGGCGCAATTGCAGCGCAACACGACGGATGCAATCGGTCTGGGCGTCTACGGCGTGCCGACCTTCCGTCTGAACGACCAGTTGTTCTGGGGCGAAGACGCGTTGCCCATGGTGCTGTATTGCGCACGCACGCCGAACTGGCTCGACTCACAGGAAGTGAAGCGGATCAGTTCGTTGCCTTCCGGCCTTGCAGACGACTAGAGCGAAAGCAAGACGTAATATTCGGGCAAACAGGCACGCCGTGCCCGCGCATGCGCAGGTCTTTTCGGACGTGATGACGTCAAAAAGGCCGTCCTGATGCCGGCCATACCGTGCCTGCTATGCCGCCGCACCGCAAACGGGCCTAAGGTTATAACCTTTGCGCCCCGCTCTTGCGATCTGGCTCGCGGGCGGCTCCGTACGACGCTTTATCCGGACCCGACCTGCTTGCATCGCCTCGCCTAAACCATGGACGATTCCGCCGCTTCCCTCGATATCTGGCTCGTGCGCGTGCTGCGCACGCTGATCGTCGAGCGCAGCGTCACACAAACCGCGCTGCGTCTGAATCAGACCCAGCCCGCCATCAGCACCGCGTTGCGCAAACTGCGCGAGACGCTGAACGATCCGATCCTCGTGCGCGGCAAGTCGGGCATGGTGCCGACCGAATACGGCGAATCCTTGCTGGCCTCGGCGCAACGTGTGCTGCGCGAAGTGGATTTCGTGGCGACGCCGCATGGCGACTTCGATGCCGGCCGCTCGCGCCGGACCTTCCGCGTGGCGGCACCGGATTATCTGAACGACTTCTTCATGCCCACCGTGATCGCGCAGTTTCGCGAAGCAGCGCCGCATGCGCGTCTGGAGATCGATTCGCTAAGCCCGATGCTCGACCATTCGGCCGCGCTCGACGCGGGTGAACTCGATCTGGTAATCGGCAACTGGCCGAAGCCTGATCCGCGTTTCGAGCGCAGTGATCTGTTCTCCGATACGGTGGTGTGCCTGATGCGCGCCGATCATCCGCTCGCCCGCACACCGATGACGCGCGAAGCGTATCTCGCCGCGCCGCATCTCGCGCCAACGCCTTATAGCGGCGCAAGCGGCGGCGCCGTCGACATCGGCTTCGCGAGAGCCCGCGCCGAGCGGCGCATCGTCGCCACGCTGCCCTACTTCGGCCTCGTGCCGCAAACGCTGTTGCAATCGGATCTGATCTTCACGACCACACGCCGTTTCGCGATGCACTATGCGAGCATCCTGCCGCTCGCCGTGGTCGAAGTGCCGATTCCGTTTCCGCGCATCAAGTGCTATCAGCTATGGCATCCGCAGCCGGACCGGCCGAGCGATGTCGGCTGGCTGCGTACGCTGATGTCGCAAGTGTCGGATGAATTGATCGCACAGAAGGTGCGGCGCGCGAAACGTCCGGCGAAAAAAGAAACGTCAGCCGCAGAGGGCTGACGTTGTGGTGTGGTGCTTGACGTTACGTTTGAAGGCTCTCTTCGCTTAGACGCTCGCGTAAAGCTTCTGCATTGCCGCCTGAGCCGCGGCTTGACGTGAACGGATCTGCAGCAACTCGGCACACACCGCGACCGCGATTGCCGAAGGCGCTTTATCCACAATACCGGTCACGCCGATCGGGCAGGTCATCTCCACCAGCCGATCCAGATCCACCCCACGATCCAGCAAACGACGCTCGAATTTCACGCGCTTTGTCTTCGACCCGATCATGCCGAAGTAGGTGAAATCGCGCCGCCGCATGATGCGCGCGGCGAGCGAAAAATCGAGCGCGTGGTTATGCGTCATCACGAGGAAATACGCGCCGGGCGGCGCCGTGTCGACGATTGCATCGGGCGTGTCGGTCGCTTCGATCTGCACGTTAGCCGGCGTTTCGTCGGGGAACAGTTCGTCGCGCTCATCGACCCACTGGACGACGCACGGCAAGCTGCCGAGCAGCGTGACGAGCGCATGGCCGACGTGCCCCGCGCCGAACAGCACGATGTGCATCGGCGCCGGACGCGGCGCCTGCACGGCGCTGCGCCGGCCGATCTGAACGGAAGAAAAGTCGTTCATGGCGATCATTCCAGTGAGTTTCGATATTTGCACGATTGTCCTTAGCTGGCCAGTTGCGCTTTACTGCCGCGCCGCTGCGGTTGCTGCCCGCACGGCGCCGACTGCCTTCAAGATTTCCTCGCTGGTCGCGGGCGCATTCAGCGGCGGATTGACCTTATGGTCACCCACGGCCGACACCGCATCGCGCACGGCAAAGAACACCGAGAACGGCAGCAGCAGCGGCGGCTCGCCAGTCGCCTTCGAACGGTGGATGCTGTCCTCCGCATTGCGGTTCTTGAACAGGCGCACACGGAAGTCCGGCGGCGTATCGTTGACGGTCGGAATCTTGTAGGTAGACGGCGCGTGCGTCATCAGCTTGCCGCCCGTGTTCCACCACAGTTCTTCAGTCGTAAGCCAGCCCATGCCCTGGATGAACGCGCCTTCCACCTGGCCCACGTCGAGCGCCGGGTTCAGCGATGCACCCACGTCATGCAAAGCGTCCGCGCGCAGCACGCGCATTTCGCCGGTCAGCGTATCGATCACCACTTCCGACACGGCCGCGCCGTACGAGTAGTAGTAGAACGGCCGGCCTTGCAGCTTCGATTGATCCCAGTAGAGCTTCGGCGTGGCGTAGAAGCCGTCCGACCAGAGCTGGACGCGCGCGATGTAGGCCTTCGCGATCACTTCTTCGAACGGCACGATCATCTCGCCGACCACCACGCGGTCGTGCACGAAACGCACTTCCGAAGCGGCCACCTGCCCTGCGCCGAAACGCTCGGCAGCGAAGGCCGACAGACGTTCGCGCAACTGGCGCGCGGCGTCTTGCGCAGCCTTGCCGTTCAGGTCCGAACCGGTCGATGCGGCGGTCGCCGACGTATTGGCGATCTTGCTCGTATCGGTCGCCGTGACGCGGATACGGTTAAAGCCGATACCCAGTTCATGCGCGACGACCTGCGCGACCTTGGTGTTCAAACCCTGGCCCATTTCGGTGCCGCCGTGGTTCACCAGCACCGAACCGTCGGTGTAGATGTGCACCAGCGCGCCGGCCTGGTTAAAGTGGGTCACGTTGAACGCGATGCCGAACTTGACCGGCGTGAGCGCCAAGCCCTTCTTCAGCACTTCGTTGTTCGCGTTGAACTCGTTGATCGCTGCACGGCGCGCGCGGTATTCGCTGGTCGCTTCGAGTTCGTCAATCAGTTCGTGAATCACGTTGTCTTCGACCACCTGACCATACGGCGTCTGGTTGCGCTCGGTCTTGCCGTACAGATTGCGGCGGCGCACGTCGAGCGAATCTTCGCCAACCGAACGCGCGACGTTGTCCATGATGTACTCGATCGCGAACGCGCCTTGCGGACCGCCGAAGCCGCGGAACGCGGTGTTCGATTGCGTGTTGGTCTTGCCGCAGAAGCCGTCGATCGTGACGTCGGACAGCCAGTACGCGTTGTCGAAGTGGCACAGCGCACGCGTCATCACGGGACCGGACAGGTCGGCGGAGAAGCCGCAACGCGAGGTCATGTCGACCGTCACTCCGTCGATCACACCCTTGTCGTCGTAGCCCACTTCGTACGTATAGTGGAAATCGTGGCGCTTGCCCGTGACCATCATGTCGTCGTCGCGGTCCGGACGCAGCTTGACCGGGCACAGCAGCTTCCATGCAGCGAGCGCCGCGCAGCACGCGAACAGACCCGATTGCGATTCCTTGCCGCCGAAACCGCCACCCATGCGGCGGCATTCGATCAGCACGTTGTGCGACGCCACGCCCAAGGCGTGCGCGACCATGTGCTGCATTTCGGTCGGGTGCTGCGTCGAGCAGTAGACGTGCATGCCGTCGTCGTCCTTCGGCACCGCGTACGAAATCTGGCCTTCCAGGTAGAACTGCTCCTGGCCGCCGAGCAGCATCTCGCCGGCTTCGCGACGCGCCGCGCGGGCAATCTTCGTATCGGCTTCGCCGCGCGCGAGTTTCATCGGCGGCAAGACGTGCTGGTTCGCGGCGCGGGCCTGTTGCGCGGTGAGAATGGCCGGCAGTTCTTCGTAGACGATTTCGGCGCGGCGCGCAGCGAGGCGCGCGACGTCATGCGAGGTCGCGACCACGATGAACATCGGCTGGCCGACGTATTGCACGACACCGTCCGCGAGAATCGGATCGTCGCCGTGGATGATCGGACCCACGTCGTTGACGCCGGGGATATCGCCCGCGGTGAAGATCGCGACCACGCCCGGCGTGGCACGCACTTTGTCGAGCGCCATCGAGACGATCTTCGCGTGCGCTTTCGTCGATAGGCCGAGCGCGGCGTGCAGCGTGCCGGCGAGCGTCGGGATGTCGTCGGTGTAGGTGGCGCGGCCACTCACGTGCAAATGCGCGGACTCGTGCGGGCGCGAGACGTGGACCTGGGTGAAGTCGTCGAGCTCCTTGAGGTCTTTCAGGAACGGTTCGGCTTGCTGATTCATTGTGTGGGTTCTCCGTATCCTTTGGCTTCTTAGGCGCCGACCGGGGCGCAAGCAGCGGCGACTGCACGAACATCCAGTGCGCTCTTGGGCAGCGGGTTGTTCGGACGCGTTTCGAGCCAGAAGCGGTACAAGGTGTTCTTGGCCGCTTCAAGGCGGTAGTTGCTGGTCGCGCGCATGTCGGAGAGCGGCGCGTAATCGTTGCCGAGCGCCAGCATTGCGGCTTGCGCGGTGGCTTCGTGCCACTCGGCGTCGCGCAGCACGGCTTCAGTGAGCGTCGCGCGCTTGGACGTGGCGGCCATGCCGCCGAATGCGATGCGCGGCTCGCGGATCACGTTGCCGTCGGCGATGAAGGAGAACGCGGCGCACACCGCCGAGATGTCCGAATCGAAGCGCTTGGACAGCTTATAGCTGCGGAACTGCAGGTTCTTGCGCACGCCGGTGCGCGATGGCACCTTGAGCCCGACGACGAACTCGTGCTCCGCCATATCCTTCTTCTGATACGCGAGGTACAGGTCCTCGAGCGGCATTTCACGCTCGATCTCGCCGCCGCGCACGATCACGCGTGCGCCGAGCGCGATCAGGCCGGGCATCGAATCGCCGATCGGCGAACCGTTGGCGATATTGCCGCCGAGCGTGCCGGCATTGCGGATCGGCAGCGACGCGAAGCGCTGCTGCATTTCGAACAGTTCCGGATACTGCTTGACGATTTCCGTGTAGGCCTTTTCGACGCTCACGCCCGCGCCGATCTCGATCCAGTCGTCGTTGGTTTCGAGCTTCTGCAATTCGGCGATCTGCCCGACATACACGATGTTGCCGAGCTCGCGCATCATCTTGGTGACCCACAGACCGATGTCCGTGCTGCCGGCGAGAATACGCGCGGCCGGTTCGGCTTCCTTGATCTTCGCGAGCGCCGCGACCGTGCGCGGCGCGTCGAACTGCTGGCCGGCGTGCTGGTAGTGGAACGTGTCCTTGCGCTCGAGCGTGGCGAGTGCATTCGACAGCGCTTCGATATTGACCGGTGCTTTCGGCGCGGGCGCTTCGAACATGCGCACGGCTGCGTCGACGATCGGACGATAGCCGGTGCAGCGGCACAGATTGCCGGTCAGCGCGTTGCTGATCGCGTCGCGCGACGGCACAGTTTTGTTTGCGCAGCTATGTTCGTGGCCATGCTTTTCGTACAGCGACCACATCGACATGACGAAACCCGGCGTACAGAAACCGCACTGCGAACCGTGGCACTCGACCATCGCTTCCTGCACCGGATGCAGCGAGCCGTCCGGCTGACGCAGGTCCTCGACGGTGAAGAGCGCTTTGCCGTCCAAGGTCGGCACGAACTGGATGCAGGCGTTGACTGCCTTGAAGTCGACGCCGCCCGCCTCGTTGCGCTCGCCGATCACGACCGTGCATGCGCCGCAGTCGCCTTCGGCGCAGCCTTCCTTGGTGCCGGTGCAATGCACGTCTTCGCGCAGATACTGCAGGACGGTGCGGGTGACGGGCGCATCCTTGATCTCACGGATCGCGTTGCGGTGGTAGAAGCGAATCGGCTCAGTCATGTCTCGTTACTCTCAATGTTCTGTGTCCGTTGGGACGTGCTGCGATGATGGTTCGAAAACTATCATCATCAATAAATACAACCCATAGCGGGGATCGCATGCGGGACATATTCGCGAAACGATATAGAGATGGGTTTGGGGGGGCGGTTGGCTTATGTTGAATTGGCTGTTTTGCCGTATTTATATGTAAATTGCTGCATTAAAGCCATCAACGAACAAGGCTCATTCATCCGGTCGGCATCAAAAGACCGCTCGTGCAGGGTGAAAACGGACCACTATATCGATCCGGCACCGTTATTTAACCGCCGAAAGTATTAAGCAAACCCTGCAAGGGAATCGGTTCCATGGGAAAATCACGCCTTCCCGCCGTTTTCAAGTCTCGTTTTCCCCATGTCCACCGACTCAGCGACACCGCGCAGCGAATTTGCGACGACCATGCAGATCATTCCGGTCGTCTTTTTCACGTTTCTTTGCTACCTGACGATCGGAATTCCGCTCGCGGTGCTGCCGGGCTACGTCCACGATGACCTGGGTTACAGCGCGATTCTGGCCGGCGCGGCGATCAGCGTGCAGTACCTGGCGACGCTGGCCTCGCGGCCGCTCGCCGGCCGCTCGGCCGACACGTTAGGGCCGAAGCGAACGGTCACGATCGGCCTGATGGGTTGCGGCGCGAGCGGGATCCTGTTGCTGCTGGCCGTGTTGTGCGGGCGCTGGCCGGTGGTGAGCCTGGGGCTGCTGGTGTGCAGCCGTCTCGTACTCGGCTTCGGCGAAAGCCTGTGCGGCACTGGCGCGATTTTGTGGGGCATCGGCCGGGTGGGCACGAGCAACAATGCGCGGGTGATTTCGTGGAACGGTATCGCGACTTACGGCGCGCTCGCGATTGGCGCGCCGCTCGGCGTAGCGATTGCACACACGATCGGGTTTGCCGCGTTGGGCGTCCTGGTAATTCTACTGGCGGCGCTCGGGTTTTATCTGGCGCGGCCTATCGCGCCGGTGCCGATCGTGCATGGCGAGCGGATGTCGTACCGGAGCGTGTTCACGCGGGTGCTGCCGCATGGGATCGGGTTGGCACTGGGCTCGGCCGGCTTTGGGTCGATCGCCACGTTCATCACGCTGTTTTATGCCGCGCGGCATTGGCCTAATGCGGCTTTGTCGTTGACTGTTTTTGGCACGCTGTTTATCGGCGCGCGTTTGTTGTTCGCTAATACGATCAAGGCTTACGGTGGGTTCCGGGTCGCGATTGCTTCGTTTTCGTTTGAATGTGCCGGGTTGTTGATGTTGTGGTTGGCGCCTGAGCCGCATATTGCCCTCGCGGGGGCGGCGTTGACCGGGTTTGGGTTTGCTTTGGTGTTTCCTGCTCTTGGTGTGGAGGCGGTTGGGCTTGTGCCGCCCGCTAGTCGGGGGGCGGCTTTGTCGGCTTATTCTGTGTTTCTTGATCTTTCTCTGGGGATTACGGGGCCGTTGGCCGGGTATATCGCTGGGGAGTTTGGTTATGCGCAGGTGTTTTTGTTTGCGGCGGTCGCTTCCGCGATGGCAGTCGTGCTGTCGACGATGATGTATTTACGGAATTCTCGGGCGCCGAATGCGCCTGCGGCGACCTGATTTTTTTGCTTGCTTGGCGCTTGTTTTGTCTGTGTTCTTAGGGCTTTGGCCTTTCCTTGATTTGCTAGTGGTCTATTAGCGTTGCCCCTGTGCGGGGCGGCACCTACTTTTCTTTGCCGCCGCAAAGAAAAGTAGGCAAAAGAAAGCGGCTAGAAGCCCCTGCTAAGCGGGTCCCGCAGCCCACACAGGGTAGTGGTGCATCTGGAATCTGGGTTCGTGCCCCGGCACGTGCTTGTGACAAGGGCGTCATACTTCCGGCGGCGCTACGCGCGCCGAAGAGCCGTTCATAAAACCATCCGCTACGTTTTGACTCCCCCCTCGCCACCGGATCGTGGCTCGTCCTTGCACCGCGCAGCCGCGACCGTGATTGCGGGGCACGGGCATATCATTTGAAGTTAGGGTTCCCAGGTGAGTGCAGAGCGCCTCGCCGAGGCGAAGCCAACGGCCCCCACAAACCCCAACCGAAGCCCGTGGTTTCCCCTGCAGCCCCGTCCGCGACGCACGTAGTGCGGAGTGGGAGCTGATGAGTCCTTTGTCACTAACGCTGAATGTGCGAGAACACGGATTCCAGTCGCACCACTACCCCAGGCAGACCACGAGACCCGCTTAGCAGGGGCTTCTAGCCGCTTTCTTTTGCCTACTTGTATATTCCCTCCTGTGGCGCCGACCCGATCAGTTGTCGCCACATGGACAGTCAG
Source organism: Paraburkholderia nemoris (assembly GCF_905221015.1). Classification (NCBI taxonomy): domain Bacteria; kingdom Pseudomonadati; phylum Pseudomonadota; class Betaproteobacteria; order Burkholderiales; family Burkholderiaceae; genus Paraburkholderia; species Paraburkholderia nemoris. The sequence continues at coordinate 5 of NZ_CAJNBO010000059.1, read as the reverse complement.
CTCGT